>CAZWUN010000001.1:0-34927 GCA_964637145.1 uncultured Burkholderiales bacterium
GCAAAACCTTCAGCACGTAACGCTCAACACGTTAGTCAGCCGCCGAGCTGGTCCAGGCGTTGCTGCAGATGACGGACCTGCTCCTCCAGGGCCTCGCAGCGACGGCGCTCGGCTTCAGCCCTCTCCCGCTCAGCCAGGGCAACAGCCCTTTCCTCCTCCGCCGAAGGATAGGGCGACCCGGTGGTAGTGTTCACCAGGCGTAAGAACTCTCGCTCCACAATCAGATCGAGCCCGAGGAGTTCGCTTCGATAGCACCCCTGGGCCACGAACGGGACCAGATCCTGGCCCTCCCGCCGGTAGACCCGAAACTGACCGGGCAAGTACTCGCCCAGCGGGTCGAACAAGAAGTATTCTTGCACGCCCATCTCGGCGTAGCGAATCCGCTTGGCGTGCTGATCGGTCTTGCGCGAGGTGCGCGAGGTGATCTCGAAGACCGCCACCGGAGGCCCACCGTCGAGCCAGGTTCGAAAGACCCGCCGCTTCTCGTGGGTGCACCCGAAAGCGACGAAGACATCGGGAGACACCTTGCGATCACGATTGCCAGGCTGATCATACACGAACATGTTGGAGAACGCCCAGGCGTCGGGCTGATCGGCAAAGTGGGTCCGCAAAGCTCCGAACAGGTAGTGAATGGCCACCACGTGCCAGTCGGACTCCGTCACCGTGTCCTCGTAGTAGGGGTAGAACTCCTCCTGGTCAGGTGCGAGCATGGTTCACCTCTGGATGGCTGAATTCGACAAGGGAAGGGGGATATCCCCGAGTGGACCTGTGGAGCCAAAGGAGGACCCTTTGTGAATGGGGGCTCGACGCCTCTGGTCAGCCCGAGTGGACGGATGATTCTTGAATTTTTCTATCATTCCTGCCGCAGCTCACTGAACGAAGCCGCGGTCGATCAGGGCCTCAGACTCCTGTCGCCCCGGGCTGGCGACTGCTGGCCACCAGCACGAACAGGAAGAGCGCGCAAGCGACCATCAGGTTCAGCCAGCGGTTCTTGACCAGGATCTCGTCGGCCGCGGCCAGGGCGGTGTTGGCCGGCACCTCGTAGACGAGCACGAAACCATCCACAGGCAGGTTGGCCCCCACCACGTCCTGACCGGCCTGGTTGACGTAACGGCTGACGGCGGGCAACGCCTCCTGGCCGGGGAGGGCTAGCCGGAAGCCCTCTGCCAGCCGATCCTCCAGCATGGAGCGCGGCAGGACGCCGGCCAGAAAGCGGTTCGGGTCGGGCATGGCGGCCACCAGCAGAAATTGATCACCCGGGGGCATCAGCACCTTTCCGGTGGGTGCACTCAGGGGTGCGCTCCAGGGACCGACCGACCCCAGCACGGTCCCCGAGCGGTCGAGCAGCAAAAGGTTCTCGAAACCCTCGATAGGCTCGAGGGGAGCCTGGCTCTCGGCCAGGCGGTTGAGCGCATCCCGGAGGGGGGTTAGCTCTCGCAGCAGCTCGCTGCGGGCCATCTGACAACCCTGCTGCACGCGCTGCTTGACCTCCACTGCCAGCAAGGTGCGTGTCTTGAGGGTCAAATAGGTGTTCACGAAGAGCGGAAAGAAGGCCAGCAGCAAAAGGCTCAAGGCCACCAGGGGCCGGGCCAGGAAACGCTCCAGACGGTAGCGCCGGGTCCAGGGCCGGCGGCAGAGCAGCGGCTCGCGGGCCTGCCAGCGTTGCAGGTCGTCCACGACCTCGTGCATCGAGGGGGTGCGCGAGATGGGGTCGACCCGAAGGCAGCATTCGAGGATGCAGGCCAGCTCCGGGTCAACCTCAGAGCGCAGCTCTCGCACCGGCGTGAGAGGTTTCGTACCCAGCAGCTTCTTGTAGAGGTCCAACTGCTCGAGGGTGTTGTGGCTGGAACGCAGCGAGGTCTGGTCCTCTTCCGACAGTCGCGGGTACCGCTCGGTCAAGAGAGCGTAGCAGGTCGCTCCGAAACTATAGACGTCCCAGGCGACTCCGGGCACGGCCTCGGCCCGCACTTGCTCGGGGGGCATGAAGCCCAGGGTTCCAAAGGCCGCGCTCTTCTCGTTTTGACTGCGCGACTGGCCGAAGTCGGACAACCGCACTCTCTTCTCTTCGTCGAGTAAGACGTTGGAGGGCTTGAGGTCGCAGTGCAGCACCCCCTTGTCGTGCAGGTAGCGAAGGGCGGCCGCCAGTTGCTGGATCCAGCTCACAGCGGTCTTGAGCGGGGGCCGCAGCTCGTCCTCGAGCGAGCGCGCCAGCAGTGGCATGACGTAAAAAGGCGGATCATGCTCGAGGTCGGCATCCAGCAGGCTCACCACGAAGGGGTGGCTGGCCACTTCGCGCAGCCGGGCCACCTCCAGCCTGAGGTAGTCGAAGTCCAGGCCAGCGCGGCGAAAGAACTTGATGGCCACGCGCTGACCCGTCCGCAACTGCACCGCTGCCCAGACCTCGCCAAACGAGCCCACGCCCAGCCGGCATTCCAGCCGATAGCCCGGCGGGGTCGGCGGCGTCGAGTCCGAAGACTCGCTGCGAGCCTGGGCCAGCTGGTCCGGGGCCTGGACGACCGTGGCGTCCGGAGGCGGGTCGTCGGGGAGCATCCAGGCGGATTCCCCTCTGGAAGCGGGTCGTCCTTTCCGAGCATGCACTGGCCAGATGAACGTGCTAAAGTCGGGTCAGTTCATCTATCGAAGGCCCCAGAAAGAGAAAGACCCGACTGCTGCGACAGTCGGGTCCCCGAGCACAACTCGCTCTACTCGCTGGAGCTATTGTTGCGCTGGCTCTCCTGGAGCTTCTTGACGTCCTCGGGCGTCAGCTTGGGCCGGTCGACCTTGATCGTCAGCTTTTCGAGCCGGGCGGTCAAGGGGAAGGGGGGCAGGTAGTCGGCATCGTTGACACCGGTCAGGGTGTCCGAGCCGATGTCGAAGCTCTCGTCCCATTGCAGGATCATCGGAAGCGTCTTCGGCATCTGGATCGTCTGAACGTCCTTGCCGTCCACCCTGAGGGTCCCTGTAGCCGGGCGACCCAGGCCGCTCATGTCGTTGAAGGCCAGCGTGCCCACGCCGAGTCCGTCATACTTGAAGTCGAACTCCAGCCGATGCTTGCCGGGTGACAGCGGTTCGGTTGCGGCCCAACGAATGCGCTCCAGGTCGACCAGGTTCCAGACGAACACCGGCTTGCCCTTGAGCAAGTAGAACCCGTAGCCCGCGAACCGTCCTCCCGAGGTAAGGATCATTCCCTCGGCGCCCGCAGCCGGCACATCGATGTCGGCCGTGAGAGTGAACGAGGTGTCGAGCAGGAACGGGGAATCGCCCTGCGGCAACCCGACCATGGGCCGGGTGTAGACGAACTCGGTCCGACCCGCGGTGATGTTCGGTCGCGGCGCCACGATGCGGCCCGCCACCGAGGCGTCCAAGGGGAAGACCTGATACCTGCGCGCTTCCTGAATGAACATCTGCTTCAAGGCGGCGACTTTGTCGGGGTGCCTGTCGGCCACGTTCTGGGACTGGCTGAAGTCGTTGTTGAGGTCATAGAGCTCGAGCACCTGGTTGTTGAGCGGATCCGGGTTGGCCTTGCCAAAGGCTTCCCAGGGCGCCCGGTTGACCCGGGTGCTCAGCATCCAGCCATCGTGATACAGAGCCCACTGGCCAAACATCTCAAAATACTGAGTTGTGTGGCGAGAGGGCGCATTGGCGTTCGCGGCTTCGAAGGTGTAGGCAAAGCTGGTGCCCTCGATCGGCGCCTGCCGGATGCCGTCCACCATTTCGGGAGCCGGAATGCCGCTCACCTCGAGCAGGGTCGGGACCACGTCGATCACGTGCATGAACTGCTGGCGCAGGCCTCCCCTGTCCTTGATCCCGTTGGGCCAGGAAACCGCCATGCACTGCCGGATGCCGCCCAGCCTGGAGGCGTTCTGCTTGAACCAGGTGAAGGGCGTGTCGAAGGCCCAGGCCCAGCCGGCGGACATGTGGTTGTAGGTCTTCTCGGTGCCCCAGACGTCGTAGAATTTCATCTGTTCTTGCACGGGCATCATGTTGATCCCATTGAAGAAGGCGACCTCATTGGGCGTGCCCAGGGGACCACCCTCGGCGCTGGTGCCGTTGTCTCCGTTGATGTAGATGATCAAGGTGTCGTCGAGTTTGCCCATGTCCTCGATAGCCTGGATGACGCGCCCGATCTCGTGGTCGTTGTAAGCCGCGTAGGCGGCGAAAATCTCGGCCTGGCGGATGAAGAGGCGCTTTTCCTCGGCCGTGCAGTCATCCCAGCTCTTGAGGTGCTCCTTGGGCCAGGGCTCGAGCTTCGTGTCGGCCGGGATCACCCCGAGACGCTTCTGGTTTTCGAAGATCTGCTGACGCACCTTGTTCCAGCCCCCGTCAAACAGGTGCATCGCGTGGATCTTGTCCACCCACTCTTTGGTGGGATGGTGCGGCGCGTGCGTGGCGCCCGGCACGTAGTAACAGAAGAAGGGCTTGTCCGGCGCGATCTGATCGACGCGATGGAGGTAGTCGATGCAGTCATCTGCCATTCCGGTGACCAGGTTCCAGCCCGGTTTGCCCTGGAAGGGATAGATCTGGGTCGTGTTGCGGAAGAGGTTGGGCTGCCACTGGTTGGCGTCGCCGCCGACGAAGCCGTAAAAGTATTCGAAGCCCTGGCCGATCGGCCAGTTGTCGAACGGCCCGACCGCGCTGGCGCAGAAGGCCGGGACGTTATGGTCCTTGCCGAACCAGGAGGTCGAGTAGCCATTGTCCCTGAGGATCCGGCCGATGGTGGCTTTATCCTTGGGAATGATACTGTTGTAGCCCGGGAAACCCGTGGATTGCTCGGAAATCACGCCAAAGCCCGTTGAGTGGTGATTGCGACCGGTGATGAGCGCGGCCCGGGTCGGAGAGCACAGAGCGGTCGAGTGGATGTTGTTGTACCGCAGGCCGCTTCGGGCGACTCGATCGAGCGTCGGGGTGGGGATGACCCCGCCAAAGGTGCTCGGCACGCCGAAGCCCGAGTCGTCGGTCATGATGAGCAGGATATTGGGAGCCTTGCGGGGGGGGACGATACGCGGTGCCCACCAGGGCTTGGATTGCAGGGCATCATCTCGGATGACACCCTCGAATTTGGGGTCGGGGGCCGGGAGTTGTTTCCCGTTGATGGTTGTGGTAGCGTCCGGCGAGCCAGGTTGCCCGGTCACTTCCTGAGCCGCCGCTGGTAGACCGACCAGCAGCAGGACCAGGGCGAAGAGAAATGCTCGAGCCTGATTCATAGATTGTCCTTTCCTCACGACTCTATCAGTTCTGCTAATTTGGAGAGTTTTTGGGGATCAGGGCGATTGGGGATCGGACTGGTCGACCTGATTGATGTTCGACGACTGCTCGGCTGACTCGGCCGGGGCTGGCTCGGCCGCTGGGGCAGCAGCCGGGTCGGCCTGCGGCTCGGCAGCCGGTTTCGCTTCCGGAGAGGGAGTTGCCGGAGCCGGTGGAGGCGCGCTGGGCAACTCCATATCGATCGGAACCGAGAACGTGAGCGTCACGAGATCGCCCTGAAAGCGGGCGTGAGCCTCATACTCGTGAGAGTATTTCAACGTGATCCCGAGATAGTTCGCTTCGGGGATGGTCACCGCGACCTCGCCTCCGATGGCGTGGGCACTGTTGGTGATCTGGTTGTTGAAGCCGAAACCCGCGCTGGCCGGGTTGAGCTGCCAGGTGTCGTAGCCGGTCAGCCCCAGGGTCCACTGGTCGTCAAGCTTCTTTCGGATCCCCCAGTCGAGCGAGAAGTAGTTCCCCGGGTTGAACCCGTTGGAACGGCTGGTGTCGGCTTCGAAGGTTCCCACTCCGTTCAAGCTCCAGGTCCGCTCGTCGTCAAGATAGTAGGCCCCGCCCAATTGCAGCTGGTGGGTCCAGAAACCCCGGCCCACGTTCAGCGGGGTTCCGGTCGAGTAGGCGCCGGTCGGCGCCCAGACCCCGTAACTGAACAAGGCGTCGTACTTCTCCCCGTGCCAACCCAGGATGAGCGGGGCGATGAGCGCATCCCCCAGACCGAACTTGTCGTTGCCGACCTGTCGCGCCTGGAAGAGGCCCACGTCGAGCTGGGCCCCTGCGCTCGGCTGCATCAAAGGCAGCAGGATCATGGCGCCATAGTCGGCTCCCAGGAACTTTTCACCCGACTGCCACATGACCATCTGATTGGCAGCGAAGACGCTCATATCCAGATTCAGGGTGACGGGGACGCGCCCGTTCAGGAGGGTCCGCGAGAGCTCTGCCTGGCCCGTGTAGTAGAGCAGATTCTCGGAGAAGTAGACCCCCGGAAATGGGGGCATATTGGTCAGCGAGTCCAGGGGAAAGGCGCCCGGTTGGTAGTGCGCCTGCCCCAGAGCCGGCGCGGCCAACAAGGCCAGGGCCAGGAGCAGTGAGCGGATTCTCATGATGGATGGACCTGCTTTCTTTGAAATCGCCACCGGAGCGGCGCTAAAGTGAAGTGCTGAAGGTTTTGCAGTAACTCGCGCCGACAGACTTGTATGGAGGCGCCCCCGAAGGATAGGCAAAAACCTTCAGCACGTAACGCTCAACACATTAGAGTCTCTTCCAACCGCTCGCGGGGTTGAAGGTGGTCATGGATCGGCCGACCTCTTCGGTGCGACCCTTGAGATCGCGCTCGTAGATGACCCCCGTTGGGCCCATGATGAACGTCATGATTCCGGTCTCGCCGTAAACCGCCGGGTAGGCCACCAGCCCGAAACCCGCCACCATGTGCCCGTTCAGCAGATACGAGAAAGCGCCGCCAGGCGCTGAGGGCCCCTGGCCGGTCAGGATACGGAAGTGGTAGCCGTGAAACGGCTTCCCGGCCCGAGCGCCCTGATTGGCGGGCTCAGCGAAGAACGGCCCCAGGGGGCTGGGGACGGTTCCCCTGGCGGCCGGCCAGTAGAGCCCGTCGTGTCGGCCGCTCTGGCTCACGAAGCGCTGGGCGTACTGGTAGAGGCCGGTGTTGTCGGCATCCAGCGCGGCGAAGGCCCGCTGAGCCTGCACATACGCTTCGCAGGCGCGAATCACCCCCAGCTCGTTGCGACCGATCCGGCGGGCCTGAAGCTCGCGCAGCCCCAGCTTGCCGTCGAAGAACCAGCGGTCGTTCTCCTTCACCAGGGGCAGCGGGAGCGGGTAGTTCTCCTTCCCGACCATCAACGTGATCAGGGCGTCGCCGGTGGGAACGAGCTGAACGTTCTGCTCGAGGGCCGCGCGCAACGCCTCCCGGTCGCCCTCGTTCTGCTGGGCCAGGCCGGCGCGGGCGCTGGGTCCGACCAGGGTCACCATGGCCTGCTGGTCCCCGGCCCTGACCGCCGTAACCAGAGCCTTGACGGCCTCTTCAGGGCTGACGAAAGTCGTCTGACCGGACTCCTGGGCTCGCCCGGGCAGACTGAAGGCCAGAGCAAGCAAGGTAATCATAAGAGCCCTCTTCATCGACGGAAACCTCCAAAGTGGCCGCAGGAGAAGCCTCCCGAGAATCCTCCCGCCCGATAGCCACCCATGCTGCTAAAGCCACGCGAGGCGCAGCGACTGTCGAAACCGCCCCCGCCGAAACCGGCGTCGGGAGGGCGGTAGGCGTTGAAGCTGTCGTGAAAAGCGCCGCCGGCGGCGCCGTCATAACCACGCGCCCCGAAGGCAGTGGTCCCGGTATGGGCCACGTCGGTGCCGCCGAGGGGACCGCGGTATACGCTGGTCGCGCCCGTGTGGGCAACACCCGCCGCGCCGTAAGCTCCGTAAGCGCCCGCTCGGTAGGCCCCGGCCCCGTACACTCCGCCCGCGTGGGCCCATGTGTTGCACCCGGCGTAGTTGTAGCCGCCGTAATATCCGGCACGCACCGCCTGCCCGCAGTACATCGAGTGGTTGGCCCAGTTGAAAGCGCCGTAGTTATCATTGAAACAGGTCCCCAGAGCCACTCCCGCGCCAAAGGTCAACAATCCGGCGCCATAGGGATAGGGAGTCCCGCCGTAAAGGTAGCTCGGGTCATAAGACGGGACATACACTGTGTCCGGGTTGGCAGGCTGAATCTGGATGAGGTCGGAGTTGCTCACGACCGTCTGCTGAGCATTGCTGCTCAAGGCGCCCATGGCCTGAGCCTTGGCCCGCAGGTTCTGGATGCAGTCCATCACGCTGCCGCTGTCGCTCATGAAGGCCTGACCGAGTTGCGTGGTTGCGTCCAGGTCCTGGGCCATCTTCTGGAGCACATCGGGGAACTGGCAGAGAGCCTGGACGCTGGGGTCCCAGGGCTGTGCCTGCACGCTGGCATCCAGAGCCGAGCCGGTCAGTCCAGCGTTTTCCTGGCACCAGACCGTGGCAGCCTGCACCTGATCCGGGAAGGTGGAGGCCGCCAGCACCTGAGCCAGGAGGGCGTCGGGGTAGAGGGCGTAGGGGGCGCAAAGTTGCGCGAGGGGAGTGGACTGGGCTCTGCAGGGCAAGGCCATCAGAACGAGCAGAATGACTCCCAGGGTGCGAAGTCGCAAAGTCGGGTTCTCCTTTTCAGGGCGTCCACGGATGATAGTATTCGGCCCGGCAGATACGCTATGATCCAGATCAGTCCTGCTACTGGTAGCGTGGGGGCGTTCAGACCCGAAAATGGATCGGGATGATCGCGATCCTGAGCCATATTCAATTTTTTCCTCAGAAACCCCGATAAATGGAGGATTTGCTCCCAGGGTACAGGAAGGGCAACCAGAATTCCTCTGCGGATTCGCCCGACCATGCGTCCTCATGCAGCGCAGCTACGAAGGTTCGTTCTCCGGGCCCTGACCCTCGGATCGGCTCTGGGAGTTGTGGCCCTGCTGCTGCTTTTCCTGTTCCTCACCCCCCTGATGCGCCTGGCGCTGGCTCCCCTGACCCGCGATCTGGACGGCCGCCTGGTTTTCGAGCGGGCCCGGCTGAGCCTGAATGGGGTCGCGCTGGATGACCTGCGGGTCGAATCCAGGCAAGACGGCCTGGTACTCGAAGCGGCCAGCATGCAGGCGGGCCTCCATCCCCTGGCCTACCTTTCCAGCGGCGACGCGGCCGCCCTGGTGGGCGACATCAGCGTCCAGAGGCCTGTGCTGACCCTGCGCGTCGACCCCGAGGGCGTGCTCAACCTCAGCCGACTGTTCCGTGCTCGTCCCCCCGGTCGTCCCTGGCTGGCCCGCTATCGGGGGCGTATCCATGTGGTAGACGGCACCACCTTCTACCGCGACGAGCGCCGCAACCTGTTCGTCTACCAGGCGGGCTTCGACGGCTTCCTGCGGACGGCCGGCTCGGATCCGATGGCCGCTCTCGAGTTGACCCTGCGCCCGGTCCAGCAGCGGCCGGGCGAGCTCAAGCTGACCGGGGGAGTCGGCCGGGAGTCCCCCGTCCTCGACCTGCGACTGCTCGTGCAGAATCTCGAGCTGAAGCCTTTCTCCGGGTTCCCCAGCCTGCAGGGACTGGCCACCCTTCCCGGGGGCCAGCTCGAGGGCGACCTCCAGGCAGCCGGTCGCGCGCCCAGCTTCGCCGCCCTGCCCAGGGCCCTCTCCTGGTCGGGAAGCCTCCGGCTGAAAGATGGCGCGCTGAGCGCCAATGCCCTTCCCTGGCCCATCGAGCAGCTGAACGGCCAGGCCAGCCTGGCGGGCAACGCGCTGCACCTGGATTCCTTTCGAGGACAGGCTGACGGGACGCCTTTCCAGGTGCGCGGCGACGTCTTCTTGCCCCCTCGACTGTGGCTCGATCTGCAGGCCGACTTCCCCAGAATCCAGGCCCACCGACTGCGCCAGCTGAGCCCCCGGGCTCCGAAGCTGCAGGGCGAGGCCCGGCTCGAGCTCTCCCTGGAAGGCTCGACTGAGAGTCCGGAGCTGCGGGGCACGGTGCGCTCGGCCCACCTGGCCAGCGGAGAGCAGGAACTGCACGACCTGGATCTCAGCTTCCGCCTCTCCGAGCGGCTGTTGGAAGTGGAGCAGGCCAGCGCCCGGGCGGCCGGGGGCCAGCTCTGGGGCAGCGGGTTCGTCTTCCTCGACCAGGAGGCGCTGCTACTCGATCTGGGGGGCGATCGCGCCTCGCTCCAGGAGCTTTCCCCCGACCTGAGTGGCCAGGCCAGCTTCCAGGCCTCGGTGCTTGGCACACTGGCCGAGCCGATGGTGCAGGGGTCGGCTGAGGTGCTGGCCTTCCAGGGGCTGGGCCAGGCGCTCGACTCGGCTCGCACCCACTTCTTCTACGGCGCCGATACGCTGCTCTTGCGCTCGGCCACCCTGGCCCGGGGCGGCACCGAGGTCCGCGTCCCGGGCGCCTACCTCGACTTCAAGGACAGCTACCTGGCCGCCGGCGTGGAGGCCGAGCAGGTGGCCTTCCCCCCCCTGACGATACGCGGGCGCACGCTGACCGGAAGCCTGAGCGGCAAAGGAATGCTGTGGGGTCTTTGGGAGAAGCCTTCCGCGCTGACCGCGCGAGGCAACCTGCGGGGCTCTCGTCTGGCCATGAGCGGCCACGAGCTGAGCGAACTGGCCGGCGCCTTCCTCCTGTCCGGCGGCCGGCTCTACTTCCCCGGCCTGACGGGGCGCATCGAGCAGGGACAGGTGGAAGCGGCGGGCAGTTATGGCCTGAAGGGTCAAGACACCCGCCTGGCCCTGCACGGCACCGACCTGCCGGGCCGAATCTTGCATGACCTGCTGGCCCTACCCGTCACGTTCACCTCTCCCATCCAGGCCCGGCTCCTCTACGTGGATACCGGACCGGACTGGTTCGACGCCGTTGCGGGCAACCATGAAGGCCGGGTGGCCACGGAAGGGGTGCGGCGCCAGGATGACTCGCTGGAGGCGATGGTCTGGGCCGATCAGGTCGATCTGCGGGTGCTGGGCATGCCGGCCTTCCACCGGGTGGCCGAGGAGTTCACCGGCCTGGTCGGATTGGAAGGCCCGGCCCGGTCCTTCTCCTTCATCGCCAGCGGCGAGTTGGCGGGACCCCAACTGGGCCTGACCGGCCCGGTCGAGCTGAACACCTGGGGACAGCGCCAGGGCACCGTGCTGAAGCTCGACCAGGGTTACCTGGCCTGGGATTATCCCCCCACCCGCTCGGTGGCCACCACCGGCGTGCACGGTCAGGCCTACCCCTTCCCAGGCCCCATCTTCGCTCCCCCGCTGCACAAGACCAACCTGGGCGAATTCTCCACCCCAACCTGGGGTCTGCTGAGCTTGCGCGGCACCATCGACCTGGCCGCCCGCCAGGTGGATCTGCGCTACAAGGCTCAAGACATCGAGCTGGGCTGGCTGGCCTCCCGCCCCTGGCTGGATAGAGGGCGTAACCTGAACCAGGCCCTGGACCATCACGTGGCTGCTGGCGTGGGCGAGGCCACCGGCACCGTGCGCGGCTCCTTCGCCATGCCCACGGTCGCGGGCCAGGTGGACCTGCCCTGGATGGCCCTGGAGGGAGGTCAGGTCTACTCGGCCCGCGGCCGACTGAGTGGCAATCGCCGCCAGATGGCTTTCGAGCCTCTCTGGGTGAGCGCCCACCCCTTCGATTCCCGCCTGGGTCAGGGCCCCGGGGAAGACCTGATGGAGGTGCGCGGGCGGGTGGCCTTCGACGCCAGAAAGCCCTCCCAGCTGACGTTCAGCACCCGTGGCTTTGATGCGCCCCGCGCCGTGGCTCTGCTGCCCGAGCGTTTTTCCACGCCGTTTGGTCGCCTCTACGGCCAGGTCTCCTTCGACCGGTTGCGGCTGACCGGCCCGCTGGCCCGACCGGCCCTGGCCGGTCGGTTGCAGATGCGCCGCGGAGGCCTCCCGTTTCAGGATCGGATCTTCCCGCTCGACAACCTGCTCGTCGACTTCAAGAGCAAGGCGGGCGAGTTCGCCATCTCGCGCCTGGAACTCGAGTCGGGCCAGTTGCGCATGCTGGGCAGCGGGAACCGCAATGCCTCGGGCGACTACGTGGCTCAGCTCTACTCACACGACGTGCCGATGAGCTACTTCCACGGCCTGGGAGCACCCTTCACGGCCCTGAGCGGCAACGCCGACCTGGCCCTGCGGCTGCAGACCCGGGCCGGCCAGCCGGTGGCCTACCTGGGCCTGGAGTCCGACCAGCTGGCCTGGAGTCCATCGGCCCTGACCGGATTGCCGGCCGCCTCGATGCTACTCGGCCAGGTGCGCCTGGGCGGCCTGCAGCGCAACCCCGATGGCACTCTCTCCACCGGCTCGGGACAGGGGCTCGAGCTGGCCTGGAGCGGTACCCGCGCCACCCTCGACATTCCACCCGACTCACTCAGCTTCCTGACAGAGGGAGCCAGCCTGTCGGCCCAGGGCTCGGTCAGCTTCCAGCCTCCCCGCCCCGACGATCGCCTCTCGGACTGGTTCAAATCACCGGCGGGGCCCGACTTCGGGCCGCTCCGCACGGGACCGTTCCAGGCCCGCATGGAGAACTTCACCATGAGCCAGTTGGCCGGGCTCCTGGGCCTGACCACCGACCTGGAGGGGCGAATGAGCGGCACCGTCAGCCTGGAGGGCCAGTGGTACCGCGACCTGGAGACGCTGGGCGTGACCCGGCTGCCTCAGTATGGCTTCGAGGTGCGCTCGCTGGAGCTGGCCCGCCAGCTCGAGGAGAGGCGGCTGGCCTTGAGCCTGGACGGGCCGGCCACCCTGAGCTTCGGGCGCGAGGGCCAGAATGCCCTTCTGAGTCTGAGCCCGACCCGCCTGAAAGCCAACGGGGGATTCCTGGAGGCGATGGGCCAGCTGGTGCTGGCAGGCAACAAGGACAGCAGCCTGACCGCCACGGTGCGAGACATGCCCCTGGAGTCCCTGGCCTGGCTCTATCCCACCGCGGCCGCGGTACGGGGCCACGTGGAGCAGCTCGATCTGAAGCTGCAAGGCCTCCTGCCCACGCCCGAGCTTAACATCTCTTTCCGAGCAGTGCGCGAGAGCGAGTTGGTCAAGGGGGTTGAGCTCTCGCTGGCGGGCCAGGTGAGCGGCCGTCCCCAGAGCAACGGGAGCTACCTGGTCGACTTCGGCTCACCCGGAGTCATTCTCACCATCGGCTCCGCCGTGCGAGCGGCCGAGCACCTGACCCTGGGAGGGCAGATCCCGCTGCGCTGGGTGCGCGAGGCCGCCAATCTGCCCGACCGGCTCAACTGGGCATGGGACGGGCTGCGCCTTCGCAGCGACGGGGAAATGAACCTCTCGGCCCACATCGAGGACCAGAACATGCAGCTTCTGGACACGATCTTACCTCAGGTCTCCCAGGCCTCGGGTAAGGTCCAGGGGCGGCTCGACCTGACCGGCACCCTGGAGCTTCCCGAGGTGCAGGGTGGGCTGAGCATCGAGAACGCCAGCCTTTCGACCAGCCTCTTCCCCCAGCCCATCACCGCTCTGAACGTGCAGAGCCGATTCGAGCAGATCCGTCCGGAAGAGGCCGAGGTGGTGGCTGGCGGCGAGAGTTACCAGGGGATGTTCCGCAGCCGCTATTCCATCGACCGCTTCGACGGCTTGATCGGCGGCCATCCGTTCCAGGTAACCGGGAAGGCCGAGCTGGCCGGCTTGGAGCCTACCTTCCTTAACCTGGGCCTGACCGGCCAGGGCATCCCTCTCCAGCAGGAGCGCTTCCAGGGCACCGCGGACGTGGCCCTCACCCTGGAGGCCCGCCCTGGCCGCACCCGGGAGAATCCCAACCTGAGCCTCATCCCGGTCGTGACCGGGCAGGTCGACCTGCCCGCGGGCGACCTCTACCTGCAGCTCAGCGACGCGCAGAAAGAATTGAGCAGCACTTTCCGTCTGCCCCTGCGCTACGACGTCGACCTGGTCATGGGAGACAATTTCTGGGTCCACGTGGGCGACTCGCGTGTGCGCGCCCAGGGCCACCTCAAACTGCAGCCCGACTCGACCACCCGGACGCCGGTGCTGTCGGGGCAGGCCTTCCTATCCCGAGGGCTGTTGCAGATCCCTTTTTACAATGTGGCCTTCAACATCCGCCAGGGCTGGGCTTACTGGGACCGCAGCCTCATTCCCACCCTGGAGAACGTCGAGGCGGACACCACCATCGGAGGCTACCAGATCATGGCCCGGATCGATGGCCAGTATCCCAACTTGAAGCTGGACCTGTTCTCCAACCCGCCTCTGGCCCAGAACCAACTGCTGCGGATGGTGGCCGTCAGCGGCCTGCCCGGCGGGGGCAGCGAGGTGGGCTCGACCAGCATCCCGATGAACAACTTTTTGCAGGCCCAGGGCCTGGCGGTGCTTTCGGGACTGATCGCCAGCCCCATCACCCAGCAGATCAGCAAAGTGCTCTTTTTGTCGGAGGTCAGCTTCGACTACCAACTGCCCGCCACGTACGTGGTCAAGCTGGCCAAAGCGCTGGACTCCTACGACCGCGTTCTGCTCACTCTGACCCGCATCCTGTACGGCAATGGTCTTTCCGAGAGCCTCTACGGACTGGAGTGGCGCTTTCAGCCCAACCTGCTCACCCGGGTGGCCATGGACGATCTGGGCGGGATGCGCTTCTGGTTCCAGGGAATCTTCAGCTGGTGGTAGGGTTCCAGCCGCTCTCAACCGAAACCAGGCCGTGAGCGGAGGGTGCCCATGATCGAAGGGGGTGCGGCTGAGGTTGAGCGCGACCTCGCCGCCGAACGAAGACAACTTGCGCGGCGCAAGATCAAGGTCAAGAAAATCTTCGCCGCGGAGTTCACGCGCCCCGACGGGGTCAGCAAGAACTGCTTCGTGCACATCTACGACCTGCACGAAAGCGGCATGCGCATCCATTCCGACTTTTCGCTGCAAGATGGCGAGGTCTTCCCGGTGCGCATGGCGCTCGATGAGCCGCTCGAGGTGCAGGTCGAGGTGGTCTGGCAGAAGGAGCTGATCGGCGGCATGCACGTGCTGGGCCTGAAGTTCACCGACCTGACCCGGGAGCAGTCCACCCAGATCCAGCATTTCCTGGACAAGTACTCACCCGAAAACCGGCGCCGCAGCTACCGCCTCGACCGCATCCTGGTGGTGGAGATGGTTCTGGGCTCGACGCGCCAGAAGTTCGGAGTTTTTACGCTGGACCTGTCGGCCTCCGGCATGCGCATCAACCACGAGTTCCCGCTGCCAGAAGACGTGGAGATCCACTTCCGCATCCTGCTCGAGTATGACCAGGACCCGATCGAGGTGACCGCCCGGGTGCAATGGCAGAAGGAGAATGCCTTCGGGCAGTTCTTGATCGGGGTCGAGTTCATCGAGATCGGCAGTGAGGCCCGCCTGCGGGTGGAGCGCTTCATCGACCGGGCCATGGCCGGCGAGCTCGGTCAGGCCACCATCAACACCCTGGAGAACTTCAGCGGCGAGGGAGCGGCTTGATCGCTTCCACCTGCTCGAGCAGGCGGGAGAGCTCATCCTCGGCCGCCAGCGCCCCGTAGCGGGCCCGGCAGTAAGCCTCCAGGAACTGCCGAGCCGGCGAACTCAGCTCCGGGTGTTCCAGGCGAGCTGCCCATTCCAGTAAGGTCCAATGCTCGGGCCGCTGGAGCTGGTGCTGACGCAGCCGCCGCTCGAAGCGCTCGAGGAGCTCGCCCAGGGGTCCTTCGACGCGCTCGCGACCACGACGGCGCTTCCCCCCCGGCCGCCACCTGAGCCGCCAGCCATAGTAAAGAACCACCACCAGCACCAGGGTAGCCAGCGTGATGGGATGACTGACGAAAGCCAGCAAGGAGCGGAACATCTCGGCCGGACTGAGCCGGAAGAAGTTGCGCGCCTGCATGAAGAGATACATCATCAGGTCTCCCACCTGCGAGAACCAGCGTTGCCACCAGGAGCGCGGAGGGATGCGTGCGTCCGGCGGGGTGGGATCGTAGGTCACCCAGCCCGAGCCCTCCAGGAACACCTCCACCCAGGCGTGAGCGTGCTGGGCCCGCACCGCGTAAAAGCCACCCAGGTCGTTGAAGTCGTTCGGGTCCACGATGAAGCCCACCACGTAGCGGGCGGGGACCTTCTGGGTGCGCAGCATCATGACCATGGCCGTGGCAAAGAACTCGCAGTGGGCGGGGGGGCGCTTCTCCAAGAACTGCTCCAGGGCCGAGCTGCCCTTCTGGAACGGGTAACCGAAGCCGTACTCAAAGTTGTCCTGCAGGTAGGCTTCGATGGCGGCCGCTTTGGCCAGAGGCGTGGGGGCCTGGGCGGTCAGCTCGGCTCCCAGCCGGACCACCACCGGGGGGAGATCGGGAGGGACCTCGAGGTAGTAAGGCGGGACCTTGCTGTCCAACGGAGGAGTTCCCCCGCGACCCAGCCAGAACCGGCCGGGAAAGCCCGGTGCGCCTTTGAAGTGAAGGCCCGTAGAGGCCGTGCGCTCGATGCTCTCGAGCTCGGCCGCCAGCAACCAGGCATCGCGCGTTGAGAGCAGCTGCCCGCCGGCTGCGGTCAGGAACTCGACGCGGTCGACCTGCTCCAGGCTGCGAGGGGGGGCCAGCAAGAAAGTATTCTCGCCTTCCAGCCGTTGACTGGCCTGGGGCAGGGCCCTGGACTCGCCGGGCGGGCTATCCCACACCTCGCCTTTGGTGAACAGGCCATAGGAGCGAGCCACCAGGTAGTTGGAAGGCGCCTGCGAGAACAGGCGCAGCACCAGCTGATCCTGCCCGGCGCTGCGCTGCATGCCGTCCAGCGGGCTGCGGGTAGCAAACTGCATGGACACCGGAGTGGTGCTGAAAAGATTGAGCAGCGTCCCCAGCCGCGTCTCGGAGTAACGTGCCGCCAGAGCGATGACCACCGCAACCCCGAGAACCGGCACGAAGGCCAGCAGGGTACCAAGCCAGTTCTTTCGGGGCACGGGGGGGCCGAGCTGGCGCAGGTAGAGAGCCAGGAGGACGGCCTCGAGCAAGCACAGGACCCCGTAAGGAATCTCGCCGTCAGCCCGCATGCCGGAGGCGATCAAGAGCGTGATGGAGCCGCCCGCCAGGATCAGCTTGCCGTTGAAGTCATGCTTTCTCACGATCAGAATCAGCAGGTAGGCCGCCACGATGGTGGCCACCCGAAAGCTGCCCGGCCCCACGAACGAGCTGTTCAAAGGAGTGATATTGGGCGGATAGAGCAGCACCACCATGGCCGGAAAGGCCAGCGGGAGCAGGGCCCGCTGAGGAATGGCCAGAGTGCCGTGGTACCAGCAAGCGATCAGGGCCAGCACACAGAGCAAAACGATCAGAGGGTCGGCTCCCCCGACCGAGTAGAGGGCCGCGTAAGAGGTCAGTACTGCCATCAGACCCGTGTAAGGCAGGCGTTCTCTCACAGCGACTCCACGCCCCGCTCCACCTCCTCGGGGGTAAGCACCGTGATGTCGCCCGCCAGGTCCAGGCCAGCGGTGGGATCCGTCGAGGCGGGGGCCGAGCGCACCAGGAGCACCTTGACCTCCGAGCCGCGGTCACGGATGACCCGCACCATCCGCTCGCGCCGCTCGTCCCAGTCGAGCAGCACCACCACCGTGGTGGTGATGTTCTCGAGGTATTCCAGCATGACCGGCTCGATCTTCTCGAAGGGCGGCTCATGGCAGGGCTCGATGCAGGAGAGGATGTCCATCACGTTCTCGAGGTAGGCCAGGCTGCGACCGGCCTGAAAGTGATAGATCTCCGGCCCGGCTGCAAACAGGTCGATGACGTACTCCTCGCGGGCCAGTCGGTCGGCCACCGCGGCCGAAAGCGAGACGGCCGCCTCGAAAGCGCGTCGATCGACCTTCCCACCCTTCCGGCGAGGAGGTGGCAGGAAGGTGTCCAGCAGGAGCGCGATGCGGCAGAAGTACTCCTCCTGGAACTCCTTCACCACCGGCTTGCCCGTGCGGGCCCAGGAGCGCCAGTGGATGGAGCGCAGCGGATCCCCCTCGCGAAACTCGCGGGTGGAGAGAAACTCGGTGGAGTCGCCCAGAAACGAGGTCAGCGCGATGCCCCCGGGTTGGTATTTGCGCCCCACCGGGATGTCCAGCGACAGGATGGGCTGGAAGTGCGGATACACCAGCAGGGTGTGGGGCTCGAGATGGTAGACCAGATCGCGCCACAGGCCCCAGGGCCAGGAGTTCTCCTGGCGCAGACCCTTGAGCACGTAGGCCCCCCGCTGATCGAAAGAGAGGTCGAGGTGGGTCCTTAGCTGCTCGCCAGCCTCCAGGCGGGGGATTCTGAGCCCTCCCTCGGGGTGGTGGTCCAGCGGAACCGGGGGGTAAGCCACCCGCAGAGCCAGATCGAGCCCGGGGCGGCGGGAGAGATTCTCGACCAGCAGGCCCACCCTCAGGGGATGCCCGCAAGTGGCCCGGTCGGGCCAGGCCGTACGCACCTTCAGCTTGACGCGGGCCAGGCGGGCCAGCACGACGGAGACGAAGAGCAGTCCAAACAGGATGCAGATGACGTAGTAGATCTTGATGACGAAGGAGTATCCGCCGGTGCCGTTGGCCAGCAGCATCATCCAGAACACCACCCGGCCGGTTGGGGTGAGACGGTCTCGCAGCAGATGGCGCATCCACCGGATGAGAAAGCTCTCCCCCAGGTGGATCTTGGGAGGCTCGGCCACTAGGTGGGCACTTTGACCTGCTCGAGCAGGTCGGTCACGATGCTTTCCTTGGAGGTTCCGCCATACTTCGACTTGGTATCCAGACAGAGCCGGTGGGCCAGCACCGGGGAGGCCAGTCGCTTGACGTCGTCGGGCAGCACATAGTCGCGCCCGGCGCACAGGGACAGGGCCTGGGAGACGCGGTAGAGGGCGATGGCACCGCGCGGGCTGGAGCCGAGCTTGAGACGCGGCTCATGGCGGGTGGCCTGCACCAGGGCCAGAATGTACTGAGCCACCGGGCGCTCTACGCGCACTTTGCGCACTTCCTCCTGAGCCGCTATCACCTCGGCCAGCTCGGCCACCGGCTCGAGGCTCTCCAGGGGATGCCGGGTGCGCTGACCTTCCAGCATCTCCAGCTCATGATCGGGGTCCGGGTAGCCCAGCTCGAGCCTGACTGAGAAACGGTCCAGCTGCGCCTCCGGCAGGGGGTACGTGCCGTGGAACTCGACCGGATTCTGGGTGGCCAGCACCAGAAACGGATCGGGCAGTCGATAGCAGTTGCCCTCGATCGTCACCTGGCGCTCGGACATGGCTTCCAGCAAGCTGGACTGGGTGCGCGGCGAGGCGCGGTTGATCTCGTCGGCCAGCAGGATGTTGGTGAAGACCGGCCCCCGGCGAAAGTCAAACGAGCCTTCGCGGGGGTTGTAGATGGACGAGCCCACGATGTCGGTGGGCAGAAGGTCGGGCGTGAACTGCACCCGCTTGAAGTCGCCCTGGACGGTCTGGGCCAGGGCTTTGGCCAGGGTGGTCTTGCCCACCCCGGGCACGTCCTCCATCAGGATGTTGCCCCCGGCCAGCAGAGAGACCACAAGCAGGTGCAGCGATTCCGACTTGCCTCGGATCACCTTCTCGAGGTTAGCGTGGATGCGGTCGTGAAGCGCTTGTGCCGGGCCCATGGAGGGCAAGGCATTCGAACTTCGTCAGCGTCCGCCCTGCAGTGCCCCGGTCAGGTCGGCCACCAGGTCGGGGTAGTTGGCCTTGACAAAGCCCTGCAGGTCGTCCTTCAAGCCCGGCAGCTCGGTCTCAAGCGCGGCCAGGGCATCCTGGCGCAGCTCTGGGTAGTGGCTCTCCAGGCTCTCCATGGCCCGGGCGAGCAGACGTGGATGCTTCGCCTCCAGGGTGCGAGCCACCACCGAGGGCAGCTCGGGAAACTCGGCCAGCACTGCCTGGCGGAAGCTCTGGCGAGCCTGGCGCCGGGCCGTGCGCAGGGTGGCGGGAAGCTCCGGATAGTCTTTTTCGATCATTCCCAGCACGGCCTCGGCACCGGTGCCCGGGGGACGACTCTCGAGAGCCTTGAGCACGTCCAGGGCCGCCGAGCGCAGCTCGGTCTTGTGGCGCGCATGCAGCTCGCGGGCCGCCTGAGCCAGAAAGCCCGGGTGGTTCTCAGCCAGCCACGGCAGGGGACGCTCGCCGCGTCGGCGGGCCCGCATGAGCTCGATGACCAGGCCGGGCTGCTCGCGGTCGGCCAGCTCGGACAGGTCGCCCAACAGGCGCAGGGCCAGCCCCGGGTGCTTCTCGCGCAGGGTCTGCCAGGCAAGACCCCGGGGACTGTCGGCCCGGCTGCGGCCAAGAAGTTGCAGGAAGGCCGTGCGGAAGCCGGGATGGCGCGTCTCCACCGCTTCGGCCACCGCCAGCCGGGGGCCGTGCTGCTGGCGCAGCCTGGCCATGCGAGCGGGGAAGTCGGGGTAACGGGCCAGTACGGCCTCCTGCACGTCCAGGAAGGCCTGAGCGGGCTCTTCGCCCAGGTCCTCGAGCAGGTGGCGGGCCACCGCGAAAGGCAGCCCCGGATACTTCTGGCGCAAGGTCAGCAGAGCGCGGGCCCCGCGCACCTCGAAGTTGGGGTAGCGCTCGTCGAGGTGAGCGGCCAGCGCTTCCGGGAGGCCCGCATAGCGTTCGTGCAGCAGCTCGCGAGCGGCCAGGCGACGGGTAGGGGTGGAATTTTTGAAGGCCTCCTTCAGCTCGCTCGACTGGGCGGCCGCGCCACCCGCCATCAGGGCTACCAGGGAGAGGGCCAGAATCGGCTTTCGCATCGTGTTCCTCCAGCGATGATGAAGATGACTCGAGTCTAGCCCGGAGAGGTCAGCAAACCTGCGGGGTTTCCAAAGAAACTGTAAAGACGGCCCGGGTACCCTGACCCGAGGAGGCGGTCAGCTCCAGCTCGCCCCCGTGGGCCCGGGCCAGGCGCCTGGCGATAGGCAGGCCCAAACCGCGCGTGGCGGCGGGGTCGAAGCCGCAACCGTCGTCCGAGACCGACACCTCGAGGCGCCCGGCGGCGCTTTGCAGGCGCAGGCAAACGCTGGTGCCGGCGCCGGCGTGGTAGACGGCATTCTCGAGCAGAATCTGCAGGAGCTCGCGCAGGCGCACCGGGTCTCCCACCACCCTGACCGGCCGGTCGGTGCCCTCCAGCCGCAGCCCGACCTGACGGGACTCCGCCGCCGGCGCCAGGGTATCCACCACCAGCCCCAGCGGCTCGCGCAGGTCGAAGGCGACCTTCTGCAGATGGGGCTCGCTGGACTCCCAGCGCGAGAGGTCCACCAGCCGCTGCAAGGTCTGCGAGACGTAAAGCACCTCGCGAGAGATCTTCTCCAGCTCGTCCCCCTGGGCCATTCCCTCTTGCAGGGCCTCGGTCCAGCCCAGCACGGCCGCCAGCGGAGTGCGAAGATTGTGCGAGACATCGGCCAGGAACTGGCGCTGGTTCTGCTCGAGCCGCTCTACCCGGCGTTTCTCCTCGGACAGGTGACGCACGGTCTCCTGCAGCCTTGAAGCCATTTCGTTGAAGCTCTTGCCCAGCTCGGCCAGCTCGCCCGAGCCTTTCACCTCGACCCGGCGCGACAGATCGAGATCGCCCAGGTCGCGGGTGGCCGCGGCCAGCTTCTGCACCGGCCCGGAGATGGAAGAGCTAAGCCAGAGACCGGCCGCGAAGGCGACCAGGGCCCCGGCCAGGCCCGAGAGCACCACCCCGCGCAGAAGCTGAGAGCGGGCGTCGGCCGGCAGCCGCTCGTGAGGAGGGAGAGGGCGCATGCGCACTTTCAGGGCGCCTCCCTCTCCCACCGCCAGCTCCTGGTCGGCCGGGAAACGCATCACCAGCCCGAACACCGGCCTGGGACCGCCGGCTCCGGGAGGAGGGGCCACGGCCACGCGCTGATCGAGCGGAGGGCCGGGCTGAGAGTGCGGGGGCTGAGGACGCAGAGCGCGGGGTCCCTGGCCCGGCACCTCCAGGATCAGGTCCACACCCGGGGGCAGCGGCATCGACTCGGCCTCCCGCACCACCTCCTCCCAACCTCCGCTGGAGTAAGCCCGATCGAGCCTGGCCTGCCACTGCCCTTTCCAGTGCGAGATTGCCTCGTCGCGGAAGTGATTGGCGGCGGGGATGGTCAACAGCGCGTGGGCCACCGCCAGGGTCACCAGAAAAAGACCGATGACCATCAGGTAGGAGAGGGCCAGGCGTAGTCTCAGGCGCACCTAGACCTCGTAGCGGTAGCCAACGCCCCAGATGGAGCGGATGGGCCCGGCCCAGCCCGGCTTGCGCAGCTTGTCGCGCAGATTGCTGATGTGCACGTCCACTCGGCGCGTGTCGCCGGTGTACTCCGGACCCCACACCCGGTCGAGCAGCTCGTCGCGGGTGAAGTTCTTGCCCGGCGCCCCGGACAGGACGCGCAAGAGATCATACTCGCGGGGCGTGAGCTCGAGCGGCTCGTCGTCGAGGAAGGCGCGGCGAGATTCCTCGTCGACACGCACCGGACCAGAGGGACGGGCGCCCACCGCCGCCGCGGCCGGCAACCGGGCCCGGCGCAGCAGGGCCTTCACCCGGGCCAAGAGCTCTCGCGAGGAGAATGGCTTGGTGAGATAGTCGTCGGCCCCCAGCTCGAGCCCGGCCACCCGGTCGGCCTCCTCGCCCTTGGCGGTCAGGATCAAGATGGGCACGTGGCTGGTCTTGCGCACCTCGCGGGTGACCTCCAGCCCGTCCGGACCGGGGATCATCAGGTCCTGGATCAACAGGTCGATGGGGCTCTTCACCAGCTTGAGGGCCTCGTGCCCGTCGCGGGCCAGCACCACCTCGAATCCGTCGCGCTCGAGAAAGCGCCGCAGGATTTCGCGGATCTCCTCTTCGTCGTCCACCACCAGGATACGCCCACGATTGCTCATATGTGGAAAGTTCTCGTCGGCCAAGCCCCGATCCCTGGCGAGACGGGCTTGTACTTTCTTTACAAAAGCTGGACTTTTCTTGAGCCAGACAGCCTAGCCTGGGGTACAAAATGCCCAGGTTGCTTCCAGCATGCCCGAATTGCAGGTTAGCGATGGCCTACCATCCCTGGCTTCTGGAACGCAAGACCCGGGACATCGTTTTCCGGCCGTGCGAGTGCGGCAAGAGGAGGCCCTATGACCCTGGGCTCGCGCATCACGCTCTGGATTGGAGGGCTCACGGCCGCCCTGGTGCTTACCGGCTCGTGGCTGGAGGTCGGCTACGTGCACCAGCGTGTTTTGAGCCAGTTCGGGGGGAGCGAGCGCTCGGGCACCGCCCGCGAAGCTGACCGTCTGGCCGCCCGGTTGGAGCGAGCCGTGGCCGCTGCCGAACGGATGGCCATTCAGGCGGAATCCTGGCCCCCAGAGGAGCTCGAGTCCCGCCTGACCAGGGCCGGAATGGCCCACCCCGACCTGGCCAGCGTGCAGGTCTGGCGGGAGGGGAAGACGACTGGCTACGGGCTGGAACTGACCGTTCCCGTCGGTCCGCCGCGCACCTGGAGCCGAATCCGCCTCCCGGGGGAGGTGGACCTGATCGCCTACGCAATCAAGCGAGGAAACATCGTGGTTCGGATCGCCCTGGCCGACCGTAATCGCTGGCGCAACTTCCAGGGAGGGCCCTACGAACTGGTAGTGGACCGGCAGGGACGAACCCTGCTGGGAGCGATGGTCGGCCCCTTGCCCGACAGCCTTCGAGCCTGCCTGGGACCGCCGAGAGTAGGGCCTTACCAGCTGGCCGACCCCCTGACCGGCTGCCAGGCTGCCGTCTTCTCGCGGCCCGTGGGCCAGTCGGGCCTGTTCTTGCTGAGCGTCTTTCCCCGCGCTGGCTTGCTGGCATCTCTGCACGAGCTCGAGCTCATCGTCACGCTGGCTGGCGCCCTGACGGTACTGCTCCTCTTGCTGGTCATCCGCATAGCCGCCGCTTCCCTGGCTCACCCCCTCCATCTGCTGGCCCAGGCGGCCGGCCGGATATCGCAGGGAGAGCTGGAGGTCGACCTGCCAGAGCTGAGGCGAAACGATGAGGTGGGCGAGTTGCGCGATGCTTTCCAACGCATGGTCACCAGCCTGCGCGGTCAGTTCGAGCGAGCCCGAGCTGCGGCAGTAGCCGGCGAGCGCGTGCGGCGCGACTTCGAGCTGGCCCGTGAAATTCAGCTGGCCGACCCCTCGACTCAGCTGCCTCAGCGCCCGGAAATCGAGCTTTCCGGGCGCTCGCTACCGGCTCGCGAGGTGGGCGGCGACGTCTACGACTACTTCTGGGTTGGCAGCCGCTGGGTGTTCTTTTATGTTGCCGACGTGGAAGGGAAAGGGGTACCGGCCGCCCTGCACACCGTTCTAACGCGCCGCCTGCTGCGGGCCCTGGCTCAGCGCGGCCTCGGGGTGGCCTCTTGCCTGGACGAGCTCAACGAAGTGCTTAACCAGGAAGAAGGTCGCTTCGTGACCCTCTTCATGGCTCGCCTGGACGTGAATACGGGCGAGCTCTGCTATGCCAGCGCCGGTCACGATGCTGGCTGGATCCTCTCCAAGAAAGGCAAAGTGCGCGTCCTTGAGGGGGAGCCTGGTCTCCCGGTGGGCATCCAGCCTACCCGCTATCAGGAGCACCGAACTCGGCTGCAGCCGGGTGAAGGGCTCTTCCTGGCCACCGATGGCCTGGGAGAGGCGCGCAATCAAGCGGGCGAGTTCTTTGGGCCCCGCCTGAGAGCACTTCTAGAGCTCGCGGGCACAACCTCGGCCACCGACCTGGTGGAAGCCAGCCTGAACTCGGTTCTCGCGTTCATGGACGGAGCCCACCAGCAAGACGACCTGACCGTGGCGGCCCTGGTCTTCCACGGCCCGGTAGCCCTGGGCCGAAACCTGGAGAAAGTTTCAAAATCGAACAGCCTGTTCGAAAGGACCCCCGCAGTACTTGAAGAATTTTTATCAAGACCTGCCTGATCCATAGATTGCGAGCCTCGAGCTTGCGAGTGTAGGAATCTCCTCGAAGAAAGGTGGAAGCCGCTGATGCCGTCGCCTTCCAATAGTCTGTATCCCGCCCGGATCTTCGTCGTCGGAATGGGTGGAGCCGGGTGCAACCTGGTCAACCGTCTGGCCGAGAACCCGCCCGCCGGGGTCAACCTGGTGCTGGCCAACACTGACGCCCAGGCCCTGCACTCCTCGCGCCGCGGCCCAACCATGCTGCACCTGGGAGAAGGCTCCACCAAAGGCCTGGGAGCCGGAGCCAACCATGAGTTGGGCCGCCTGGCCGCCGAGAACTCGGTGAGCAAGATGCGCGAGCTCTTCCAGGGAGGCGACCTGGTCTTCCTGACCGCCGGAATGGGCGGCGGCACCGGCACCGGCTCGGCTCCCGTGGCCGCCCGCGAGG
This sequence comes from uncultured Burkholderiales bacterium, assembly GCA_964637145.1. Taxonomy (GTDB): domain Bacteria; phylum Vulcanimicrobiota; class Xenobia; order Xenobiales; family QWHO01; genus QWHO01. The sequence goes on from CAZWUN010000001.1 coordinate 25,063, forward strand.
CCCGCAAGGCGGGGGCCCTGGTGGTGGCCGTGGTCACCACCCCCTTCGAGTTCGAGGGTACGCGCCGCAATCGCATCGCCGAGGCGGGCATCGCTGCCCTGGAGGCGGAGGTGGACACCCTGCTTGTGCTGCCAAACCAGAAGCTGCTCTCCATCGGGGCCGGTGTTTGCCCCTTGCATGAGAGCTTTGGCATCGTGGACCAGGTTCTGTGCGACGCGGTCCGCGGGATGACCGAGCTGGTCACCACCCCCGGCGTCATCAACCTCGACTTTGCCGACGTGCGGGCCGTGCTGCAAAATGGCGGACGCGGGCTGTTCGGGATGGCCACCGCACCCACCGCTACGGCGGCCGTCGAGCAGGCCCTCAAGAACCCGCTCGTAGGCGGCTCGCCGGACGGCTCGGCTGGCGCCCTGCTGAACATCACCGCCGGACCCGACCTCTCCATTCAAGACTACTCCAGAGCCTGCGCCATGCTGCAGGAAGCGGCTTCGCCTCGGGCCCTGATCCTGTGCGGACTGGTGCAAGACCCGTCCATGCAGGGTCGAGTCAGAGCTACGGTGGTGGCCACCCAGGTGCAGGCCAACGCCGAGGTGGTCGGGCAACCCGGGTTCCTGGCCGGAGCCACCGAGTTCGAGTTCCAGCTGCAACAGCCCGAGCTGTTGCCGGTAGGAGCAACGGCCGCGTCTCCCTCGCCCGAGGTCGGGTTGACCGAGCGTCGCCTGCGCCCCGGTCTGGCCGAGAAGGGCTTTGCCTTCAATGAGCGCTCCATCGAGCGACTGGAGCGCAAGCCTACCGCCGATCCCCGCCCGGTGGCCGAGGACAAGCGTCGCAACGGCTGGATGGACCTGCCGGCCATCTGGCGGCGGGCCCGCCGCACACCCAACTCGGCCAGCGACGAGAAGGCCGCCGAAGCCTGACGATTTCCAGGGACGGTTCCAGGGCCAGGCTCAGGCATGAGCCTGGCCTTCGTGCTGAAAAAGTATCCAGGGCGCGGGCGGCGAAGATCCCCTGATGCCGGGCACCGTGTTGAGAGCCATCCCTGGTGGATGCTATAATGGTTAGGCCTTGAAAAGCGAGTTCTTCATAGCCCGCCTGGAGCGGGCTCTGGTGGAGCGTCCCAACGACCCATCGCTTCACTACGAATTCGGGCATTACTTTTTCAAGCAAGGTGAATGGGTGCGCGCCCAGCGCTCACTCGAGAAGGCCGCCACACTCGATCCGCGCATGACGCGGGCCAGCTTCGAGCTGGGAATCTGTTACACGCGTCTGCGCAACTACGAGTCGGCCATCCGCGAGTGGGAGAAGATGACCGATCACGACCAGGACCTGAACCTGGACGACATCGACTACTCGCGCGGTCAGGACATCGCCGGCGCCCTGCAAGAGTGGGACCGCTACCGGGCTTCCGCCCCTGACGACATTTTCAAGTTCTACTACCTGGGCATCGCGGCCCTGGTGCTCGGTCGGCCTCAGCAGGCCATGAGCGACTTCGACAAGGTGGTGGCCTTCAACCAGAACTTCAATCGCGTCCGCTACTATCGCGGCCGGGCCCAGCACCGGCTGGGGAAATTCATGGAAGCGGGCCAGGAGTTCATGGCCCAGCTCGAGTCTCGCCCTCGCGACTTCAACTCGCTCTATTTCGCGGGGGCCTGCCTGGTCGAACTGGGGCGCACCCCCCAGGCCCTGCAGGCCTTCAATCGAGCCCTACAGGAGCGTCCGGTCTACGTCAAGCTGCACGTCAAGATGGGCACCGCCTACGCCAACATGATGCAGTTCGACCAGGCTACCGAGTGCTTCCGCAAGGCCCTGAACGTGCAGCCCAACCTGTTCCAGGCGCACTTCGAGCTGGCCCGATGCCTGGAGAAGCAATATCTCATGGACGAGGCGGTGGAGGCCTACGAAAAGGCCCTCGAGATCCGCCCCACCTACAAGGAAGCGGCTCTGAGCCTGGGCTTCCTGCTCAAGAACCTGGGCAAGCACGTGCAGGCCCTCCAGTATCTCAAGCGGGTCATCGAGCTCGACCCCAATGAAGCGGAGGCCTACTACCTGGCCGGGGTTATCTTGAGCGCCTTGAATCGCTACGCCGAAGCAGTACCGCAGTATCAAAAGGCTCTCCGGATCCAGCCTCGCCACTCCTACGCTCATTACGCGCTGGGCAAAGCCCTGCTCAAGTGCGACCAGGTCGACGAGGCCATCGAGGCCTTCCGCCAGGCGCTCGAGCAGAACGAACGCGACAGCCAGTCGCGCACCGCCCTCGGCATGGCCTACTTCCAAAAAGGTCAACATGCCCTGGCCCGGCGCCAGTTCGAGAAGGTGGTGGAGGCCAATCCGCGCGACGCCGAGGCCCAGTACTTCCTCGGGGTGGTGCACTTCAAGCAGCACGCTTACGACCTGGCCATCGAGGCCTACCAGAACGCGGCCAACCTGCATCCCAACAGCGCGCTGCGCTACTTTACCCAGGGCGCCTTCCACTCCTACAATCGACAATACGATCACGCCATCGAAGAATACAAGAAGGCCACCGAGCTCCGCCCCGACACCGAGGCCGACCTGCAGCTCTTTGCCGTGCTGCAGCTCCAGGCCACCGTGGGTTTGAACCTGGCCCAGCAGGGACGCGAGCTGCAAAAATTTGCCCTGGCTCAAGAAGAGGTGTTCATCCGCTTCGTCCAGGCCATCTCCTCCGCCCTGGACGCCAAGGATCCCTACACCCGATTCCATTCCAAGCAAGTTGCCTACATTGGCACCCGCCTGGCTCAACAGCTAGGGCTCCCCGACGACAAGCTCAAGGAGATCATGATCGGGGGCTGGCTGCACGACATCGGCAAGATCGGCATCCGCGACGAGGTCTTGAACAAGGCTGGCAAGCTCACTGACGAGGAGCGCAAGCTGATCCAGCGCCATCCCGAAATCGGGGCCGAGATCCTCCGCCAGGTGTTCCCGGAAGAGGTGGAAGGCAAGGAGGTCATCTACAGGATCCCCTGGGACGTCATTCCCATGGTGCTGCATCACCACGAGAAGTGGGACGGCACCGGCTATCCCCACGGCCTGGCCGGGGAAGACATCCCTTACACTGCTCAGATCATCGGGGTGGCCGACTTCTACGACGCGCTCACCACCAACCGACCCTACCGCAAGGCGCTGGCTCCCGGAGTGGCCATGAACGAGATGCGCCAGCTGGTGGGCAAGTTCTTCAGCCCCGTGCTGATCGACGCCTTCGAGACCATTCTCGACGAGCTGGTGCTGGCCATGCCCCCGCCTGTCGAGCTCGACGCGGCAGGCGTGCCCAAACTTGGCGATGATGCCTGGGATGGCCTCACCCAGTCGTGGAATTTCGTTCTTAAATAAAAGTTTTTCGCCCCTACGCGGTGAACAGGCCCGTCCCTGCGGGGCAGGAACCCGGAGTGTCTCCGGGGAACTTTAAGTTTTCACCGCTTTTGGAATAAATTTCAAGTCGGAACGCTTTGTTTGGGGTGATTGTGGTGTCCAACCGAACCGTAAAAATCCTGGTCCTTCTATTGTGGTGTCTGACCTCGCAAGCCTTCGGCCAGACCATTTACGACCGGATGATTTTTCAAAATCAGGAGCTGACCCCGGCCGTCTCGCAGCAGGGTCCTCGGGCCCTGGTCAGCCTGCAAGACCCCATGGTGCGTCGCCTGCTCGACCTCTCCTCGGCCCGGCTGCACTGGTCCACGACCGGCCAGACGCTGTTCGTCTACGCACCGGGTCGGGAGAGCTTCTGGACCTTCAATTCGCCCACGGTCACGGTCAACGGACAGGACATCACCGCGCCCGGGCGCATGTTCGGCGACCAGACCACCACCATGATCGAGCCCGCCGCCCTGATCTACGCGCTCTGTCTGCGCGCCGTGCCCTCCACCGCAGGTGGCCCGACCCAGCTGTTGCCCATGCTGCAATCCGTCTCGATCTCCAAAGAGGCCTACCCGACCGTGACCATCCGGGCCTCGGCGCCGCTCACCTACACCGTCGAAAAGCCGGAGGCCGGACTGGTCGTGCTCAAATTCAGCGACCTGATCTGGTCGGGCGATGAGCGCAGTTTTGCCCAGGGAAGCCTGAAGGCCGAAGTGATCGGGGGCAGCCTTCCCGGTGAGCCTCTGGAAGTGCGCCTCCAGCTTCCCCCCGCCTGGGACGGACAGCTCAAGCCCGGCACCTTCAAGAACGAACTGGCCATCACCACGGTTCCCAGTGCCCAGCTGGTGGGGGCCGGTCCGCCGGTAGGACTCGAGCGCATCGACTACCGGCGGGTTGATGGCGACGATCTGGTCATCTTCTACGCCGAGGACCCGGTCCGATTCAGCTGGGAGTTCGACCCCAACAGCCGCGTGCTGGTCATGGAGTTCCCCGGTGTCACGATGGATGCTCCCCCCAATCCTCTGGAGGCTCCCGGCGCCCCCCTTTCGGCCGGACGCTTCGAGCAACTCGACGCGGACGGCATCCCGGTGCTGCGTTTCACCGGCCAGGTAGCCCCAGGCTATGCCTATGAGTTCTTCGAGATCGAGAACGCGCGCGGCTCGCTGGTGCTGCGGCTGGCACCCGAGACCAGCCTGGCACGGCTGGACAACAAAGGAACAGCCGCGACCCGGGGCTACGTGGCCGCGGGTGGTCGCGGGGTAGTCGTCATCGACGCCGGCCACGGCGGGGGCGACCCGGGCTGCTACAGCCGCCACCACGGGGTCTACGAGAAAGACATCACCCTGGACATCGCCCGCCGACTCAAGACCGTACTCGAGCGGCAGGGCTGGAAAGTGCTCATGACCCGCGAGACCGATCGAGACGTGACCTACGCCGGCTCGCCCGACAAGATGGAGTTGCAGGCTCGCTGTGACGTGGCCAACAACGTGGGGGCCGACCTGTTCATCAGCATCCACTGCAATGCCAGCGCCAGCGGACAGGGGAACGGCACCTCCATCCACTGGTACAAGGAAGAAGACTACGAATTTGCTCGCAACCTCGAGCCCATGCTCGGCGAGGCCATCGGGGTCGGCAATCAGGGGTTGCGACGCGACTCATTCTACGTGCTGCGCCACACCAGCATGCCGGCCGTTCTGGTGGAGACCGCTTATCTGAGCCACCCGCACGACTCCGCGCGGTTGGTCCAGCCCCAGGTGCGCCAGTTGATCGCCGAGCGCCTGGCCGGAGGGCTGGTGCAATTCATGAGCGGCCGCTACGCCCGGGCCGGCAACTACCGCCAGCAGCCGATGCGCTGAAATGTTACCACGATGTAACCGGATGGACACGCCCTAGACGAGCAAAACCCTCCACGGTATAGGAAGCACAGATAGACAAGACAAGAAGTTGTTGAGGAGGATATCGAGATGGGTGGTGTAGGACGCGCCATTGGACGAGTCGTCGGGGGAGTTGCCCGGGCCGTCGGCGGAGTGGTCAAAGGGGTCGTCAACATCGCGACCGCCCCCCTCAAATTGGTCGGCAATATCGCCAAAGGCATCCTGGGCAACCCGATGCTGGCTGGCCTGCTGGGAACCGTCGGTGGTGGCTTGCTCGGCTTTGCACTGGGTGGACCCATCGGAGCGATGCTGGGTGCTGGCCTGGGCGGGCAGCTCGGATCGGGCGCCAGCATGATGTTCATGCAGCACCAGGCGGCTCAGCAGCAGCAAGCCTTCATGCAGCAGATGATGATGCAGAACAATCAGCAGTTCGGCATGACCAACGCCATGATGCCCCAGTTTGGTATGCCGATGACCCAGATGCCCATGCTGCCCGGCCAGTACGGCCCTCCGTATGGGATGCCTCAGATGGGAATGCCCCCGATGGGGATGCCGGGCCAGATGGACCCGCAGATGATCTTCATGATGGGCTTTATGATGGGCCAGATGAACGCTCAGCAGGGCCAGCAGCATTGTTGCGGTCAGCCCCCGCAGTGCCCGCCTCCCCGTCCGCCGATGCCGCCCTGTCACTGCCACGGGCCCCGTCAGTTCCTCTGCTGAGGGAAACCGGTCGTCAGGTCGCGAAAGGACGGGACACAACCCGTCCTTTTTGCTTGTACGGATGGATTACAGCGACTACGCCGCCATTTACGACGCTGAGTACGCTGGCTACGAAGACGACGTAGCCTTCTATCTCGAGTATGCCCAGAAGGCCCAACCCCCGGTCCTCGAGCTGGGCTGTGGGACCGGGCGCATCCTGTTGCCCCTGGCCGACAATGGGGTCGAGATCTGGGGCCTGGACAGTTGCCCGGCCATGCTCGAGAGGGCACGCGCCAAGCTGAGCTCGCGACCCGTCGAAACCCGCAAACGGGTCACCCTGGTGGAGCAGGACATGACCTCCTTTCGGCTCAACCGCAAGTTTGGCCTCATCTACCTGCCGTTCCGCGAGTTCATGCACCTGACCCGGGTGGACCAGCAACTCGCGTGTTTGCATGCCATCAGGCGCCACCTGCACAGCGAGGGGCGCCTGCTGGTCAACGTCTACGACGTGGACCTGGTCACCCTGGTGCATAGCCGCCAGGCAGCCGACCCGGTGCTCTACCGCCAGCCCGGGGGCGACTACGTGGACGAGCAGGGCCGCCAGGTACTGCTCAGCTCTGCCTCGCGCTACGATCCCGAGCAGCAATGCCTGTTCGAGGAGCGCTTCTACGAAACGATCGGCCCCGGAGGCCAGATCTTGGAACGGCGCTTCGTGCGCCTCAGCCAACGGTGGTTCTTCCGCTGGGAGATGGTCCACCTGCTCTCTCGCTGCGGCTTCAAGGTGGAGCAATTGCTTGGGGGTTACTTCGGGGAGCGCTACAGCGGCCTGGGCCAGGAGATGATCTTCGTGGCTCGCCTGCGCCCCCGCCGGAACTGGAGCAGCGTCGGAGCGACGGTGCGTTCCTAGTCTAGCTTCGTGCCGCCAGTTGAGCCAGGTGGAACAGCACCAGCAGGCTGTCCACGCTGCGGGCTGCATCCTCCGGGCCAAAGCTGCCCACTTCCCAGGTCTTGCTCACTTCCAGGCCCGAGCGACCGGCAGTCAGCTCGATGAAGGGCTCCAGGCCAGCGATGGCCTGCAGCGAGTCGCTGGTGAAGAGGGGAAAAGTGGGCGGGTGCAGTTGCACCAGGTAGTTTTCGTCGAACTGGGCAAAGCCGGTCTTTACCTCGCGCGACTGGCCTACCTCATCCAGAATGCGGGTCACGGTGCTTTCGGGCGAGAGGCCGAGCTGAAACGGCTGGGGCACCGGCACTCGCAAGATGGCCTTGCCGCCCACGTCCAGATCGAACTGCACGGGCACCCCGTCAAACGAGCACTCCATCGAGACGCCTGGGGCTTCGGTAGCCCTGGTGTTGATGTTCTGGTAGCCTCTCTGCTGCAGAGCCTCCTGCAGTTGAGCTGCGAACTCCTCGGTTTTCATGCGGCCTCCCAGCGGCTGATGGCATCCAGATTTTCCGGAGTAGGGTCTTCTCGACCCTCCAGACAACTCATCCAGAATCGACGGGTCAAACGGGCGATGGAAGGCAGCCAGCGCTCGAGCCGCATCCCCAGCCCGGCGAACGTGAGGTGCTCGGCCTCCTCGAAAACGGCCAGATAGCGAGGTCTGGCCCGCAGCCGGGGAAAAATCTCCAGGCGCTGCTCGTAGGTCCTGGTGGCTGTCAGCGAGTGGTCACGGGTGCCGGTGAGCATCAGGATTGGCACCTCGAGAGCCAGCAAAGCCTCATCGCTGAGGCTGCCCGGGAAGGGGGGAGACATGAGCAGCAGGCCCTGACAGCTCTCCTGAGCAGCCAGGGCGGCCACCGTGGCCGAGCCATAGGAGTGCCCGGCCAATCCGACCGGTGCGCCAGCCAGCTCAGGGTGAAGAGCCAGCAGTTGAGCCCGGGCAAAGCGCAGATCTTCCAATCGATGACGGAACTCCTGGTGGTCCTGCTCCACGAGACGCTCGATCCGGGCAGCAAAGTCTCGCCCCACCTCGGACTTGAGCCTGGCCAGCGCCTCATGGTTGCTGCCGGCGTGCTCCACCACGGCTACCGCCATCCCCTGCTTGGCCCAATCCCGGGCCAGGTAGGCATAGCCGTTGCAGGCCCCACCATAGCCGGGCGAAAACAGCACCAGCGGGCCGGGAGCGGGATAAAGGCAAACAGGCACCCTGCGTCCCCGTGCCTGGTCGTAAAGATCGAGTGTCAAAGCCAGGTCGCGCTCTTTCGTGCCCCGGTCGCGAGGACCCTACCGGACGGGGCCGAAGGCCCAGCCTTCAGCAACCGAAACGAGGAGGTCGCCATGGCCAAGCGTGTCGAGCCCGAAGAACACGAATACGAGGAAGACAGCGAGGAAGCTTTCAAGAAGGCCGACCGGGCTCTCCAGAAGTACCTCAAGTCGCTCGAAAAGGGCGATGCTGACAAGCCGGTGAGCGTGCGCCAGTTCGCCCAGGGAATGTCCCTGCTCTACAAGGCCCAGAGCGCCACCATGCTGCTGGTTCTCGACGAGATGGCCAGCATGCTGCAAGACTTTCTGGAAAGTCTGCACGACGAGCCGGACGAAGAGGACTGACCCTCAGCGCTTGAGGTTGCTCTCGAAGAAGCTCCAGATGGCCGTCCAGGCCGCCTGGGCCTGTGTCTTGTCGTAACCGGCCTGGTTGTTGGGGTTCATGAAGGCGTGGCCCACCCCGGGGTAGACCACGACTTTGTGCTGCTTGCCGGCCTCGCTGAGAGCCTTCTCAAAGGCCTTCACAGTATCCAGGGGAATGCCCCGGTCGGTCTCGCCAAAGATGCCAAAAACTGGCCCCTGCAGGCTCTTCACACCATCCGCACGCGTCTTGACCTGACCGTAAGCCACCACCGTGGCCTGCAGGGGCTTATGCAGAGCCAGCTCCAGGGCGTAACCGCCTCCCATGCACCAGCCGATGCAACCGATACGGTCGTGCCTGACGTCCTTGCGGCCCTTCAGATAGGCTAGCGCGGCCTCCAGATCGGACAGGGCCCGGTCGGCCGGCAGACCGCGCGAGAGTTCGTGGGCCAGGTCGCGATCACTGGCCACCTTGCCCCGATAAAGGTCCACGGCCAGGGCCACGTAACCTTTGCGGGCACAGGCGTCGGCCTGCTCCCTGGCCCAATCGTTGAGGCCCCACCATTCGTGAATGACGATCACGGCCGGAAAAGGCCCCTTGCCCGCGGGCCGGGCCAGATAGCCGCTCACCGTCTCGTCCCCCGCTTTGTACTGCACCATCTCGCCACCCGGGGCGGCCAGAGCCAGCCCGGTCAAAAGTAGCAGCCAGATTGCCCATCTCGTCATTTCAAGTCCTCCGCATTCTCTGCTCCAGCTCCTCCAGGGTGCGGGGCCAATCCTGGCGCAACAAGCGCGACAGGGAGCGGTCGGCCAGCAGCTTGCCCTGCGTCTGGCAGGTGGGGCAGTAGTTGGTCTCGTTCTCGGCGTAGCGAATGCGCTGCACCGGCGTGCCGCAGTCGGGGCAGGGCAACTGGTAGCGACCGTGCACGGCCATGTCCTCGCGAAACGCGGTCACTTTCTCGGGAAACCCCTTTTTCGCGTCGCTGCGCAACCTCCCCACCCAGTCGACCAGGGTGGCCCGGGTGGCCTGAAAGAGCCGCTCCACCTCCTCGGCGGTGAGCTTCTGAGTGAGCTTTACCGGCGACAGGCGCGAGCGGTGCAAGATCTCATCCGAGTAGGCGTTGCCGATACCCGAGAAGAGGTGTGGGTCGGTAAGGCTGCGCTTGAGGGTGTGGTTCTCGCGCTGCAGCACGGCCCGGAAAGCATCCAGATCCGCCTCCAGCACCTCCAGGCCGCCCGGGTCGAAGGCCGCCAGCTGCTCTCGGCCCCGCACCAGGTGCAGGGAAGCGCGCCTCCTGGTGCCAGCCTCGGTCAGGAAGAGCAACCCGGTCGAGAAGGTAAAGGTGGCGATCGGCTTGAG
>CAZWUN010000001.1:34937-40622 GCA_964637145.1 uncultured Burkholderiales bacterium
CGGGCCTTTCTGGCCGACCTGACGCCAACGCAGACGGCCCGCGATCATCAGGTGCAAAACGCTGAACAGCTCGCCCTCGAACTCGAAGACCAGACGCTTACCCAGGCGAGCAAAACCTACCACCCTGCGCCCGATCAGCTCGGACACAGGCGGATCCACGCTGCGCAGCAGAAAGGGGCTGGCCATCTCGAGATTCTCCAGCACCGCGCCACCAATCCGCTCTTCGAGCGCCTCCAGGTAGACGACCACGTCGGGTAGCTCCGGCATGGCAATGGCTTGCGATTCAGCTCGCCTGGTTCCTCCTCGGAGTAACTCCAGGCCCGGACGGCGAATCTAACCTTCAGTGCAGATCCTGCCCACCGGATTCACCCTGTCCCCCGCGCTGCGCCCCCAGGACGCTGCTCCCGCTGAGGCTCCTGTCCAGGCAACGCCCGAGCAGCGGCCGGCCCGTCTGCCCACGGTGGCCGAGCTGAAGCAATGGGCCGCCTGCGAGCCGGAGCGTGCCCAGAGCGAGCTGATCGGGCTTTTGGAGGGGCGAGCTAACGGTCTGGAGCGGTTGCGAGCCGTGCTGACGGCGGCCAGAGGCGATGAGCCTTTGAAACGCTTGATCGAGCCGCACCGGCAGCAGATCTGGAGCACGGGTAACATGGCCTTCAATCTCAAGCTGCTGGAGGAGAAGCACCTGCCCGACGCCGGTTTCGCGCAGCGCGAGCTATGGCCCCGGGTGGCCGAGAGCTCGGAAGCGACCCGAGCCCTGCAGGCCCTCTGGGACCTGGCCGGCCCCTACGATCGCAATCAGAGGTTGGCTCCCCTGCTGACCCTGGAGCGACCGGTCGGCCAGGATATGGGCGCCCTGCTGCAAGAGCAATTCTCCGATGGGAGGCGACCTGGACCTGAGCTGCGGGCCCACCTGCAGGGCCGCGTGGAGCAGTCGCTGACCCGGCTGGCCGAGCAACCCCTGGGCCGGGCTCTGCCCGACCCCGAGCTGGAGGCCCATCGCCAGCAACTGCAGGCGCTGACGCCATTCGTGGAGGACAAGCAGCTGGCCCGTCGCCTGCTCGAGCGGGTGATGGCCGATCCCAGCCTGCCGCTCTACAGCGAAGCCGGCAAGGCCTGGGGACTTGCCGGCGAGATCTACCAGCGGCTCTTTCCCGACCCGGACACCAGCCAGGCTCTGCTCTCTGAGCTTGGCAGCGAGCTGAAGTCGGCTGGAAGCCTGGCCGGCCTCTCCGAGCGGGGTCAGCGGGTGTTCGGGGTGCTGGTGGCCCAGGCCGACGACCGGTCCGTGATGGGCCCGCTGGGGGCCGTGTTGGAGGACGAGTTCCGTCGGCCTCACAGCGATCCCGAGCAGGCCGAGCTGCTGACCCGCCTGCTGGTGCTGAATGCCAGCGCCTGCTCCAGCGCCTTGCAGGGCAACTGGCGCATGCAAGAGAGCTTTCCACGCCTGCGCCACATGGTGGAGCTGCTGGTGGAGTCCAAGTGGGCCCATGCCGACCGCCAGTGGCACCACCTCGAGAACGGCTGGGCAGGGGGGCTGACCGAGCAGTTGGAGAAGCACCTCTGGCACGGGATCTATGGCAAGGCTCCGGTGCCCACCGTGGCCCCGGTTCAGGACGGAGCCCTCAGCTTGAACCTGAAGGAGAGCCGCCAGCACGTGGCCGAGATGCTGGACCAGTTCGCCTCCGGACCCGAGAATCCCAAGGCCGGAGCGGCCATCCAGATCCTCGAGCACCTGGCACGGCGCGATCAGGTCCTGGCCGATCATCTCCTGGCCGACAGCAAGACCCTGCTGCGAGACTGGAACGCCGTGCCCGTCGAGGGGGTACGCTACGCAGTCTCGCGCCTGCGCAACCGCCTGCTCGAGCGCAACCTGAAGCTGCCGGCTACCGAGCGCGAGGCCAGGCGGGAGGAGACGCTACAGATCGCCGCCAGCATGGGGCGCGAGGGGGTGCCCCTGGTGACCGCACTGCAAACCTACTATCCGGCAGTGACCCCGGTGGCCGCCCGACTGCTCGATCCGCAGGCGGTGCTGGCCCTGTATCAGGAGGTGCGGTCCCACGCGCCCGAGAGCAGCGTGAACCAGCGGTTCGAGTGGGTGGATCGCCTGCTGACCCTGGTTCAGGCTCAGGGCTCGGAGCACGTTCTGGAGGACACCCTGAAGGGCTATCGGCGACTGGAAGAGCTGTTGGCCAGCGGCCAGAACCTGACTCAGGCCCTGGACGTGGTGGCTCTGGAGATCTACGACCTCAATGGCCTGCTTGGCGGGCAGCCGGGTGCTGAACGAGCGCCCACCATGATTTTGGAGGATTCCACCTCCACCACCTTCGGAGGCAGCCGGCTCAAGAAACGCCGGGTCAGCGACTGAACAGCCGCTCGAGCTCCTCGGCCCGGGGGACGGCCGGATCGCCCGGCTCCCACCCAAACCAGAGATACACCACGGCTGGCAGGGTAACCCGGCAGTAGTAACGCAACCGCTGAGTGGCCACCGGTCGTCCGTTCTCCGACCAGACCCAGCCGGCGAAGGGCTGAGTTCGACCCTTGTGCATCTCGTAACGAAAGCGCGCGGGAAAAACCGGATGAATGCGGGCCTGCAAGCGCCGCCCCCGGAGCAGGCAACCCATGTCGCCTCGCATCATCACGTCGATGTGAGGGGCGAGCAGCAAGACCTCTTCGAACTGCACGTCCCCTTCGCCCTCCAGGCTGTCACGCACGGCCAGGCGCTTCTTGTCGGGCTGGAACAAAAGCTCACGGCGCAGACGGAAGGCTCGCTTGGAGTCCATCCAGACATCTCGACCGCCGGCCATGTAGAGGCCTTCGCGGCGCTGCTCCACGGCCAGGCGATGCCCCTCGCCGCTGAGCTGCAGGGGCTCGAGCTCTCCGGCCACGCGCGGAGCAGAGTGACAGTACAGGGTGGCGAACGCCTGAGCCACCGAGCCGGGAGCTGCCGGCCCTCCCGGCTCGACCAGGACGGGCTCGCCCTCCAGGGTCAGGGCCAGGCTGAGCAGATCGTCATGAGCAAGTGGGGGCGGGAACCTGGACTCGGAGGGTGCCTCCAGCGGCAAGCCCCGAAGCAGGCACCAGCTCGAGCGCGACTCCCAGCCGTCGCGCACGGTCACCAGCCCGGCCTCGGGATAATATCCTCCCACCGGCGGCAGGGCGGTGTCGCTCAGCGAGTCATAGCGCGACTGGGCCGAGGGACCGAACCACCAGAGCATCTCCATCGGCATCTCCCCAGCCAGCCGCGCCAGCGCCCCGTGTCCCAGGGCCAGAGCCCCGAAAGCGAGCAGGCGCTGGGTGTGCTCGGAAGGGCCACAGCAGCGGCCCAGCAGGCCCGGCCCCTGGCCACGCCCGATCTCGGGCACCAGCGCGTTGGGCGGGCGCAGATGGCAGAGGGCCTCGAGGGCCTCCTGAGCCCGGGCAGCCAGGACATCACCGGTGTGCATCTGGTTCAGGCGGTGCAGAGCTGCTGGCAGCAACAGCCACTCGCAAGCCTGGCGCTGGGCGGCAGAGGAGCCGCTCTTGTGCAGCCCGTCCGGGCCCAGCTCGTTCTGCAGACAGATCGGCAAAGCCGCCGATGACTGGCGCAGCCATTTCTTGCTCAGCACCAGCTCGGGCAGGGTAAGGGCCAGCACCTGCAGCGCCGAGGCGGTGCAGAGGCGGGGTTGACCGTGCAAGCTGCGCGACAGAGCCAGACCGTGCAACAGCAGCGTGCGCAGCACCCGCCCCAGCACGTCGGCCGTCAACTGGGCCGACTTGAGGAAGTAGTGCATGGCCAGCAACCAGTTCAGGGTGCGGTGGGCCACCGTCTCGGGGTCCATCCAGTTGACCCCGAAGAGAGGCGGGTTGCGCTCGCTCCAGTCCACCATCTGCACGATGAACTCGCTGGCGAAGCGCTCGTGGCCAGTCAGCCAGTAAGCCCGCCCCATGTCCACAAAGTGCCCGTGACGGTTGAACTCCCAGGTCACCTGGATGGCCGCCTCGGGGGTCGTCCCCGCCAACTGCTCTTCCAGATCCTCCTGCGAGCCGTACATCCACGAGCCGCCCTTGAAATCGGAGAACCAGTCGATGGCTCCCTGGAAGCTCTGCTCCTCCACCCCCAGAGGGCCAAAGGTGTGGTGCAGCGACCGCTCGACCTCGCTCAGAAGCCGGTTGGCCTCTTCGCGCCGCTCGGCCAGAGCTGGCCGCAGCATGTCGCACTCGGTGAAGTGCAGGAAGAAAAGCGGACGGATGCGGTCGTGGAAGTGCTCGAGCAAGTGCTCGGAAGCCTCATGCAGCCGCTGGGCCCGGGCCGCGGCACGAGCTTCTTCCAGCGCCGCCGTGAGCGGATTGAGCTGGAAATAAAGCTCGGGCTCCTCGAGCGTGAGCGGAAGCCGCTCGTGCACATGCTCTGAGAGCCGTGCCTCCAGGTCTTCCTGGTGGCCCAGCAGAGTCTTGACGCGCTTCTTCAGCCCCTTGAACAAACCGCCTTCAGACGGCGCCCACGGGCGCGCCAAAGAACTGATGGATCACCCTGGAGACGGTGGCCGTCTGGTCCTCGGTCAACTCGGGGAACATGGGAAGAGAAAGCACTTCGTGCTGGGCCTTCTCGCTTTCGGGCAGGCTTCCCGCCGGAATCTGCAGATAAGCGAAAAGGGGCTGCTGGTGCAGGCAGACGGGATAGTAGACCACGCTGCCTACGCCGTGCTCATTGAGGTAGGTCTGCAGCTCTTTGCGCCGGGAGGTGCGAACGGTGTACTGGTGGTAGACGTGGTAGGCGCCCGGGGTCGCCCCAGGCACCTCCACCACGTCGCTCAAGAGCGTATGGTAGCGCTCGGCCACCTGGCGACGGGCAGCGTTCCACTGATCGAGATACTTCAGCTTGACCCGCAGGGCGGCGGCCTGGATCTCGTCCAGCCGGCTGTTCGTGCCCAAAATCTCGTGGTGATACTTCTTGGCGCTGCCGTGGCCGCGCAGCTTGCGCACCTTCTCGGCCAGCTCGGGGCGGTTGCTCAGCACCATTCCGCCGTCCCCGATACCGCCCAGGTTCTTGGACGGAAAGAACGAGAAGCAACCGAAGTCGCCGATGGTTCCCACTTTGCGACCGTTGTAGGTGCAGCCGGCAGCCTGGGCGCAATCTTCGATGACGGCCAGCTTGTGGCGCGAGGCCAGGGCCATCAGCTCATCCATAGGAGCGGCATTGCCGTAGAGGTGGACCACCACGATGGCCCGGGTGCGGGGGGTGATGGCCAGCTCCACGCTGGCCGGGTCAAGGCAGTACGTGACCGGGTCGATGTCGGCAAAGACCGGCCTGGCTCCCGCCAGTGCCACCGCCCCGGCCGTGGCCACGAAGGTGAACGAAGGACAGATCACCTCGTCGCCAGGGGCGATGTCGAGGGCCCGAACCGCCAGGTGCAGGGCGTCGGTGCCGTTGGCCACGCCGATGCCGTGAGCGGCCTGGTTGTAAGCCGCGAACTCGCTCTCGAAGGCCTGAACTTCGGAGCCCAGAATGTAGTGGGTGCCGCGCAACGCGCGCAGAACGGCCTCTTCCAGCTCCTGGCCGATATACTTATACTGGCTGGCCAGCTCTAAAATCGGGATCATACGGTCTCCTTTGCTGTTTTGCTCGGGACGGCTTCGTGTGCGAGGACATCCAGAATTCGTTCGGCCGTGCGGCCATCTCCATAAAGCTCGGGGTGCGCAGCGGGG
>CAZWUN010000001.1:40632-63329 GCA_964637145.1 uncultured Burkholderiales bacterium
TTCGTGGGGCGTTGCGCCCGACTCAAAACCCCGGGGGGGGCGCCGGGGGGGGGCGGGTCGACAACCCCGCCAGGATGCGGGCCCGGTCGTGGCCCACCAGCGTATTCCAGCCTGCGGCCACCGTCTCCACCCACTCGGTCTCTTCGCGCAGGGTCAGGCAGGGGGTCTTGAGCAGGTAGGCTTCCTTCTGCAGCCCTCCCGAGTCGGTCAGCACCAGGCTGGCCCGCTCGAGCCAGGCCAGAATCTGGCGGTGGCCGGCAGGCGGCAACAGGCGCACCGGCCCCTCCTCGAGCAGCCGGTCCAGGCCGGTCTGGCGCAGGATCTGCAGGGTGCGAGGATGGCAGGGGAAGAGCACCGGTTGGCCGTGCTCGCGCAACACCGTCAAGATGGTTTCCAGGCCCTCGGGAGTCATCTCGGCCCGGTGCATGGTCAGCAGCAGGAAATTCCCCGCGGGGGGCGGCTCGGCGGGCGGGCCGGCCAGAGTGCGGCGCAGGGAGTCCACCATGATGTCGCCCACCAGATGCACCCCGGCGGTGATGTTCTCTCGGGCCAGATTGTCCACCGCAGTCTGGCAGGAAGCGAAATTCCAGCGGGCCAGGTGGTCGGTAAGCACCCGATTCACTTCTTCCGGAACGCGCATGTCGAAGCAGCGCATCCCGGCCTCGACGTGGGCCACCGGAATGTGCAGCTTGGCGGCCCCCAGAGCCCCGGCCAGGGTGCTGTTGGTATCGCCGAAAACCAGCAGCACGTCGGGCGACTCGGCGAGCAGGATCTCCTCCACTCGCTCCAACATACGCCCGGTCTGGGCTCCGTGGGGGGCCGAGCCCACCCCCAGGTGGTGCTGGGGGCGAGGCAGCCGCAGCTCGTGGAAGAGCTGGTCGGACATTCCCTCATCGTAGTGCTGGCCGGTATGCACCAGCACGCTTTCGAATCGGCCCGCCATGGGCTCGATCAGAGGAGCCAGCTTGATGAATTGGGGGCGCGCCCCCACCACGGTAAGGACCTTCACGCTCCCCGCCTTTCTGGCAGCAGCACCGGTGGCCTCAATTGCGACTCGTAGATGCGCGAGTAAAAACCACCCCGCTCGAGCAGGGTGGCGTGCTCACCCTCTTCTACCACCTGCCCGCCCTCGAGCACGAGAATGCGGTTGGCATGGCGGATCGTGTTGAGCCGGTGCGCGATGACCAGGCAGGTGCGCCCGCGCATGGCCCGCTCGATGGCCTCGGTGATCTGGGCCTCCGACTCGGAGTCGATGGAGGAGGTGAACTCGTCCAAAATGAGCACTTTCGGGTCGCGCAGCATGGCTCTTGCGATGGCGATCCGCTGGCGCTGGCCGCCACTCAAGCGGGCGCCGCGCTCGCCCACCTGGGTGGCATAGCCGTCCGGCAGGCGGGTGATAAAGTCGTGGGCGTTGGCCAGCCGGGCCGCCTGCTCGAGCTGCTCGGGGGTGGCCACGAAACCGCAGGCGATGTTCTCGGCAATGGTCCCGGTAAAGAGCGAGGACTCCTGGATCACCACCCCGACCTGCCGGCGGAGGCTGTGGGCCTTCACCTGGCGGATGTCATGCCCGTCCACCCGCACCACTCCAGCGGTGGGGTCGTAGAAACGGGGGATCAGGTTGACCAGGCTGGTCTTGCCCGCCCCGTTCGGGCCCACGATGGCCACCACTTCACCGGGCGCGATGGTCAGCGTCAGGTCGCTCAGAATCGGCTTGCCCGGCTGGTACTCGAAGCCCACGCCCTCCAGGCGAATCTCGCCCCGAATCGGTGGAAGTTCTCGTGCGTCGGGTGCGTCGGCGATGTCTGGCGCCTCGTCGAGCACCTCGAAGAGCCGCTTCCCGGCAGCGGTGGCGACCTGGAACCGGGCATAGCTGTCGGCCAGCTTGTTGATGGGATTGGAGGTCATGATCATCAGCATCCAGTACTGGATGACGGCCGTGAACGTGACCGTGCCCTGCAGAATGCGCAGAGCGCCGAACCAGATGATGGCCACGATGGCCAGAGCGCACAGGATGTCGGTGAGGGGAAGTTGGAACGAGGATATCTGGATGAGCTTGAGTTGAGCTGCGAAGTTCTCTTCGCTCTTGCGCTCGAAACGCTCGATCTCGAGATTTTCCCGGGTGTAGGCCTTGACCACCTTGATGTTGCCCAGGCTCTCGTGCAGGATGGCGATGAGGTCGGACAGCCGGACCTGAATGCGTTCGGTCACGGTATTGATTTTCTGCCCGATCCGCGAGATGGTGATCCCCAGCAGAGGGCTCAACGTCAACACCATGAGCGTCATCTGCCAGTCGAAGTAGACCATCAGGCTGAAGGCCCCGGCCACCATCAACAGATTCTTGCCGAAGTCTGCCAGCAGCGGATACACGCTGGTGCTGGTCTGAATGTCGTTGGAGAGGCGGGAAATCAGGTCACCCTGGTTGTTGCGGTCGAAATAGGGGACACTCATGCGCTGAAGATGCCGGAAAATCGCGTTGCGGAAGTCGCGCACGGCCAATTGCCCGGCCATGTCCACCAGGTAGCGCATCAGGTAGCCCACCACGCCGCCGGCCAGCATGACGAGCATGAAGCCGCCGCAGATGAGGTTCAACTCGAAGAGCGGGTCGCGACCCTGGTAATTGAAGTTCTCCTCGGTCATCAGCCCGAACAGCCTGCCGACAAAAAGGGGCTGGACCAGTTGGGTGACGGTACCCAGGCAGGTCATGATCAACCCGCCCAGGACATACTTCCAGTAGGGCCGCAAATAGCTCAGAATGCGGCCCAGAATCCGCATGGATTGAACCGCGCCCACCTGCTTTACCCCAGCGGCTCGAGCAAGAAGATCTTTTGCCCGGACTCGACCACGGCGGCGTTCTCAACCAGGATGCCGGCCACGCGACCGGGCATCTCGGCGGTGATCTCGTTCATCAGCTTCATGGCTTCGATGATGCAGAGGGTCTGGCCCACGCTGACGCGATCACCCACCTGGACGAAGGGTGAAGCCCCCGGGCTGGGGGAACGGTAGAAAACACCCGCCAGAGGGGAAACCACCGGCTTCAGGTTCTCGTCAGCGGGCTCGGGAGCGGCCCCGGCAGGGGTTGGAGAGCGTCTGGTCGCCACCGCCGGCGGCGCCTGAACGGGTATCGCTACTGGTTGAGCCTCCCCCGTATCCACAACCAGGTGGATGCGCGCGTTCTCATTGCGATAATCGATCTCGGCCAGACCTTCTTCCCGGGCCACCCGAGCCAGGGCTCGAGCTAATTCGAGATGTTCCTTCAATCCGCTCACCTCTCGCTGAGGAGCGAGTATCCCACCTGCTCCCAGGCATGACGATCTGCGACCCCCGCCACAACAGTCGCCTCAACATGCCAAAATCCAGCAAGAATGTCAAGAAAATCCGGGGTCTCGAAGGCCCGTTCACGCGAATCCTTACTCGGCGTCGAGTTAGCGCCGGGTGGACGAGGAAGAGCGCCGGCGACGTCCGCCCCCGCTGCTCGAGGCGGCGGGACGTTGCCCACCCCCACTCGAGCCGCTCGAGCCCCCGCCCGAGCGGCGACGCCGACGAGAGCCGTCCGAATCGCCATCCGAAGCCCGGTAGCGCGAGGCGGCGGCCCGACTCGACTCGAGCAGAGCCAGCTTGGAGTCGACTGGAGCGGGCTCATCGTCGTCGTCTCGGGTCCGACGTCCCCGCGGCTCGTCATAGTAGTCGTCGTCGTGATAACGAGGAGCCGGCTCGCTGCGGCGGTAATCGTCCTCGTATGAGGGCGGCGGACTGCTGCTCCTGCTGCTGCCCCGGGTCCCAGTGCCAGTCCCACTACCGCTCGCGCTACTGCGGCCCCGACGCCCGCGGCTCGAGCTTTCGTAAGCTCCGGTCTCCACGCTGGACTCGCGCGGAGCGCGGTAACGGTCGTCGCGTCCGCGACCCGAGCGCGGGAGCTCCTCGCGACTGTACTCGTCCCGCTCACGATAAGCGGGCGGCTCGTCACGATACTCCTCCCGCTCATAGCGAGGCGAATAGTCTTCTCGCTCGTAATCGTCATAGTAACGACGAGTGGAAGTCTCCTCATAACGGTCGTCGGGCGGGTAAGCAGCCGCTCGCTCGGAAGTCGAGGTGCGGCTCTCGGCTCCGGAATCACGGCGACTGCGGCGGCGCCGACGCGAGCGACTGGAGGAGTGCTCCTCTTCGGGCTCGCGAGTCGAGGCGACGTGCTGGGTCTCGGCCAGAGGAGCATCGTCTTCCTGACCTCGCCGACGACGGCGGCGACGCTTGGAGCGAGAGCCATCAGACCGCTCGGAAGCGGTCGCAGGCTCTTGCTGGTCGTAATGGACCTCGAGGTCGGACTCCACGTTGAAATGGCGCCCGCGCAGAGCCCCATTTCGCCGTGTGCCGCCACGCCCCGGGCGGCTCTCCTTCTCGCGGGGAACGCGCTCGGCCGGAGCCACCGCGCCTCCCATGCCAAGTCGACTGGCCAGCCGGTGGGCCAGTTCGCTCAAGTTGTAGCGGTCCTTGTGGTCGCTGTGACGGTCGTGAACCTGGGCCACTCCCCGGAGCGCGTCCTTCTCGCTCAACATGACCAGAAAACGAGGAGCATCGGGAGCTTCCTCCCCGCCCAGCGCCATCTCAGCGTAAATCCCGGCTTCGCGCAGCACATTCAGAACCGGCATGAGAAGACGGGTGGCTTCCTCGCCTTCCGGCTGCAGGTAGACCGAAGGAGAGAGCCGCGTAAACTCGCCGGGCACCGCTTCAAGAATCGCTTCCAGCTGGAGAGCAAACCCTACGGCCGGGGTATCCGGTCCACCCAGAGTCTCCACCAGGCCGTCGTAACGCCCGCCGGTGCCCAGCACCGATTCTCCGTGTCGAACCTGGAAGATCGTGCGGTTGTAATACTCCAGGTCGCGCACCACGCGCGGATTGAGGTCATGAGGGATCTTCATCTCGGCTAGATAGGATTTGAGCTGACTGAAATGCTGCTTGCAGGCAGGGCAGAGCAGGCCGAACATGGTGGGGGCCACCTGGCCGAGTTCGACGCAACTCTTCTCGTTGCAACCAAGCGTCCAGAGCGGATGAGTCTTGTGCTTGCGCTTGCAAGTGCCGCAAAGCTCATTGGAATGAGACGAAAAGTATTCCTTGAGAACCTCATGGTAAGCCGGGCGACACTTGTCGCATCCCAACGAGTTGAGCTCGAAGACCACGTCGCTCAGACCGATGCGTTTGAGGAATGCCCAGGCCAGGGCGATCACCTCGGCATCCTGGGCCGGGTGGGGCGAACCCAGAGCTTCGACCCCGAACTGGTGGCTCTGTCGGCTGCCTTCTTCGGTCTCACGACCGATCAGGAAGACCGGAGCCAGGTAGTAGAACTTGCTGACGCCCTGGTGCTTCTCGTTGAGGTTGTTCTCATAGTAGGCGCGCACCACCGAGGCGGTGACGTCCGCCCGCAAGGCCAGTTTCTGGCCAAACTTGTCATGGAAAGTCCACAGCTCGCGCTCGACGAGCCCGGCAAGAACCCCCATCCCCCTCACGAAAAGCTCCGCCTTTTCGAACAGAGGGGTTCGAATCTCGAGATAACCGTATTGCTGGCTGAGGAGTCGGGCCTGATTCTCGATCAGTTGCCAGCGGGATGTCTCTTCCGGTAGTAGATCACGGGTGCCACGCACCGCTCGGACAGACATGATTCACAAACCTCCGCGGATAAGGGACCGGGCGCATGGCTTGGGCGCCGACGAGGTCCCTTCGATGATGTTGGGCACCGGCCGCACCGCTCGGGGAGGTTGCTCGCGATCGTCTCCGTGTCTGCGACCTTTCGTCTCGCAGAAAGGATGGCGCGACAAAGGCCGGTGAACGTGGTTCCACGATACCAGACGTTTCACTATTCAGTTTGCGCCGAATCGGCTCTCTCTTTGTCGCCATCGGTTGCTCGCGTCGGAGCATTCCCCTTCGGTATCAGGGCATCGGACCCTGGGGATGTCGGGGTAGGTTAACCCGGCGGCCTGGAGGGGAAAGTGGCCTGCTTTCCACGCTGTCATCGCAAACGGCTACCCGACAATGAGTTGTTTCGGGAGGAAAGCCAAGTTTCCTCTCCGGGCAGGGATGGCCTCAGGAAACGACCTCTTCGATCAAGGGCCGCGAGGCGGGGGGGGTGGCTGCAATCGAGATGGCCTGGCCGATCAGAGCTCGGGAAGTCTCGAGTTGGGACAGGTCGTTGGCATGGAACGTCAGCAAAGGCTCTCCAGCTTCGACCCGATCGCCCACTCGCTTGTGCAGCACCAGTCCGACAGCATGATCGATGGGGTCGTCCTTACGCAATCGACCCGCCCCCAGCACCATCGCTGCCCGGCCCAGGGTCTCCGCCTGCAGACTGGCCACATAGCCCGACTCAGAGGCCGGATAGTCCTCCAAGTGGGAGGCCGCGGGCAAAAGTCCCGGGTCATCCACCACCCGAGCGTCTCCACCCTGGGCGCGGATGAGCTCGCGCATCTTCTCGGCCGCCGCGCCGGACTGAATCAATCGGCCCGCCTCGGAGCGCGCGGCCGCAAGATCCGGCTGCAAACCGGCCATTTCCAGGAGGTGAGCGGCCAACTCGCGGGCCACATGAGCCAGCGCCGAATCCGCCCGTTGACCCTGGAGAATCTCTATGGCCTCCCGAATTTCGAGCGCGTTGCCGATGTGCGTTCCCAGGGGCTGCTCCATGTCCGACAGGGCGGCGCGAACCTTGCGACCCAGACGCTTGCCAATGGCCACCATCGAGCGAGCCAGGCGACGGCCGTCCTCCAGATTCTTCATGAAAGCTCCGTGGCCAAACTTGACGTCCAGCAGGATCGCATCGGCGCCACATGCGAGTTTCTTGCTCATGATCGAGCTGGCGATCAGCGGGATAGAATCCACCGTGGCGGTCACATCGCGCAGGGCGTACATCTTGCCATCGGCCGGCACCAGGCTCCCGGTCTGGCTGATGACGGCCACGCCGATGCTGCGCACCTGCTCGAGAAACTCCTCGGCCGCCAGGTTGACGCGCAGCCCGGGCACCGACTCCAGTTTATCCAGCGTGCCTCCGGTGTGGCCCAATCCCCGGCCTGACATCTTGGCCACCCGCGCCCCCGCGGCGGCAGCCAGCGGGGCCAGAACCAGCGTGGTCGTATCCCCCACCCCTCCGGTGGAATGCTTGTCCACCTTGACGCCTGGAATGCTGGACAGGTCGACCGTGTCCCCCGACGCCACCATCGCCTCGGTGAGCCAGCCGGTCTCCTCATCGGTCATGCCCCGCAAGAAGACCGCCATCATCCAGGCGGACATCTGGTAGCTCTCCATGCGGCCGGCCACGAACTCGCCGATCAAAAAACGGATCTCCTCGGCGCTGTGGGCCTCTCCGTCGCGCTTGCGGCG
Source organism: uncultured Burkholderiales bacterium (assembly GCA_964637145.1). GTDB lineage: Bacteria > Vulcanimicrobiota > Xenobia > Xenobiales > QWHO01 > QWHO01. The sequence continues at coordinate 47,992 of CAZWUN010000001.1, forward strand.
GATCAGGTCGTAGACCCTCATCGGGCCGGCACGCCCGGCATGGCCTTGACCACTCCCCGAACCAGATTGATGAAGCGAGGCCCGGCCTCGGCAGCGGTGGCCAGCACGTCCTCATGAGTATCTTCCGAGGGACCCTGATGCAAAACATTGGTCACGCAGGAGATTCCCAGCACACGCATCCCCTGGTGCCGGGCCACGATCACTTCGGGCACGGTGGACATTCCGATGGTATCGGCTCCCACCATCCCAAAAAAGTGGATTTCGGCCGGAGTTTCGAAACTCGGGCCGGCCAATCCCAGATACACCCCGTCTTTGATGCGGAAACCTTGACTGGACGCCACCTTGTGAGCCAACTCTCGCAACTCGAGATCGTAAGCGCGCGACATGGGGGGAAAACGCGGCCCGAGCCGCTCGTCGTTCGGCCCTCGCAATGGGTTGGCACCCATCAAGTTGATGTGGTCGGTCAGCAGCATCAGGTCGCCGGGCACCAGATCGGAACGCACGCCCCCACTGGCATTGGTGACGATGAGCGTGTGGGCGCCAAGTGCGCCCAGCAAGCGAACCCCGAAGGTGACCTCTTGAAGACTGTAACCTTCGTAATAGTGCACCCGCCCCCGCATGACGGCCACCGGCGTGTCTTCCAACCGGCCCAACACCAGCTCGCCCTGATGCCCGACCACGGTGGAACGTGGCAGACCGGGAATCTCTTCATAGGGGATTCGCTGCGCGCTGGCCACGTCATCAGCCAGGTTCCCCAGTCCGGAGCCCAGAATCAGGGCGACTTCGGGCTTGAAGTCCCCCACGCGTTTGCGAACCTGCTCCGCAGCGGCCTGGATCTTATCGTAGTCGTGGACCAAGAAATCGTGTCGTCCTTTCCATTCTCTTTCCCCGGCTCCGTGTTGCCAACCCCGGCGCCTGGTGAGCCCCGTTTTCCGCCTCGGCCCTCTTTACCTGTTGGACCAAATCGTCTATTATAAACCTGCTCACGGTGGGGGACGTGTTTCCAACACTCCTTGAGGTTTTTCCCTTTTTCCCCGCCGCGGGCGTTTTTCTTTACTCGGCCTGCTCGAGGGTGGGGCGGAATTTTTCGAGCACCTTGAGTTCTTCCACGAAGCGACTGACGTCTTTGAATTCCTTGTAAACCGAAGCGAAACGCACATAGGCGACCTCGTCGAGGTCGCGCAGGGTCTGCATGACCATCTCCCCGATCTCCTGACCGGAAACCTCGGATTCACCCCGATAGCGCAGAGTCTGCTCGATCTGGCTGACGGCCTGCTCGATCTGCTCGTAGCTGACCGGACGCTTCTGGCAGGCCCGCAGGAATCCGTTCAGAATCTTGCTGCGATCAAACTTTTCTCGGCGCCGATCCTTCTTGACCACCATCAACAGGGTTTCCTCGAAGCGCTCGTAAGTCGTGAATCGACGCCCACAAGCCTCGCACTCGCGACGGCGGCGAATGGAGTGATCCTCCTCGGTCAGTCGCGAATCGACAACTTTGTTCTGCAGGTGCTCACAATAAGGACAACGCAGCTCAGAACACCTCGCTCAGCCAGCGACCGACCCGAGTCAGCATGACCTTGACCCTGGACGGGCCGCCCTCGTCTTCGAGAGAATCCGCGCTGCGAACGGCTCGCCGGATAGCGGCGTGCAAAATCAAACCCACCGCTGAGGAATAGATGGGCGAAGCCAACGAATCCATCAAGCCCGGGGGGTAGCAGGGCGTCGCGATGCGGGCCGGCAGGTTCAACTCGCGGTGGGCCAGATGAGCGATTCCCGGCAACTGGGCCGTGCCCCCGGTGATGACCAGGTTGGTAACCACCAACCCCATGCGCTCGGCCAGTTGGATCTGCTTGCCCACCCATTCAAAGACATCCAGCAGGCGGGCCTCGAGCACTTCGGCCAGTTGGATGCGGGAGACCGGAACCTTCTGATCTCCGGCCAGGCTCAAAGCCTCCAGCATCTCGTCGTCACCCTCGTGATAATCGGGTGAGGCGACCCCACGCTCGAGCTTGAGCCTCTCGGCCTCGGCCGGAGGAATCCGGAAAAATCGGGCCAGATCGTGGGTCAAGAAGTCGCCTGCCACCGGGAGCACTCCCGAATGCCCGATCTCTCCATCACAGTAAACCGCCAGATCAACGGTACCGGCGCCGATGTCGATCATCGCCGTGCCCAGCTTGCGCTCTTCCTCGGTCATCACGGCCAGGGACGACGCGATGGAAGAAGCCACCATTCCGTCGTTCTCAACCTCCAGACCAGCTTTCTGGACGCACTTTCGCATATTTTGGAGAAAGGCCGAGGCGGCGGCCACCACGTGGGTGTTGACCTCCAACCGAATGCCCGAGAGGCCGACCGGATTGCGGATACCGCTCTGGCCATCGACCGTGAAGCCACGAGGCACGATGTGAAGAATTTCGCGATCCGACGGGATACCAACCATGCGTGCGGCATCGATCACGCGCCGCACGTCCGAGCCGGTCACCTCGCCCTCAGGATTGGAAATCGCCCACACACCCTGAGCAGGCAGAGAGCGCAGATACTCGCTGGAGAGGCTCAGGTAGACCGGACCGACAGGATAGCCGGCCTGCTTCTCAGCATCGCCCACCGCCTCCTCAATCGAGCGCACTGTCTCTTCGGGGTCGACCAGGGCGCCCTTGCGCAGACCAAGGCAGGGGCTGACTCCGTGCGAAACGACCTCGAGCTCGCCACCCGCATCGAGCTCTGCGATCACGCAGGCCACTTTGCTCGTGCCGATGTCGACGGCGGTAAGAACTTCCATCCTGGGCATATTTGCACCCCTTAAAGGGTAGTCTCTGACGTAGCAGGCAAGCTCGCTGCACGCTTTGCTTGCGGTGTTGGCCTGATTGATTCGAGCCAGTTCTTGAATTTCCTTCCAGGCCAGAAGAAAAAGCCCGACGATCCGCGCTCTGGGTTTCTTGGAGCGCGTCCGCGACTCCTCGTTGACAGCTACCGGGGCTTGTGCTAGCATACCCCGGCTGTATTTTTATCATGCGCCGCATTTAGCGACGACAAGAACGGGCGACCAGATATACAGGAGCGGTCCAAAGAAATTGGCTAGCTCGCATAGTTCAGGCGGAGGAATCAAGACAATGTATGCCGTGGTGGAGACCGGAGGAAAGCAGTATCGAGTGACGGCCGGTCAGACCGTGCGAGTCGAGAAGTTGCTCGGAGACCCGGGCTCCTCGATTTCGCTGGAAAAGGTTCTGTCGGGTGGCGTCGGAAGCGATACCAAAGTGGGCAACCCCTACCTCGCCGGCGCTCGCGTCGAGGCCGAGATTCTGGCTCACGACAAGGGCCGCAAAGTGATCGTCTTCAAATACAAGAAGCGCAAGCGCTATCGCATCAAGAACGGCCACCGCCAGCCCTATACAGCGCTGCGCATCAAGTCCATCAACCTGTAGCTCAGCGAAGACAGGACCGGTCGGTAGCCTTGATTCGCGTCAGCCTGCGGCGCGACACCTCGGGCCGGGTGCAGGAGCTGGCCTGTCGTGGCCACGCGCGTTTCTCAGAGCCAGGTCAGGATCTGGTCTGCGCGGGTGTGTCTGCGGTTCTGGGCGCCCTGGGATTGGGGCTGACCGAGGTGGCCCGGTTGCCAGTCTCCCCCCAAGCCGGTGACGGGTTGTTTGTCGTGCGCCGTCCGGCCCGCTGGCACGACCCGGCCTGGGATCTTCTGCTGGAAACGACCGTCCGGGCCCTGGAGGATCTCGAGCAGCATTACCCGGGCTTCGTGCGCCTGCGACGACTCAAGCCTCGCGGGATTCGTGCCCCTGACGTGGAAGACCAGCCCACAGACTGAATCTGGAGGACGCCATGGAAGCTCTCGATCGCAGCGAAGTTGAGGTTCTCGATCTCGACGAAGAAGGCGGGCCCGACCCATTTTCTCCCGAGCGCCTGATCGGCGTGGCCGTCTTGGGTGCGGTCAGCTCGCTGCTGCTTTACTATCTCTTCAACCAACTCGACCCCGAGCGTCGCGACTCGATCAAAGAAGGCATCATGGCCAGCCTCAAGAGCCAGGTGCGCCGCTGGGGCGAGGCTTGAGCTGATCGACACGGTTCCTGACCCCGCCCCCGCCCTTCGCCGCCGTTTCGTGGTGTTACTGGCCCTTGGCTGGCTGCTGGCCGATCAGGCCAGCAAGTGGCTTGTCCAGAGCCACCTGAATCTACACGAAAGCCAGACGACCCCGGGCGACTGGCTCCTCTGGACCCACGTGCACAACCGGGGAGGGGCCTTCGGGCTGTTTCCCGGGGCCAGCTTGCTCTTTCTGGGCACCGGGGTGGGCGTCATCGCGGTCTTGCTGTGGACCTTGCCGCGCACCCGCAGCCTCGACTGGGGCAGCGCCGTTGCCTACGGCCTGATCATGGGTGGGGCGCTCGGCAATCTCCTCGATCGGCTCCGCCTCGGCTATGTGGTCGACTTCATCGACCTCAATTTTCGACCCCTCGTCACCTGGCCTGTCTTCAACGTGGCTGACATCGGCATCTCGACTGGAATCGGACTGTTGATCCTTACTTCCATCTGGCCGTCGCGTAGCCCGCATCCGGCTCCAGAGAATAGCTCCACGCATACTGAAAGCTCAGAGTGATCTCGCTTTCGCCCATGGATACGCGTCTGGCTTGTCCGGCTGTAACCAGGGTCAATCCCTCGGGGGTAATGCGCAAAACCCTGGTGCCCTCGAAGAAATCGCCCACGTGCAGGATGCGGCTTTCTCCTCCATAACAGACGATGGCGGTGCACCCACCGTCCGACTCGAGCACCCCGGTCAAATTGAGATCCAGCCGACCCTGAGCCGGAGTCCGGGGCCGGACCGGCACAAACGGATCGCGCAGGTTCTGGGTCTGGGCCAGCAAGGGACTGGCCAGGGTTGAGCACAGCAAGAGGCCGAGGCAAGCAGATCTCACGGAACCCCCATCTGACATCAAGATGACCTTTCGGTCGCAAACCGGGGCAACTTATTTCTTCCGCCGGCGAATTCGCGTGCGGTGGCCCAGCAGCCGGATCAAATGCTCTCGGCCCCCTTCGTCAAAGCCATCGAAGACCAACCCGCAGCCTTCCCCGACCCGTGACCAGACCACGTGCCCCACCGCCCGCACGGGCGGGTCGAAGCCCATGGTGACCTCCAGGCTGTCCCCCACCCGCAAGTCCACGTCGGGAATGGCCATGCCCCCGGCCGAGACTTCGGCGATGCGGTGCAAGACCTGGCCGGTAGGCGAGCCGAGCGACACCCCGACGGTCAGTCCCAGGCGCGGGAAGTTGCGCCGTTCCTCTCCCAGGAACTCGGATTGAAGACTGACCCGGTTGCGCCCCGCCGATTTGGCACGATAAAGGGCTTCGTCGGCTCTTGCGAGCAGCCAGTTGATCACCTCTTCGTCGCCCGGGGAGTGACTCCAATCGTCGGCCTTGGGGCGAGACTGATACCAGGAGACCCCGATGCTCACGGTGACCTTCTCCTGCCGACACTCTCGCTCCACCGCCCGACGCAGCTTCTCGGCGACCTGGGCCGCCCCATTGGGGCTGGTGGAGGGCAGGATGACCACGAACTCCTCTCCCCCGAATCGAGCCACGACGTCGCCCTTGCGGGTCATGGAGTAGATCAGCGAGGCGACGTCGCGCAGGATGCGATCGCCCTCGAGATGGCCCAGACGGTCATTGACGGATTTGAAGTGGTCCACGTCCAGCATCAAGCAGGCAAGCACCGGGGGCCCCGGCCGGGAGAAACGCGACACGTGCTGGCGCATCGACTCGAACAGATAGCGACGCGAGAAGACGCCCGTCAGCTCGTCGCGGACCATGCGATCACGCAGGGCGATGTGGCTCCGATAAATGGTCAACTGAGCCCCGATGCGTGCGGTAAGCAACGCTGGCGAGCAAGGCTCGACCACGAAGTCGTTGGCGCCGGCCTCAAATCCCTGAATCAAAGCCTCCTCGGACAGAGGCCGCGGACTGTAGAAGATGGTCGGGACGTGAATCAGGCTCTCATCCTGGCGCAACTTCCGACAGGCATCCGGTCCCAACTCGCTACTGAGCACGAAGAGGAGGGGGAACCAGGTCTGAGCCTGGCTCAGCGCTCGAGCGACCGTGGGTGCCCCCTCCACCTCAAAGCCCAGGCCGACCAGCTGACCCTTCAGGGAGTCCAACCCCGGGCCAACCAGCAGCAGGCGAGCGGGATGCTCGACCAGCATTGATACCACACTGGGCTTGGCGGTGGCGTTCTTCACACTGCTTGATTCTGGCCCACACGAGGGAGAGTCCTCTTCAGGCCGGGAGAGGGTCCCCGGCCCGGCCCGCGAAGCCGCTCGTTGGTGTTCTGGAGCAAGAAACCTCGCATCGGCCTCGACCTGGGTAGCTACGCCCTCAAGTGCTGTGTTCTCGACAGCAAAAGACAGTCTTGCTCGATCTGGAGTGAAGTGCTGCTGCCGACCCGCGAATCCAAGGAGGACCGGCTCGAGGGCGAGGAGTTGCAGAGCCGGATGCAGGCCATTTTGAAGGCGTGCGAGCAGCGCAGCAGTCACTGGTCGCGTCATGTCAACCTGTCGCTGGAGGACCCGGGCTGCGTGGGAGGCTACCTCGCGCTCCCTCCCCTTGCCCCGCAAGAGCTTCAGACCGCCATTCCGTCCGCCATCGCCAAACAGATCCCTTACTCGCTCTCGGAAGTGGAGCTCTTCAACCTGCGGGTCCCGGTCTTGCAGGGCAAAGGTGGCACGGGAATCTTCTTCGTGGCGGTTCCTCGAGCGCCCATGCAGGCGAGAACGAAACTGCTCACCTCCCTGGGACTGGAGGTCAAAGCAGCCGAGCCTGCCCTGCTGGCCCTGATCCGGGCTCTGGCGCGCAACCACGGCGATCTGGCTGAACCCGTGGCGGTGGTGGTGGCCGGCCATTCGCTCACCAGCGTGGTGGTGCTGCACCAGGGCGTGCCTTATTTCGCGCGCGATTTCCGGCTGGGCGGAGCGGACTTTACCTATGCCTTCCAGATGGCGGTGCAGGTCAGCTGGCAAAGGGCCGAGGAGCTCAAGCACAAGAGTGATCTGCGCCAGGAGCGCAGCTATCATCTGGAGCCCTTCCTGGTGCGCTGGATGGAGGAGGTCAAGCGCTCGCTCGACCAGGCCCGCAAGCAGGACGAGGCGCTCACGGTTGGCCGCGTGCTGCTGACCGGTGGCACGGCAGCCTTTAAGGGCCTGGAGAACCGCCTGCACGAGCACCTGGGCCTGCCCGTCAGCACCGATGCCTGGAATCTTGTGCAGCACAGCTCGGCTCCGGCAGAGATCGACGATTCTCTGGTGCACTACGATCTGGCTCTCGGACTGGCTCTGCACGAATGAGCGACTGGCTCGACTGCCTGGATTCGGTCCCTGCGGAATCCCTCGAGGAGGCACGCCGCTCGGGCAAGCCCTATCGCCATCTGCTCGACGCAGGCCTGGCCACGGTCGGGCAGCTCCAGGTGGCCCGCTCGCGCTACTACAAGGTTCCCTCCCTGGAGCTGGGCCGCTACGTGCCCCATCCCGAGTCGGTAAGTCTTCTGAGCGAGGAGCAGGCCCGCAAGCTGAAGGTTCTTCCCCTTTTCCAGGTCAAGGATCACCTCTACCTGGCCATTTCCGATCCCGAAGACCTGCGCACCCAGGATTTCGTGGCCAAACTGACCGGAATGGTGGTGGAGCCGGTGCTGGTCCTGCCCGAGGAGATCGAGCAGGCCCTCAATCGCTGGTTGCTGACCGCCGACCGGTCCGGACAGTTCATTCAGGAGATCGCTTCGGCCGCCAAACCCCGCGCAGTCGACAGCAGCACCGAGGCGGGCCTGCTCGAGGACCGCGAAGCCCCTATCATCAAGCTGGTCGACCACATGCTCAGCCAGGCCATCCGCCTGGGGGCCAGCGACGTGCACCTGGAGGCCTTCGAAACCCGCACCCTCTTGCGCTATCGCATCGACGGCGTGCTGCACGAGTATCCTTCGCCCCCCAAGAACATCTACGCCGGGGTGGTTTCGCGCATCAAGATCACCTCCGGCCTGGACATCTCCGAGCGCCGTCTGCCTCAGGACGGGCGCAGCTCGCTGTTGGTGGACGGGCGCAAGTACGACCTGCGCGTTTCGGTCATCCCCAACTTGCACGGCGAGGGGGTGGTGATCCGCATCCTCAACCCCTACGCGCTCAAGCTCGACCTGGAGGCGCTGGGTTTCTCCCGGCAGCTGCTGGAGCGCTACCAGCGCCTCATCTCCAAGCCCTACGGCATCGTGCTGGTGACCGGCCCCACCGGCTCGGGCAAGTCCACCACCCTCTACTCCACCCTCAAGCGCGTCACCACGCTGGAAAAGAAGGTCATCACCCTGGAAGACCCGGTGGAGTATCAGCTCGAGGGCGTAACCCAGATCCAGATCCAACCAGAGATCGGCTACACCTTCGCTGCAGGGCTTAAAGCCATCTTGCGCCACGACCCCGACATCGTGCTGGTGGGCGAGATGCGCGACCTGGAGTCGTCCCAGATCGCCATCCGAGCCGCCCTGACCGGTCACCAGCTCTACTCCACCCTGCATACCAACAACGCACCCCAGGCCATCACGCGCCTGGTCGACATGGGGGTGGCTCCCTACCAGGTCATGGCCTCGCTGAACGGAGTGCTGGCCCAGCGCCTGGTGAGACGTCTGTGCGACCGCTGCAAGGCGGTGGACGAGCGCCCCTGCGAGCACGAAGCGCTGGGAGTCTCGCCCGGAGCCACCCTGTATCGACCCGTCGGCTGCACCGAATGCCATCAACTCGGCTACAAAGGCCGGGTGGCGGTGCACGAGCTGCTGGAGCTGACCCCCTCCATCCGGGCCATGGATGGGGACCGAATTACCCCCGAGGCGATCGTGACCCAGGCTCGTCAGGATAACAGTTTCCTCTCCATGGCCCGGAGCGCCGGGGAAAAACTCGAGCAGGGAATTACCAGTTTGGAAGAAGCTCTTACCATCGTGATGGAGGACTGATGCCCCGCTTTCGCTATGCAGCTGTCGACAAAGAGGGCCAGGTGCATAAAGGCACCCTGGAGGCTTCCGATCAAGCCGCCGCCCTCAACACCCTGTCCTCGCACTATGAGATGGTCACCACCCTCAAGGAGGCCGGAGCGGGCGGGCTGGCGATGATGCTGCGCCGATTCCTGGGTCAGAGGGTCAAGACCGAGGACCTGCTCGGCTTTACCCAGGAGCTGGCGGCCGTGGTGGGAGCGGGCGTGACCCTGAAGGCGGGACTCGACCTCCTCTTGGAGGACACTCACAACCCCAAGCTGCAGCAGATCGTGGAGAAAGTCTCCCGCCACGTGGAAGGGGGCGGCACCCTCTCCGAGGCCATGCGCGAGCACCCGGAAGCGTTTCCTCGCTACTACTCGAGTCTGGTGGCCGCGGGAGAGACCTCGGGCACCCTGGCCGTGGTGCTCGACCGCCTGGCCCACCAGATCGAGAACTCGGAGATTCTGGCCGCCAAGGTGCGGGGCGCTTTCTATTACCCCGGCATCATCCTGGCCTTCTCGGGACTGCTCAGCTTCGTCATCATGACGGTTGGCATGCCCATGCTGGAAGGGATCTACAGCTCGCTGGGCGGCACCTTACCCTGGCCCACGCGCTTCTTGCTCTCAATCAGCCACCTCCTGGGCAAGACCTGGTTCCTCTGGGCCATCGTCATCCCGGGCGGGCTCTGGTTCATCGCCAAGACGCTCAACACCGACAAGGGCAGCCTGTGGTTCGACCGCTGGAAGCTCAGCCTGCCGGTGCTGGGCGAGCTCTTCCGACACCTGGCCATCGCCCGATTTGCCCGCAACTTCTCCACCGTGTTCTCGGCCGGCCTGGGCACGATCGACTCGCTGGAGCTGATCTCCACCACCACCGGGAGCCGCGTCCTCGAGCAGGCGGTCAAGGAGGCCATCGAGCCGATCACCCAGGGCCAGGGCCTGTCGCAATGCCTGCGGGCCTCGGGCTTCTTTACCCCGCTCACGCTCGGCCTGCTGCGCTCGGGCGAGGCCACCGGGACGATGGACGTCATGCTCACCAAGATAGCCGACTTTTACGAGACCCGGGTGGAGCTGGCCCTCAAGGCCCTCAGCTCTCTGGTGGAGCCGATCCTGATGATCTTCGTGGGGATCGCGCTGGGCGGGCTGATCGTTTGCATGGGGCTGCCCTTCCTGAATCTCTCGGCGGCCTTCTAGCCCGGTGAAGCGTGTCTACGTCACCGAGGACTCACCCACCCAGGCCTTGCGCGTGGGGAAGATCCTCCAGCTCATCCCCGAATGCGAGGTGCGCTTTTTCAACGATGGCCTGGCCGCCTACCAGGAGGTGCTGCTGAACCCGCCCGACCTGCTGCTGCTCGACTTGATCCTGCCCAGCCTGCACGGCCTGGCGGTAGCCCGCCTGCTGAAGTATCACGAGGACTATCAGCACGTGCCAATCTTGATCTTCAGCTCCATCACCGAGCAGAGCCTGGCCGACTCGGTAGGGGTATCGGGTGCCAACGCCTTCCTGCGCAAGCCGTTCGAGGCCGAAGACCTGCTCCACGAGGTACGCCGCCTGCTCGAGCTCCCCCAGGAGGTCGCCGCTCGTCAGGAGGGCTGATCAGCGGACGGCAACGGCCAGTTGCAGCAGCTTGGAGCTGGCCTTCAGCCCGGCGGCGTCGAGAGCTTTGGAATTGATGGCGAAACGGACCCGGTTGCGCTCGGTCACCAGACCGATGGCCCCGCCCTTTTCCGTGAAGCCCGGGATGTCGCTGATGGTCAGCACCGAGAGGCCCTTCAAGCCGGTCACGATGGCCTCTACCTTGGAGGCCTCGGTCTCGGCCACGAACACGGCGGCGCAGCTCCGAGCATCGCCCACGCTCTTGAGGGGCACGACGGAGACCTTCTTGCCCCGAACCGTCTTGGCTTCCAGAGCCTTCAGCTCACCGCTGATGGCGTGCTCGCCGAGCACCCCGACCACGAGGGTCTCTTTCTCGCTGGGCCACTCCACGAATTTGAGGAAATTGAGCACAAAGGCGCTCTTGATCTGATACTCACGCGGCTGCGCCACGGCTGGCACCAGCAAGAGCGCCAACAGAACCAGGGCGGGCAGACGGCGGGTCAGAAAGTCCAATTCCACGCTCCACTCAACATCCAGCGTGTCCTCAACTGTGGTCCCGATAGATTCTGGTAAATGGGCACGCCTCCTTCCACTGAGAAGCGGTGGCCATGGCCCTCATCGTTGACTCCCAGAGCGAAGTTCACGCCCAGCAATGCGTCCAGCCGCGTGCCGGCCTGCAAGGTAGGATCGGAGTTGGGGTTGGCGGCCGGATTGAGCTCCGCGTCCTGGCCCCGAACGTTACCCCAGGTCGAGCCGCGCAGACGCACGGAAGGGCTGAACGAATCGCTGACCCGGGGAGAGACCCAGCCGGTCACGGTCAGATTGTCCGGGGGAGACCAGCCGCGCGAATTGCGGTAGGGATGCACCAGCCCGCGCGCCTGGCAGCCCCAGTTCATGCTGTCGGTGTTCCCCAGGTAGGTCACGGCCCCGATCAGGTCGACCGTGCCCGATCCGAGTTGCATGGGGTACTCCAGCAACTGGTTGGGATTGGTGGGCGTGGGGTAACGCACGTCGATCTGGCCGGTGGGGAAGGTCAATCCGCCTTCGACCTGGATGCGATGCGGATAGTCGTCGAAGAGCGGGGTGATGGCCGTCAGGCTGATGTCTCCCAGGCCATCCGAGTAGGTGGTGAAGGTCTGCCCGGCGCGGTTGAGGTGGGGCATCGACATACTGGTGTAGGGGATCATCAGGTTCAGTGTCACGTCGTCGGTGACCCCGTACATGACCATCAGCATAGTCATGTCCATCTGCATCGAAGTATGGATGGTGGGGAACTGGCTCAGCGCCTGGGCGTTACTGACAGCGGTGGTGCCCACCAGGTTGCCGTCCTGCTCGAGGTGCATCTGCGACAGGCCCACCATCCAGTCGCCCTCCCAGTGCCAGTGGGCGCCCGGAACCGTGACCTGGACCACGTCCAGCATCATCAACTGCTCCAGGTCCAGGTCCAGCAGGTCATCCGAGCCCTGGGCGTTCTGACTTCCCTTGCCGCAGGTGGCGCAGCCCTGCTGGGCCGCACCAGGCAGCGAGAGGAGCAGCAAACCCAACAACAGAGCGAGAATGCTTTTCACAGCGGGCGAGCGTTTCTGCCGTTCGAGGGGAGGTTCCTGCCGTCCGGCAGGTCCAGGCAGGGGGGGCGAGAATCTCAGCCGACTTTCTCGCGAGGAGGAGCCGTGTCCGAAATCTGGCAACGAGCCACCCACTTTGCCTGTCAGGAGCTGGGCTGGGGCCGGGCCCTGGTGGTGGACGTGGTGCGTTCAGCGACCGGAGCCACCCTGCAGCCGGTGCACGCTGTCGGGCTCGACCCGGCGGCGGCCTGGCAGGATGAATCGGTGAACGACCTGATCGACGAGGCCTTCTCGGCCAAAGCGTTGCATCGCTCCGAGAGCAGTTGGTGCTTGCCGGTGCTGGATCACCGCGGTCGGGTGGCCCTCCTGCTTTACGCTGACCAGCCGGCCAGCCCCCCTGCCCCCGATCTTTCAGCCCGCCTGCTGGCCGGCGCCAGCGAGCTGAGCCAGGCGGTCGGCCAGGTGAGCCCGAGCGAGGGCCAGGCCCTGGGCCCGGGAGCCCGGGTGGCGGGACGCTATGTGGTGGACCAGCAGCTGCTCTCGTGCCGCTTCTCCACCCTTTATCGGGCCCACGACCGGGCCACCGGTAGCTCGCTGGTGCTGCGCCACCTGGAAGACCCGGACAAGAGCCGCGAGGCGCGTCTGCAGACGTTGCGCGAGGGGCGCACCCTGCATCGCCTGCGCCACCGCAACCTGCCCCGCGTGCTCGACGTGGTGGAGGACCAGGGCCACATTTACGTCGTGCTCGAGGACGTCACCGGTAGCACCTTGCAGGCCACGGTTGAGAAAGAAGGCCCCCTGCAGCCGGAGCTGATCCGCCGCTATCTCAAGCAGTTCCTGTCAGTGCTGGGCTACCTGCACGGCCAGACGCCCCCCATCGTGCATCGCGACCTTCGCCCCGAGACGATTCTGGTCAGCCGCCACGGGGTCCTCAAAGTGGCCGAGTTCGGACTGGCCAAGCTGGGCCAGGAGAGCCAGGGCGGGACCCGCACCGCCTTCAAGGCCCACGGGCACCCGCGCTACGCCGCCCCGGAGCAGTTGCTGGGCGACACCAGCCATCCCCGCAACGACCTCTACGCGGTGGGCGCCATGCTCTACTTCCTGGCCACCGGCACTGCCCCGTCCGAGGCCATGAAGCGCTTCAGCTCCAACAGCCCCCTGCCCTCATTGGGACCCGGTTTCCCGGCCGACCTGGCGCAGGCCATCGACAAGCTGACCACGGCCGATTCCAAGACGCGCCCCCAGTCGGTGGAGGAAGTGCTGGACTGGCTGGAGGCCAGGCCGACTCAGGCAGTGGCCCCGGTGGAGGAGGTCCCGGCCCCGGAGAGCCTGGCCGCGGCGCCCGCTCAGGCCGCCGCGGCGCCCCCCCGCAAGCCATCCATGTGGCAACTCCTCTTCGGCAAGAAGCAAGTGGCCGCTCCCCCGGCCCAGGCGCGGGTTCCCCGGGTCGACCTGGCCCGGATGGACTTCGAGCGCGAGGTCGGCCGACTTCTGCCAGAGACCGTCTCGCGGGCCATCGGCGGCGTGGCGGTGCGGCGCATCGGGGCCTCGGAGATCACCGTGGCCGTCAAGGACCCCTCCGACCCGCAAATCTACGACGCCATCAGCTGCGGAACCCGGGGACTCTACACTCCCACTGTGGTTGCGGCCGATCCTGAGCTGATCGACCGGGCCCAGGAGTTCATCTATCGCAGCGAGTTCGGCAGCTGGCTGCGCTTCTTGCAGCCCGCATAATCAACGGTAGAGCCGGGCCAATTTGCCCGAGTCGATCAACCCGCTGAGGGCGTCGATCGTCTCGGGGTGATGCCGAGAGATACGCTCGGCATAGAAGGCGCGGGTGTTCTCCTGGTAGTCGTCGTGGCGGTGCTGGCTGAAGAAGCGATCCACGTCCTCGGCCATTGCCAGCACCCAGGCCTCGATGGGCGTATTGCTGCCGGGCTCGTAGACGTCGTGGTGGGCCGCCACCAGCGGGGCCAGGTGGCGCAAGGCCCCGGTGCTCACCAGAAACTCGGCCCCCACCCGCGAGTGGTCGCGCAGCACCTCGTCAAAAGGTTGCCCGGCCAGCAAAAGACAGCCGATGTCGTGATAGAACGAGGCGTCCCAGACCTCCTGACGCGACTGAGCCGAGAGGTCGAGCATGCTGGCCAGCTTGGTCGACAACCGGGCCACCCGCTCGACGTGGCCCGGGCCCTCGGGCACCATGCGGTCGGTGGCCCCCACCAGCAGGTCCAGGGTGCCCGACAGGAGCGAATGCTCTTCTTCCCGGGCCTTAACCATCTCGTGCACCAGCCCCACCAACACGCCCAGTTCGGTGAGCAACTCACGGTCGCCCCCGGTAGCCTTCAAGACCCCCACCAGCGAGCCGAACCGGGTCACCGGGAAAACCCGCTCTTGCCCTTCGGCCAGCTCTTCACAATAGAGCGCGCAGCGCCCCACCAGCGAGGATTCGTCCACCGGGGTACGACGCAGGATGGGGGAGTCGACCTCCTCGCGGTTCTGGGGCACTACCCCCTCGAGCACCCGGGTCTGCTCGGACTGACCGGGCCGCACCAGCACGTTCTGAGAGAAGCGATACAGGAAGAAACGGCTCTCGGAGGCCTGCAAGTCCAGAGCCGATTGCTCCACCGCGGCCACGAACTGGGGCATGGTCCGGCTCAAGGAGAGCTCTCCCAGGAAGTGCAGCCAATCGAGTCGGGTGCTGGTGGCCATTGGAGGCTGCAAGCTACGCCCAGACGGCCGGGTGCTCCTGCCCGGGGAGGAGCACCCCGACCCGGACGAGAAAGTCGCCGCTTCCCATGGCGACGAGCGAGCACATACTGGATTGGCCGCGTTTGCTGGGCGAGCTGTCGCTCAACCGCACCGCGGCCCAGTTCACCGAGACCGTGGAGAGGCTGGCCCTGGAGCTGGGGGCCCGGGAGGCTCGCTTCCATCTCTACGAAATGGATGCCGCCCTGCTGGTGCGCGGCCATGAAAGCTTGAACGTAGACCCCGCCACCTTGCCGGGAAGCTGCGCCCTCTACTGCGAGCCGGTGGAGACGCCCGAGGGAAGCGCCTGGCCGGTGACCCGCTTCGGCTCTCTGATCGGAGTGCTGAGCGCCGCCCATGGACAGCTGGGAGAGCTGGCCGGGGCAGCCGGCCTGATGTATGAGCCGGTGCGCATCCGCGAGGAGGCGGCCACCTGCCTG
>CAZWUN010000002.1:0-61389 GCA_964637145.1 uncultured Burkholderiales bacterium
GCAGGAGTGGAGCGAGATGTTCGCCCGCTATCGCCAGCAGTATCCCGACCTGGCCCGAGAGTATGACCAGTGGATGAGGCGCGAGTTGCCCGAGGGCTGGGACAAGGGCCTGCCCGAGTTTCCGCCCGACCCCAAGGGGATGGCCACCCGCGAGTCCGGCGGGAAGGTGCTGACCGCCCTGGCCAAAGCCGTTCCCAACTTGATCGGCGGCTCGGCTGATCTGGCGCCCTCCACCAAAACACTGATGGACAAGAGCGCCTTCCAGGCCGAGACTCCCTCGGGGCGCAATTTCCACTTTGGCATCCGCGAGCACGCCATGGCCTCCATGATCAACGGAATGGTGGCTCACAAGGGCGTTTTCGCCTTCGGGGCCACCTTTTTCATCTTCTCCGACTATCTGCGCCCGGCGCTGCGCCTGGCGGCTCTGTCCCACATCCCCAACATTCTGGTGTTCACCCACGACAGCATCGGGCTCGGCGAGGACGGCCCCACCCACCAGTCCATCGAGCAGTTGCCAGCCCTGCGGGCCATGATCAACTGCAGCGTCATCCGTCCTTGCGATGCCAACGAGACGCGGGAAGCCTGGAAGGCAGCCATGCTGCACCACACCGGACCGGTGCTGTTGGTGCTGAGTCGTCAGGCAGTGCCCACCCTGGATCGCACCAACCTTGGAGCCGCTGAAGAGCTGCACAAGGGAGCTTACGTGCTGGCCGAGGCCGAGATCGCCTGGGGTGACGGCACCCAGCACGGCGAGCCGGAGCTCATCCTGGTGGCCTCCGGCACCGAGGTGGCGGTCTGCCTGGAGGCCCGAAAGCTCCTGCAGGAGCAGGGCGTGCCCACCCGGGTGGTCAGCATGCCCTGCTGGGAGTTCTTCGAGCAGCAGCCTGAGGAATACAAAGAGCACATCTTCCCGCCCAAGGTCAAGCCTCGGGTGGCCGTCGAGGCCGCCGCCGGGATGGGCTGGGAGCGCTGGATCGGGCGCCGGGGGGGCCAGGTTTGCATGACCACCTACGGAGCCTCGGCGCCTTCCAAGACCAACATGGAAAAATTCGGGTTCACCGCCCAGAAGGTGGTCGACGAAGCGCTCTCCACCCGGGCTCGCTGGGGTATGTACGAGGATCCGCTCTAAGAAAGGGGCTTAAGACGATGGCAAATCCGCTGCAAGAACTGTTCGACAAAGGTGGCGTGAGCGTCTGGTATGACTCGCTCAGTCGCGCCATGCTGCAATCTGGCTCGCTGCAGAAGATGATCGACGAGGACGGCCTGCGGGGCCAGACCTCCAACCCGACCATCTTCCAGGGCGCCATCAGCAAGGGGAAGGATTACGACCAGCAGAGTCTGGAGCTGGCCCGGCAGGGCAAGAGCACCGAAGAGATCGCCTGGGAGTTGATGATCAGCGACGTTCAGGCTGCCTGCGACAAGTTCCGCCCCCTCTACGACAAGACCGCGGGCCAGGACGGCTTCGTCAGCCTCGAGTTGCACCCGGGTTATGCTCACGAGACCGCCAAAAGCCTGGCTCAGGCTCGCGAGCTGCACGGGCGGGTGAACCGGCCCAACCTGATGATCAAGGTGCCCGGCACCAAAGAGGGGCTGCCGGTGGCCGAGGCCCTGCTCTTCGAGGGGGTCAACGTCAACGTGACCTTGCTCTTTGCGGTCCAGCGCTACGACGAGGTGATGGAAAGCTACATCCGGGCTATCGAGAAGCGCGTGGCCGAGGGCAAGAGTGTGGATCGGATCGCTTCCGTGGCCAGCTTCTTCGTCAGCCGCGTGGACAGCGAAGCGGACAAGCGCCTGGACAAGTTGGCTCAGGAGAAGCCCGAGCTGGCGGGTCGCATCGCTCCGCTGCACGGCCAGATCGCGGTGGCCAACGCGCATCGCGCTTACGCCCACTTCCAGAAGTCCTTCAGCGGGCCCCGCTGGGAGAAGCTGGCGGCCGCGGGAGCGCGCGTGCAGCGTCCCCTGTGGGCGTCCACCTCGACCAAGAACAAGGCTTACTCCGACACCCTGTACGTGCGCGAGCTGATCGGTCCCCATTGCGTGAACACGATGCCGCTCGAAACGGTGGATGCCTGGCGTGATCACGGGGTGGTCGAGACCACCTTGACGGTCGAGAACCTGAAGAAGTATGAGGCTGCCCTCGCCGAGCTTTCGGCCCTGGGGGTGGACCTGGATGACATCTGCCTCAACACCCTCGAGGTGGAGGGCGTGAAGAAGTTCGCCGACTCGTTCGCCGAACTGCTGGGGGCGGTGGAGAAGAACGTCCACCAGTTGCAGCACTCCTGATGAGTCCCGCCATCCTGGACAATCCTCTGCGCGAAGGCCTGGAGCAGACGCGCGCCTCCGACCCCTGCGTCATGGTCATCTTCGGCGCCTCGGGTGACCTGACCAGTCGCAAGCTCGTGCCGGCCCTTTACGAGCTGGCCGAGTCCAACCTGTTGCCGGCCAACTTCGCGGTGGTGGGCGTCTCGCGCACCAAGCTGAGCGACGAGGACTTCCGCAACCGGGTCACCCCTGATGGGGTGGCCTCGCATACCAACTGGCACAACCTGGTCAAGAACTTCTCGTACCTGGCCGGGGAATACGATCAGCCGGCCACCTATCAGGGGCTCAAAGCACGCCTGGACGAGCTTGACGAGACTCTGGGCACCAGCGGCAATCGGTTGTTTTATCTGGCAGTGCCGCCTGAGGCCTTCTCGGTCATCTCCGATCAACTGGGCGCGGCCGGGCTGAGCGAGCCAGGCAAGCCCAATGCCTGGGTGCGCCTGATCGTGGAGAAGCCCTTCGGCCACGATCTCGATTCAGCCCGCAAGCTGAACCACGAGCTGCAGCGGGTCTTCGACGAGAGCCAGATCTACCGCATCGACCACTACCTGGGCAAGGAAACGGTTCAGAACATCCTGACCCTGCGCTTTGCCAACGGGATCTTCGAGCCGCTCTGGAACCGTCGCTACATCGACAACGTCCAGATCACCGCGGCCGAGACGCTGGGCGTGGGCGAGAGGGCCGGCTACTACAACCAGTCCGGGGCTCTGCGCGACATGCTGCAGAATCACCTGATGCAGATCCTGGCTCTGGTGGCCATGGAGTGCCCCATCTCCAACGGCGCCGACGACATTCGCGACGAGAAGGGGAAGGTGTGTCGGGCTCTGCGCCACTACACCCCGCTGGAAGTGGATCACAATGCCGTGCGGGGCCAGTACGGCCCGGGTTTCATCGACGGTCAGAAGGTGCCGGGCTTCTTCGAGGAGCCCAAGATTCCGGCTGACTCCCGCACCGAGACTTACGCCGCGGCCCGCATCTTCGTGGACAACTGGCGCTGGCACGACGTGCCCTTTTTCCTTCGCACGGGCAAGCGGCTGGCCCGCAAGATGACCGAGGTCGCCCTGACCTTCAAGAAGGTGCCCCATCGCATCTTCGACAACGGCAGCGGCGAGCTCGAGCCCAACGTGCTGCTCTTGCGCATCGATCCGGACGAAGGCATCTCGCTGCGCTTCGGCACCAAGATGCCCGGCCTGACGACCCAGATCCGCTGGGTCAACATGGACTTCCAGTACGGCACTTCGTTCGCCCGGCCCTCGCCGCTGGCATACGAGCGGCTGATCCACGACTGTCTGGTGGGCGACCCCACCCTGTTCACCCGGGCCGACTCCATCGAGGCCTGCTGGGCGGCTTTCGACCCCATCCTGGCCCGCTGGTCCGACCCCGCCTCGGGAGCGGTGCCTGCCTATGAAGCCGGGTCCAGCGGCCCACGCGAAGCGGAAACCTGGATGGAAGACCAGGGTCGCTTCTGGAGGAAGCTCTGATGAAGCCGCAGGATGTGGCTCAGGCGCTGGTGGGCGAAGTGCATCCGGTGGACGTGAGCAAGACTCGCCAGGAGCTTTCGCGTCTGTGGGATGAGGCCATCATCCAGGGGGACCGCGACCGGATGCGCCTTTCCACTCTGAACCTGGTCACGGTGCTCACAGGCCCGGAAGAGCTTGCCGGCATCGGCGAGGACCTCAGGTCACTCTGCTCTCACTACCCGGCCCGGGTTTTCGCGGTCGTGCTCGACGCCGAGGCGACCGGCGAGATGGTCGGCTGGTACTCGGTCAACTGCAACGCCAATCAGGTTTATCAGGAGCAGCTGACGCTCTATCTTCCGGGCGAGACCGACCGGCAGCTGCCCAGCCTGCTGGCCCCGCTCTATCACGGCGACCAGCCGGTGTTCTTGTGGTGGCGGGGCAGGCCGGGCTTTGCTCATCCCCTCTGGGAGCGGCTGGCCGATCAGGCGGACCGCATCGTGGTGGACACGTCCCACGGGTCGGACCTGCTCTTGGAGCTCAACCGCCAGGTGCGCGATCCCTACCATCAAGAGCTGGCCTTCTCCGACCTGGAGTGGACCCGGCAGGCTCGCTGGCGCAACCTGTTGGCAAGTCTTTACGACCGTTCCGGTTCCAGCGAGCATCTCAAGAAGGTGTCTCGGCTGGAGATCGGTTTCGTGCCCGGACCCGAGCGAGCCGAGTCGGCCCCCCTCTACATGGCGGGCTGGTTGGCCTCGCGGCTTGGCTGGTCGGTGGAGAAGCCGCTCACGGATGGGCAGGCCCTGTTCCGTTCCGGTGCCGGACGAGCCATCGAGTTCGTGCTCCAGAACGAGGAGGGGCCGGACGTGCTCCACAACCGCCTGCTCTACGTGCGTCTCGACGCCACTCCCGTCGGGTGTTGCTACGGAGTCTACCGCAAGCCCGAGAACCCGCGTGTCTACGTGTCACAGGTCTCGGGAGAGGAGACCGTGCACAACACCGTGATGCCGTCCGGCTTCGTGGCTACCAACACCCTTCTGCGCGGGGCCCCCAAGAGCGCCGAGAACGATGTTTTCATGCCTTTTGCCGAGCAGTTGAACCTGATCGCGGCCGAGCTCGAGGTTTTCACCCGGCAGTCTCTGTTCGAGCGTTCGCTGGCCTCAGCCGCCGAGATTCTGGGAGCCGGGGTAACCCGATGACACGCGACATCCAGGTGGTGCAGGATCTCGAAGCGGTGGCTCGGGGCGCCCTGACCCAGCTGCGCCGTCTGCTTGAGTCTTCACCGGAGGGCCCGTTTCGCATCGCGCTGTCGGGCGGCTCGACGCCCCGGCGTCTGTATCAGCTGATGGCCGAAGCCTCCCTGCCCTGGGAGCGGATCCACCTGTTCTGGGGGGACGAGCGGTGCGTGCCCCCGGATCACAAGGACTCCAACTATCGCATGACCCGCGAGGCCATGCTCGACCGTCTCAAGCTGCCCGATACGCAGGTACACCGCTGGCGGGCCGAGCTCGACCCCGACGAGGCGGCGCGTCTTTACGACGCGACCTTGAAGACCGAGTTTGGCGCCGACTGGCCCCAATTCGACCTCATGTGGCTGGGGATGGGTGACGATGGCCATACGGCCAGCCTGTTCCCCGGCTCGCCCGCGCTCGAGCGCACCGATGTCGCGGCAGTGGCCAATTATGTTGAGAAGTTCGAATCTCACCGGCTGACGCTCACCTTTCCGGCCATCAACGCTTCCCGCCACGTGACCTTGCTGATCTCTGGCGCGGGGAAAGCCGAGGTCTTGCCGGAGGCGCTGCACAGCGACCACTATCCCGTGTCGCGCGTGCATGGCACAATGTCCACGCTGTTCTTGCTCGATCAGGCGGCTGCGGCCCAGCTGAGCTAGGCATGAAAAGAGCCGGCTCTTACGAGCCGGCCCTTCTATGCTTTGCTACCCCGGGAGGTGAACTCAGGCTTTGGCTTGCCGCGTCGGACGCACCGGCGCACGGCGTTTGGGCTTCTGATCGCGAATGGTCTTCACGTAAGCGTTCAGCATTTCGGCAACCTTCTTCTGTTCGCTGCCGGTCAGGTTGAATAGCTCTCGAATAGCATTGCGCAACTCTTTCTCGAGAACCTTCTCCGCTTTGAAGTTCTCCAGGCGCTCGAGGAGATCACGGACAGGAATCTTTTCAGGGGCGTAGCCTGCGACGAGCAGGGTGTGATCGACGTCGGACTGGATGGCCCGAGCAATTTCAAGGACTTTGTCTTTACGAGGCACGTAGCCGTCGCGTTCAATCAGAGTGACGTAGCTGGGATCAATTTTCGCAAGCTCGGCCAGCTTGCGGCGCGTGAGTTGACGGGCCTTTCTCTTATCTCTTACGTAGTTGGCCCACGCCTGGTTCCTCATGGACGAGTGTGACCTCCTTAGGCAGGATCGGGCAGGTTGCTCAACTATGATAGCACAGCAAAGAATGAAATACAATCATCCTTGAAGAAAAGTTTACACCCCCCGACTTGCTGCTCAAATCCTCTGATAGTCTGGTTTTCCGGCTGATTGGTTGAAAGACTGTCGACCTCGCGGGGATGAATCGGATTCCGCACATACTTTCGTGGTTTTACGCGGTTCTAAGCACTTGCTCGGGGCCTGTACTCGAACAAGTGATCGAGAATGGATTTTCTCCATGGCAATACTTGTGGTACCGGTCCTGTCTTCGCTGAATTTCCAGGGCTGGAAGCGAGCGAGGGAGAAACATTCGACCACCGGCCCGGTCCAACCGGCCAACGGGGGAACAAACTCCCGCGGAAAGGAGCCTCCAACGCTCGTGCGCAAGTGCATCCTGGCGAGTTTCTTGCTGGTTCTGGGGGTGCTCTCTCTCCCTGTCGAGAGTGCCGATATCGCCACCCCGGCGGCTGGAGTGGTGGCCATGTCGGGTCAGGTGCTGGTGACCCCGCCCGGAGGCCAGCAGCGGCGCTGCAATCCCGAGGAGGTTCTGGTCAGCGGTTGGAAGCTGGAAACGAAGGCGAACTCCAGCGCCGACCTGCTGCTCTGGGACAAGAGCTCGATCCGCATCACACAGAACACCAGGATCACCATCGTGGACCTGAGCCAGACCGAGAAGGGCAATTTCATCCGACGTCTGGAGGTGTCGGTCGGTCGGGTCTGGGTCGACGCCCAGAAGGGCGGCCCACAGGACACTTTCGAGGTGAAAGGGCCCCAGGCCGTGGCGGCCGTGAAGGGCACCAGCTTTCTGGTCGACGCCGAGGCGCCCGCCGAGGGCACCGGCATCCAGGTCTTCGAGGGTGCGGTTCTCTGCAGCGGCGACGGGGTAGAGGATACGGTCGAGCCCGGCGCCGAGTTCCTGGCTCCGGTGGGGGAGAAGCCCGTGGTGGCCTCCTTCAACCAGGATGAGTTCTTTCGCGACGACGACTGGGCCAGTCGCAACTGGAAGCTGCGTCAGGCTTTCGCCAGGTACATGGCGACCAGGCCCAAAGGTCCCGTGAATCTGCGCAAGATCGACCCGGCCGTCAAGCTCTGGATGGCTCAGGAGATCAAGCGCCATCCGATCAGCTTCCGACGCAAGGTTCGGGCAAACTACCTGCGCCGCACCAACACGCTGCGCACTCCCGGCCCTCGCCCCGTCGGGCCGCGGCGCTGACGGTCCGTGCGGGGGGTTTTCAGCCGCCAGACGCTCTTGCTGTTGGTTCTGGCGGCCGGCTCGCTGCTCTTGATCCAGGGGCCGCTGCACGGCCCGATTCAGGCCGCCGAGCTCTGGTTCTACGACCTGCGAGTGCGCGCCCAGCCCCCCCGCGAGCCTTCCTCCGAGATCGTGTATGTCGCCATGGACTCGCCCTCCGAGCAGGAGCTGGGAGCCATGCCCTGGGACCGCTCGGTGCATGCGCGCATGATCGAGCTTTTGACCAGGGCGGGGGCGAAGGTGATCGCTCTGGACGTCCTTTTCGCCGGCCGGCGCTCTCCCGAGGGAGACGCGGCCCTGCTCGAGGCCTGCCGACGCTCGGGCCGGGTGGTGGTGGCCGAGCAGTTCGAGGGGGACTGGCAGCCCATCCCGCTCCTGGAGGGATTGAAGCAGGTGGCCCGCACCGGCTCGGTCAGCGTCTCGTTCTCGCGCGACGAGCCGGTGCGATTCCTGCCGCTGGTAGGCGACCCGCGCGACGTGCGCAAGACGCTGACGATGTCGGTGGTCATTCTGGAGCAGGCCACGGGGGCGCAGTTCAGCCCCGAGAGCGGAGGGGAGACGGGCCAGTGGCTCAGCCGGACGGCCCGGCTCGGCTCGGAGGTCATCCCGCTGCTCAATATCGACGCCCGCTCTCGCAACGGGCTGGCTCTCAATCCGCCCGGCCTTCCCTTTGTCGAGAAGTCGTTCCACGAGGTGCTGAGCGGGAAGATCTCCCCGGAGGTCTTTCGAGACAAGATCGTGCTCATCGGAGCCAGGGACGATCCCAACGACCGCTTCGCCACCATCCGGGGCCCGGAGTTACCGGGGGTCCTGGCCGTTCACGCCACCGCGCTCGACACCGTGATCTCGAAAAAGTTCATCCGCCGGGTGCGCCTGGAGCTCTTTGGCATCCCCATCCACCCCTTCTCGCTGACCTGGGTAGTGGCCAGCCTCATCCTGGTCTGCGCCAGCTACCTGGGTCATCGCTACCACCCGCTGTGGGCTGTCGCTCTGGCGGTCGGTTTCACCTGTCTGATGGTGGGAGTGGCCTGGTGGGCCTTCAAAGCTCGCGGGGCGTGGCTCTTCATCACTCCCCTGGCGGTCAGCACCTGGTTCCCCCTGGCCGCCATCTTGCTCTACGACAGCATCTCCTCCCGGAGGGCTTTGCGGCGCTTCCTGCCCAGCCACACGAACCTCGAGGAGATCATCCGGCGACCCGAGGCCCTCGAGCGCCAGCACACCCAGGAAGCCACCATCATGTTCGTGGATCTGCGCGACTACACCACCCTCTCCGAGGGGCGAGACCCGGACGAGGTGCGCCGCCTGGTCTCCCAGTTTCACACCGCGCTGGGCCTGCTGGTGCAAAAGCACGGCGGCCACGTGTGCGACTTTCAGGGCGACGCCCAGATGGTGGCCTTCGGCCTGAACGGGGGCCAGCACGCCCGGGCGGCCCTCAACGCCGCCCGTGAGGTGCCCGCCCGCACCAGGGCTCTCAACGAGGCCATGGGGGCCGAGCTTTTCCGGGCCGGGGTGGGACTGTGCACCGGTCCGGTCTCGGTGGGCTACCTGCAGGCCGGCGGCAAGACCCAGCACACCGTGCTCGGCGATACCACCAACACCGCCGCCCGTCTCCAGTCGGCCGCTCGCGATCTGGGCGTGATCACGGTGGTGAGTGCAACCACCGTCCAGAGCGCCGGTATGGCCGATGACCTGCGCGAGCTGCCTCCCGTCCCCTTGAAGGGGAAAGCCGAGCCCCACGCCGTTTTCGAACTGGTCTACGAGTGAAGCGGTTCCTGCTGCTGGTTCTGCTGCTGGCGCTGGAAGCCTGGCCCCAGCTGCCCACCGTCAGCTACCTGGCCGTGCGCACCCGCGATGGTGCGGTGCTGGCCGAGCAAGACAGCGACCGGCTGCTGGTGCCCGCCTCCTCGCTCAAGCTGCTCACCGCCGTGCGGGCTCTGGGGATGGAGCCTTTCCAGACCACCGTCTGGGCCTCCGAGCCAGTGCGCGACGGCGTTTTGCGCGGCTCGCTCATCTTGAAGGGGGGCGGCGATCCCACCCTCACTCGCCAGAACCTGGCCCAACTGGCCCGAGCTCTGCACCGACAGGGTCTGCGCCGGGTGCAGGGCCCGCTGGAGGTGGACGCGGGTCCGGACCTGGGCCTGCCCTACGGCCCCGGCTGGGCCTGGGAGGATGCGAGCGAGCCCTTTCAGCCATTGATTTGCGGCCTGACCGTGGATGGCGGCCTCGTTCGCCTGGAAGAGGCCGAACTGGCCGGCCTCGCCATCGAGCGCGAGCCGGGCGAAGACCTCACCGTCCTGCGTCTGCCCGGTCGCCCGGCAACCCTGGTGAGAGGTTCGGCTCCCCCCGATCTCGAGCTGACGGTCGTGGAGCCTGACCTGTGGGCCGGAAAGCTCTTACGAAGCGCCCTGCAGGAGTGTGGAATCGAGGTGGGACCGGTGCAGCGCGGTCGGGCTCGAGGTGAGAAACTGGCAACCCACCGCTCGGCGCCCGTGCGCGAGATCCTCCGAACGGCTCTGGCCACCAGCGATAACCTGGTCTTCGAGATGCTCCACCGCCAGCTGCCCGCGGCCGAAGTGCCGGGCCGGGTGGTGGATGGCTGCGGGCTCTCGCGTTACAACCTGGTGACCGCCCGAACCCTGGTGGAGGCCCTGCGTCGCAACCGGGAGCTGGGACAGCTGCTGCCTCGTCCGGGCGAGCCGGGGACCCTGGAAAGGCGCTTTGCCGATTCGCCCATCAAGGCCGTGGTCCGCGCCAAGACGGGCACGCTGGGGGGCGTCTCGGCCCTGGCCGGGGTGCTCTATCCCGGCCAGGAGAACGAAGTCTGCTTCGCGCTCCTGACCAACGGCAGCCTGGACCTCAAAGCCACCAAAGTCTGGGAGGAGCAGTTCCTGGAAACGCTGGCCTACCAGCGCGGATCCTCGGCCAGGATGCGGGTGGCCCCTTCCGCGTCCAGGGGAGGCGAGAACAGATAGCCCTGGGCTTCGCGGCAGCCCAGAGCGCGCAGCTCCTCGAGCTGCGCGTGGGTGGTCACCCCCTCGGCGATGGTGCGCATCCCCATGGAGGCTGCCACCTTGAGCACCGAAGCGATCAGCTCGCAGCTCTCCTCGCACTCCATGTCGAAGATCAGGCTGCGATCCACCTTGAGGCATTCGAACGGAAACGACCGCAGACAGAGAAACGAGGAGGTGCCCATCCCGAAGTTGTCCAGGTGAAAGCCGATGTCGACGTCGCGCAGCCGTTTCAAGGAGCTCTGGCGGGTCTGGTCGGTCACCGCCTCCTCGCGCACGTCCAGGCGCACGTGACTCAAGGGTGCCCCCGACTCTTGCAGCACGGCCAGAAGCTCGTCGGTACGCTCCGAGTCGGTGAAGTGCTCCGTGCAGAGGTTGAGGCTCAAGCGCACCGGACGGTAGTCGCTCCAGGTCCGCAGCCGGGCCAGGGCGCTGCGCATCACCATCAGGTCGAGCCGGGTCATCAGGCCCGATTCGTCGGCCACCTTCAGAAACTCGGACGGCAACAGGATGCCGCGGCTCGGATGGGGCCACCGGACCAGGCCCTCGAACCCGCACACCCGGCCCTGGGAGAGCTCCACGATGGGTTGGTAATAGACCTCCAGCTCGTTGCGATCCAGGGCCACCCCCAGCTCGCCTTCCAGCTCGATGCGGCCGGCAGCCTCGGAGTGCAACTCGGGGTCGGCCAGGAGCACGAGCTGGTCGGGACCCAGGCTGGCCAGGGTCGACTCGGCGTGCTCGAGCATGGCCAGGGCATCGGCATAGGGGGTGGAGCAGTGAGTGATGCCCATCCTGAGCTCGAGTCCGCGCTCGTCCGACTTTTGTCGCAGGCGTCGGGAGATGCGCAGCACGTCGCTGACGTGGCGGAGATCCTCGGCCACCACGGCGAAGCGGCCCTGGCCCAGGGGCAACAGGTCGTCCTCGCGTCGAAGCTGGCCCTCGAACTCGCGCTCGAGATCGGGGGTCAGATCGCCGGTCATGCTCACCAGCAGCAAGGCCATGCCCCGCGTCCGGCGGCGAGCCCTGGCCAGCCCCTGATCCAACCGCCGCAGCACCCGCTCTCGCTCTCGCATCAGGTGACCTCGCTGGGGCGGCTTCGAACCACGGCTAAGAATCGGACATAAGTCCCCGGATTGGCCAGGAAGAACTCCTCCATGTCGGCGATGGCGATGACGTAGGCCGAGGTGGTGGTCTCGGTGACCACGCTGACGGCGTGCCGCTCACCGTGGGCGCGCAATCGCCCCACCAGGGCCCCGTGGCCGGCCGTGACCGGATCGCTCCCCTCGGCCTCCAGGCGCACCCGCCCGTCACGAAGCAGATACAGGCAGCGCACCCGGTCGCCCTGACGGAACAGGGGCCGCTCGGGAGGGATCTGGCGCAGCTTCATCAGCGGGATCAGGCTGGTCTTTTGCATGACCGAGAGCTTTTCCAGGAAGGGGTTGTCGTTCATCAGGGGCCAGGCATCGTGCAGGCGGCTCTCGGCCACCGCCAGCAGGGCGCTTTCGGCCACCGTGCCCCGGATGAAGCGGAAGAAGTCGGCCCGCTCCACGGCCAGAACCTCCAGGTCCGAGCAGGCCACGATGTCGGCGGTGCGCGACTGAGAGAGCATCAGGGCCACCTCTCCGAAGTAGTCGAAGCGGCCCAACGTGCTGAGAACCTTGCCGTCGCGGGCCACGTCGGCCTCACCCGACAGGATCAAGTAGAAGCGATCGCCCGGGTCTCCGCGATGCAGGATCATCTGGCCGGCCTGAAACTGCTGCAGCCTGGCGATCCGAAGAAAGACGGCCGCCTTCTCGATGCCCATCTGCTGGAACAACTCCACTCCCGAGAGAACGTCCAGCATCCGCTGGGCCAGCCACAGGTCAGGCGGGGGCACCTCCAGGACGAAGGTCTTGTCGACCCCGGTGGGGGCCATTCTCAGCCCGGAGCCCTCGGGGATGGAGGAAGCGTTCAGGTGGTTGAGATAGAGCCGCTCCTTGATGCTGTCGCTGAGCGCGTTCAGGACGCTGAGAGGGGTGTGCACCGGGGGGATGCCGGCCTCGTGGATGATGAGGTCCGCATCCCAGGAGAACCCGAGCAGCTCGTGCAGGCGAGTTTCCGAGAACAGATCTTCGCGATGCAGTCGCTGCAGTGTCTCGGCATCGTAAAGGGTGTCGCCCGAGTATGCCAGCTTCTTGCCCTGGAAGGAAACCTCCAGACCCAGCGTGGGGATGCTGTGGAAGTTGTAACGGAAAAAGAAGCTTCCTCCGGCGATGTTGACCGATTCAGCCACCCGGAAGGGGTGGAAATTGAACAAAAGCCGCATCTGCTGCCCGGTCAAGCCCAGCAGACCCTTGTACTTGCGCAGAAAGCTCTCCAGCACGGTGCGGGTGGTATGCAGATTGATGCGGCCTTCCTCCAGGATCTTCTGCAATGTGCCGCTGTCGTGGTCGGCGTGACAGTGGGTGAGGACCAGGTCGCTGATCATGCGCGTGTCGATCCCGTGCTTGCGCAACCAGCGGGTGGTGTTGACGGGCGGATCCACCAGCACGCCTCGCCCGTTGAGCCAGATGACGAAGCCGGTGGTGTCCTGCTTGGGATCGAAACCGTGACCGCTGCCGATGATGGTCAACCCGAAGAAGGGCGGTCGAAATCGTTGGGCCGACTCGCCCGCGGGGGACGGGCGTGGAGGCGTGCGAAAGGTTGCCTCGCGCAGCTGACCCAGGCGCTCGAACCGGTAGCGGTCGGCTCCCGCGAGCCGGATCCGCACCTCTCCCAGGTCGACCTGACCTTGCTCGTCAAAAAGCCTGAAGTCGACCAGGTCTCTCAGGGTCAGCGGTCCGTCCTTGAAATAGGCCATCTCGGCTTTCATCTCGGGCAGTCGGTGGCCGGACGGATAATCGCGCTCGAGGTTGAGGCTGCGGGGTCCGAAAATGGACTCCTGGAGTACGGCCACGATGGCCCGAAACCGGTTGCGTTGGCAGACCACGACGGTCTTCTGGCCCTTGAGGAAAAAATTGTAGTAGATCGGGAACTCGAGCTCGGCCATGCTGATGCCCTGGGCCACGTCGAAGAGGCGCTCGGGTACCACGTAGAGGCGGGGAACTCCGCAGGGCAGCCCCATGGTGTCCTTGATCGTCTCGGGGTAGACTCCGATCTGGGCTACGAAGTCTCCCCAAACGAGCAGCAGGCCCCCCCGCGGAAGCTCCCGCTGGTCGAAGGCCTCTTTGACTGGCCGGCTCCCCTCCGAATTCAAGCGCCCCTGGTTTCGGCGGTGGCTCGGGAGATTCCCCTGGCCTGCAGAATTGGGAAAATCGTCCACCCAGCTTCATCCCTGCGCGGCGCTCGTGTGCCTGGCGGCAGTCCTTACTCAGCCGATGCCAGCCCTCTCCTCCATCTGGGCCTTCCATCCCGCCAGAGCGCCCAGCGCCAGGCCCATGCCGGCCACAGCGCCGATGCTCAGGGCGGTGGGCGCATTGCCGGTGGTGGCCAGGATGCCGCCGAGCAGGGCTGGCCAGATGACCGCTCCCAGGGCCCGGCGAGGATCTTTGTCGATGGCGTAGTTGAAGGCAAAGCCGGCCGCGGCGCCCAGTGCCAGGCCTGGAAATCCGCCGAGCTGACCGCCCAGCATCGGCACGCTCATCGTGCCGAAACCCACCACGGCGCCGCGCGGGATTGGGGGTAAGGCGCGCAGGAACCGGGCCACGGGAGTGCCCTGGTCGACTCTGTCCTGGGGATCGGAGGGGGCACCCGCCGAGGGGCTCGAGCTGGCGCGCGGTAGATAGGGGGAACTCAAAACTTGGGTGACTTGCATAGCGTGCCGGACTGTACTCGCTGGAGCTGAAAGAAGCATGAAACGGTCGAGGACCCGGGCGGCATCATAGTGGCAACTCAGGCTGTCGGGGCGGACCTCACCACGTCCAACATTTCCTTGTGCAGCCGCACGTTGCTGGCCAGCATCGAGGGTCGGCGGATATCAAACGGCTTCCCCTCGAGATCGGTCAGCATGCCCCCGGCCTCGTTCACGATCAGGCTGCCGGCGGCCGTGTCCCACGGAGCCAGGCCCAGCTCGTAGAACCCGTCGAAACGTCCGCAGGCCAGATAACACAGGTCCAGTGCCGCGGCGCCATCGCGACGCATGCCCCGCGCTCGCAGCGAAAAGGCCCGGAACAGCGCCAGGATTCGCTCAGGGTCGCGCCGGTAGTGGTAGGGGAAGCCGGTCACCAGCAGCGCCTCCTCCAGTCTCGAACGATCGCTCACGGCGATGGTCCGTCCGTTGAGCCGCGCCCCCTCTCCGCGCCGGGCGGTGAACAGCTCGTCGCGCAGAGGATCATAGACCACGCCCAGCTCCATCACCCCGTTCACCTCCAGGCCGATGGAGACGGCCACGAACGGGTAGCCGTGGGCGAAATTGGTGGTGCCATCGAGTGGATCCACGATCCACATCGAGGCGGCCTCGGCCGTAAGGCCCCCTTCCTCGCCCAGAAAGCCGTGCTGGGGGAAAGATTCCAGCAGTCGGGCGCGGATCAGGGCCTCGCAGGCGGTATCGACCTCGGTGACCAGATCCACCGCCCCTTTGTGGCGCACGGTGACGGGGCCGGCGAAGGCATGGCGGATCAGCTCACCGGCTGCCCGGGCGGCAGACTCGGCAACGTTCAGCATAGGCGCCGGCCCTTCGCGACAGGTCCGGCCCGCCCCCTCTCGCGAACAAGATGGCCATGAATCCGGGAGCGCTGGTGGAGTACCTGCAGGGCAAGCGTCTGGCCTGCGCCATCTGTCTCAAGCGCGACAACAAGGACGTGCTCCACCTCTTGACCGAGGACAACCGCGAGGACAAGGTGGCCGCCAGCAAGGTGGTGTTCCACCAGCCCACCGGTCTCTCTGCAGAGCCGGCCCGCGAGCAGGCCCTCTCCTTCCTGCAGACTGCCTCGCGCCGGCGCCAGGAGGTAGCGGCCGAGATCCCCCTGGACGAGCTCTACGAGCTGCTCGCCGAGGACGCAGCCGATAGCTACGAGCTCAAGGAGCTGGCCGAGCTCTACTTCGGCGCCAGCTATCAGCCCGAGGATCTCTCCGGCCTCTACCGCGCCCTGGAGGCCGACCGCATTTACTTCACCCGCAAGGGAGAGCGCTACCAGCTTCGCCCCCGGGCCCAGGTGGATGATATCCTCACCCGCCTGCGGGTGGAGGCCGAGAAGGAGCAGAACCGCGAGCAGATCTCGGGTTGGCTCAAGAAGCTGTGGCAGCGTCCCGAGGGCTCCGAGCCCACGGGCTATCCGGCCGAGTTCGAGGAGGCCGCCCGCCGCTACTTCACCTGGATTCGCGAGGTGGCGCTGTTCGGCACCGAGGCTTCCCGCTTCAAGGAGGTGCAGACCCTGCTCAAGCAGGCCGGCATCAGCGGCAAGGACGCCGCCTTCCGACTGATGCTCAAGGCCGGGCACTGGACCACTGACGAGAATCTGCTCCTGCACAAGAACCGCGTGTCCATCGACTTTGCCACCGAGATGGTCGAGTTGGCCCGCGCTCTGAGCGCCGATCCGGCTCCCCTGCAGGATGCGGCCCGCCTCGACCTGCGCCACCTGGAGGCCTTCACCATCGACGACGCCGAGACCACCGAGATCGACGATGCCCTGACGTTGGAGCGGCTCGAGCACGGGGGCTACCGGGTGGGCATCCACATCGCCGACGCCTCGGCCTACGTTGAGCCGGGAAGCGAGATGGACCTGCTGGCCCGCGACCGGGGCACCGCCATCTACTTACCCGACCTCAAGGTGCGCATGCTTCCCCCGCCCCTCGCCGAGCACGCCTGCAGCCTGATGGCCGGCCACGATCGCCCGGCCTTCTCCTTTCTGGCCGAGTTCGACGCCTCGCTGCAGCTGGTGGGGACGAGCATGCACCCCTCACTGGTGCGGGTGCGCCAGCGGTTGACCTACCAGGAGGCCGAGGCCCAGCTGGCGGCCGGAGCCGACTGGCAGCCCATGATCGCCATCGCCGAGTCGCTGCGCGCCGAGCGCGAGTCGGGCGGGGCCATCACGGTCGGTTTTCCGCGCCTGAACGTGCGCTGCGTGCAGGGTGAGGTGGAGATCGAGCGCGAGTCGCCCACTACACCGGGCCAGGTGCTGGTGAGCGAGATGATGATCCTGGCCAACCGCCTGGCCGGCGAGTTCCTGGCCGAGCGGGACGTGCCCGCCATCTATCGCAGCCAGCCGGCTCCCGAGCAACCCTTGAGTCCGGACGATTTTCGCGACCCGGTGTCCCTCTTTCGCCTGCGCCGCTTCCTGCGCAAGGGGGAGATGGGGCTCGATCCGGCCCGTCACGCCGGACTGGGGCTGGACGCTTACCTGCAGGTCACCTCGCCCATCCGCCGCTACGGAGACCTGGTGCTGCAACGCCAGTTGAAGGCCGCTCTCCAGGGCCAGACCCTGTATTCGCGTGATCAGATGCAGGAAGTGCTGGCTCAGATCCAGCGGGCTTCGGAGACGGCCGAGATGCTCGAGCGCGATCGCCGCAACTACTGGGTCTTGCGCTACCTTGAAGCCCGCCGCGGCCACGAGCTGGACGCTCTGGTGCTGCAGAACGGCCCTGAGCGCAATCTGGTTCAAATCACCGAAGTGCTCTGGGAGACCGATTGCCCCCATCTACCCGGCCGGCCGTTCGCAGCCGGCGAGCGCCTCTTCGTGCGCCTCGAGCTGGTCTGGCCGCGCGAAGGCGTGGTGCGGGTTTCCCCCGTCGCTCCCGCCTGAAGGAGTCCTTTCAAGATTCGGGAAAGTGCCGAGCGTGAATCCCGAGCGCGACAACAAGATTGCCGAGATTCTGATCAACGACAAGAAGCTCAAGAAGAAGCGTCTTGATCAGATCTTGCAGGAGAATGCCGGCAGCGAGAAGCCGCTCGAGCAGCTGGTGGTGGAGGCCGGAGACGTCAGTCGGGCCGACCTTTTGAAGGTGCTCGAGTCGATCACCGGGCGCCCCTCGGTGGATCTCTCCTGCATGCGGGTCAGCCCCTCGGTGGCCCAGACCGTGCCCCAGTCGATGGCCAAGAAGTTCAACCTGATCTGCCTCAAGAAGGGCGATGGCAAAGTGCAGGTGGCCATGGCCGACCCCCACGACACGTTTGCCATCGAATACGTGAAGATGCGCACGGGCCTCGAAGTGGAGGCCATGGTGGGCTTCATCGGCGACATCCTGAAAGCCCAGGAGGAGGCCTACAAGGTCACCATCCAGTACATCGACGCCTCCACTCCCACCGGGGCCCAGGCCGCCAAGTCCAAGGAGCGCGAGCGGGAAGAAGCCGAGCAGAGCGGCGAGAAGCCCAAGTTCATGTCGGCCACGCGCGAGAAGGCCAAGTCAGAGGACTCCCTTTTGCGCGGCTCGGTGGGCACCACCACCTTGAAGGTGAATCCCATCAGCCTGGGCCTGGGAACGGGGCCGGTGGCGGTGCGCAGCGCCCCTCCTTCCAACGAGATGGAAGCCTACAAGCGCCTGCTGGAGATCGGCAACGCGCTGACTTCCACCCTGGACAGCAACCTTCTGTTCCAGCACATCTTACACGCCGCCGCCGAGCTGACCGGGGCGGAAGGAGCCTCGCTGATCTTGATCGGCGAG
Organism: uncultured Burkholderiales bacterium; assembly: GCA_964637145.1. Classification (GTDB taxonomy): domain Bacteria; phylum Vulcanimicrobiota; class Xenobia; order Xenobiales; family QWHO01; genus QWHO01. Next base: position 18,046 of record CAZWUN010000002.1, read on the forward strand.
GGGGGCAATGACCTTTATTTCAAGGAATCGCTCGGTCCGCGCTCGGAGGATGTCAAGCGGGTGCGCTTCCCGCTCGACGAGCACTCGCTGGCCGGTTTCGCCATTCAGAACCGCAAGATGATGCGCGTCAACGACGTGCGCCGCGACCCGCGCCACAGCAAGGTGGTGGACGAGGCGGTCCAGTTCACCACCCGGTCGGTGCTGGTCTGCCCGGTGGTCTATCGAGGCGAGCCGCTGGGGGTCATCGAGGCGATCAACAAGACCGACCCCGGTGGCTTCACCGAGGTGGACGAGAAGTACATGGAGGTGCTCTGCGGCCAGGCGGCCATCGCCCTGCAGAACGCCGAGACCATGGGCCGGTTGACCAACTTCTTCAACGAATCGGTGGAGATTCTGATCGAGATTCTGGAGAAGCACGATCGCATCAGCCGGCACCACCTGATCGAGGTGGCCCGCATCTCCACCGCCATAGGCCGCGAGCTCGGGCTTTCGCCTCCCGAGATCGAGCGCCTCTGCTATGCTGGACTGCTGCACGACATCGGCAAGGTGAAGTGCGCCGATCCCGACGACCCGGCTCACGCCGAGATCGGGGCCCGCATGCTCGAGCGGGTCAAGATCTTCCGCGAGGTCATTCCCATCGTGCGCCACCACCACGAGCGTTATAATGGCACGGGCACACCCGATGGCCTCAAGGAGGAGGAGATTCCCCGCCTGGCGCGCGTGCTGGCCGTGGCCGAAGCCTGGGTGGAGGCCGTGAGCGAAAAGGGCGCCGACCGCAACGCGCTGCTCACCAAGATGCGGGGCGAGTTCGGCACCCGTTTTGACCCGGCCCTGCGCCCGGCTTTCGAGAACGCCGTCGCTCGTTAAGGTGCGAGGCCTTTGGTCTTGACCGAGCGGCGGGCCTCGTTTACGGCCCGGCCGGAGCTGTGGCGCCATCCTCCCGCTTCTTGAGCGCCACGCCTCCGATGATCCAGTGGTCGCCGTCCTCGCCGAGGCTGGCCCCGCGGGGCGGCTCGTCCAGTCGGGCGGTCTCCAGGACCACCTCCACATCGAGGTCGTTGCCCTGGAGCAGCGGGACCAGGCGGTCGAGGCTCGCCTGGAAGTCGGGGGCGTCGGTCGCGTGCAGATGGCGCAGGAGAGCCAGGGCGCGCTCCGGTTCCAGTGCCGAGAGCGATTGGGTGACGTGCTCGGGTGCCAGGTCCTGTCCGTCCACCCAGGCACCGACCTCGCGCAGACCCGGGTCGGTGTCCCCAGCACGCAGCGCCAGGCCGCGTACGACGGGGCTGTCCAGGCTGAAAGTCTTCCAGGAGCTCAGCGCCACCTCGGCCGAGTCGGTCTTCAGGCGGGCCAGGAAGAACGCGCGGGCGTCATCGGGTCGCTCGGCTTGCAGGACCGCGCCGAGGATGGAATTGGCCCAGCCGGACTCGCCCAGGAGCGAGCGCGCCTCGCAAATCTCGACGAACGTCGCGATCGCCTCAGCCCGATTCTGCGCCGGCAGCGACCGATAAGCGTCCAGACCATACTGGGCGCCGGCCGCCTTCACGAGCTGCCTCAGCTCCGCCGCCTGCTCGGGACGGTCCGGGTCGAGCGCCGCGTGCAGCGAGTTGGCCCAGCCGGACTCCCCCACCTGTGAGCGCCAGCCGCAAATCTCCTCGAACAGCGCTTTGCTCTTGGCCCGCTTCTCGGGGTTCTGGGGAAGTCTCTTGTATGCGTCCAGTCCGTACTGGGCGCCGGCCGCCCGGACCAGGTCCTTCAGCTCGGCCACCTGGTCGGGCCGGTCCGGGTCGACCGCCTGGAGGAGGAGGTTGGCCCAGCCGGACTCCCCCACCAGCGAGCGCCAGCCGCAGATCTCCTGGAACAGGGCGGCGCTCCTGGCCCGCTTTTGGGAGTCTTTCGGCAGGCTCTTGAAGGCGTCCAGGCCATACTGGGCGCCCGCGGCCTGGACGAGGCCCTTGAGCTCGGCCACCTGTTCGGGCCGGTCCGGGTCGACCGCCTGAAGGAGGGGGTTGGCCCAGCCGGACTCCCCCACCAGCGAGCGCCAGCCGCAGATTTCCTGGAACAGGGCCGCGCTCCTGGCCCGCTTCTCGGGCTCTTTCGGCAGGCTCTTGAAGGCGTCCAGGCCGTGCTGGGCGCCCGCGGCCTGGACGAGGCCCTTGAGCTCGGCCACCTGGTCGGGCCGGTCCGGGTCGACCGCCTGGAGCAGGGGGGTGGCCCAGCCGGACTCCCCCACCAGCGAGCGCCAGCCGCAGATTTCCTGGAACAGGGCCGCGCTCCTGGCCCGCTTCTCGGGCTCTTTCGGCAGGCTCCAGAAAGCGTCCAGGCCGTACTGCGCGCCGGCCGCCTGCACCAGGCCTTTCAACTCGGCCACCTGCTCGGGCCGGGCCGGGTCGAGCGCCGCGTGCAGCGCGTTGGCCCACCCCGACGCGCCCGCGAGCGAGCGCCAGCTGCAGATTTCCAGGAAGAGGTTGACGCTGGCGGCTCGGCGCGACGGATCGTGCGGCAGGCGCCGGAAGATCTCCTCGCCGTACTGCTGATTCGAGGCTGTCACCAATTGGCTCAGCTCCCCATTCTGGGGCGACACCGAGGAGCTGGCGATCGGACGCACAAACATGCAGCTTGAACCTAGCGGGTCGGGGTGAAAAGTCTCTGAACGTGCGTCGAGATCGTGGGGCTGCTGGGGCCCAACGGCGCCCGCTTGCAAGGAGGGCCGGAAACATGGCTCAGGCCATGTCGAGCAGCTCTTGCAGGCTCTCGGCCTCATCAGGGGTAGCCCGGCCGCTCTTGAGGTAGGCCCGGCAGGTCTGGCGGGCCTCTTTCAAGCGGTTCTGCTCGATCTGGGTGCGGATCCGGCCTTCCACCGCCGGGAAGAAGGCCGACTGCAGCTCCAGGGCGCGGTTGTAGGCCTGCTCTGCCTCGGACGGGCGGTCGAGCTGCAGGCAGCACTCGCCCCTGTTGCACCAGGCCAGCAGGCTGTCGGGCGCCTCTTCACAGGCCCGCTCGAAGCTGATCAGGGCCTGCTCGAGCTCTCCCGCCCGGGCCAGCAGGGTTCCCCGGTTGAGCCAGGCCAGCATGGTGGTCGGACTTGCTTTGACGGCTCTGTCCAGGAGCGCCTGAGCCTCGTCCTCCTCTCCCAGGCGCATCAAGCATGAGCCCAGCGCGGCCAGGGCCACGCCGTCCCTGGGGTGCTCTGACATCGCTTGCCGATAAAGGGGAAGGGCCTGCTCGGGCGATTCTCCTTCCAGGAAGAAAGCTCGGGCCAGAGCGCGGGCCAGCAGCTCGGGAGCCCTGGCCAGGGCGCGGTACAGGCCCTGGCTGGTCAACACCCGAGAATCGCACGGAGCCAGCTCTACAGCCCGGTCGAGGCACTTGAGGGCCTCGTCCAGCTGCCCTCTGCGAGCCAGAGACCCGGCCTGGCCCAGCCAGCAGCGAGGGTTCTCAGGCGCGAGAGCCAGGGCTTTCTCCAGGCTGCGGGACGCGTCCTCGCTGCGATCCAAGAGTTCGAGGGCCCGCGCCTGCTCGAGCCAGTAGGGAGCGGCATCATCCAGCCGGGCCGCCCGGTCGAAGCGTTCCAGGGCTTCCTCGAGGTGGCCCAGGTCCAGCAGTCGGTTGCCCTGTTTGTGCCAGAACTCCGCCTGGATCTGGGGTTGGGTGATTCCCCTGGCCCGCAGGCCGGCCAGGTGCTCCGGCAGGCCTTCCAGGGAGAACCGGGTGGCCAATCCTCCCAACTCGGACCAGAGCCCCTGCAGTTGCCCCAGTGCGACCGCTTCTTGCAGCGCCCCCTCCGAATCGCCTCCAGATAGCTCCAGCGCCCGGGTAGCCGCCTGCCAGCCTTCCTCGAACCGGCCCTGCTCCTTGAGGATTCGGGCCTTCTCGGCCCACCCCTCGGGCTCTTGCGGGGCCAACCGGAGGGCTTGCTCGATGGCCTGGGCGGCCTGTTCCAGGGAGAGTTGTTGGCGGTGGGCCGCGGCCAGAGCGCACCAGGTATCGGCGCGCTCGGGATGGAACTCTCGGGCGCGCTCGAGCGACTCGAGCGCTTCGGCCGCCATGCCGCACGCGAGCAGGATCTGGGCCCGAGCCAGCAGCACCTCCACGTTCCCGGGCGACTTCTTGAGAGCTCGCTCAAGCACGTTCATGGCGCCATCCGGGTCGCCGCGCTCGAACTTGCCCATGGCCTGTTGGACGGGATCTTTCATGGTCGGGTTCTTCGTCTTTGCCGGGTCGAGCCTACTTCCCCTGCATCCAGTCCAGCCAACCCGGGAACGCCTCCAGGAAGTCGGGAGGGAAGGCGTGCTGGCTGACTTTGGGGTAAAGCTTCAGCTTCACCTGAGCACCGGCTCGTCTGGCCCAGTCGGCGTCCCCGCGCGCGCAGGCCAGCGTGTCCGGATGCTCCTCCTCGCCCGCGACCAGGATGAAGCGCTGGTGCTTGCTCCCCGGCGAGGCCGTGAGACCGCTGAGCTGCCCTTCATCGCGCAGCCCAGGGGACATCGAGAGCGCTCCGGCATAGACCTCGGGGTAGGCTGCGGCCAGCTCGAATGCCATCTGGCCACCTTGCGAGAATCCGAACAACAGAACCTTGCCGAGGGTCAGCTTCTGCTTGAGCGAGCCCAGCCCCCTTTGCACCTGCTTGTGATCCTGCTCGCGGTCCTCGCTCCAGCTATAGGACTTGGGACCCAGCGGGCGCGTGCCGCTGACGCCTACGAAGGCAAGCCCCAGGCGGTTCGAGAGCGCTTGATAGTGCTCGTCGACGAAAGCTTCATCGCCCCCCAGCCCGTGCAGTCCCACCACGGTGACGATGGGTCGGGCGGGGTCATACCCCTCGGGCAGCACGCAACGGACCCGCAGGAGGTCTTGTCGCCCATAGTATTCGTTGTAGGCGCGTAAGAAGGGCCCCACCTTGGACCAGCGGGGATCGCTCCGCAGACGCGCCAGGTCCGGGTCGCGCATCGCCCAGTCCGCGTCTACGCCCTCCTCGGCGGCCGCCTTCTGCAGCCAGTAGAAGGCGGCCTCCACCTGGTTGTCGCGCGCCAGCACGCAGGCCAGGTTGTAGCGCTGGTCGGCCCCCCGGCTGACGGCCCAGGCCAGGCACCGGGCCGCCTCGTTCCAGTCGCCTTCGGAGAGGAAGTAGGAGCCACCCTCGGCCAGCTCTTCGGCGCTCAGGCTCGAGAGGTCAATCTCTCCAAGATCCTTGCCTGGCAGAGGCGGGAGCTCCAACTGCAGGGGCGGCGTTGGCGCCTGCAACTGCGGGGTGGGCGCTGCTGGCATCGGGCTGGTGGGGGAGGTGCAGCCGAAGGTCAGGAGCCCCAGGAGTGCGATCAGGAGGGCGCGCATTCAGGCCAGGTTTCCGCCAATCTGCCCTGGGAGCCTGCCGGCCCGTTGCAGTCATCCCGGGAAGCCAGGCGGGACCTGGGATGCGATCCTCCAGACGGCCGTCAGTAAGCTGATCAGGGCGACGCCAGGCAGCAGCCAGTGGGAAAGTGGGACCCTGGCAGGCTTTTCCAGCAGGTTGATCTTCACGTTCATGGCAGAGTCTCTCCTGTGCTCGAGAATGCCGATTGGACAATGGGAAGAGCGGTTTTGTTCCCCGCTGCCGTCCCTGGCTGGAGCAGCCAGACAACGTTTGCCTGCGGAAGAGAGTCAGTCGGTCCAATCTGTCGGGACGGTAACCTTTTGGAAACAACCGTGCAACGCATGCGCAACGGGCCTGGACATCATGGGAATCGTTATGATGACGATGATGAAACCGGTGAACGTCGGCAGCCTGCTGCTCGACAACAACTCCACGGGCCACGTTTCGCCCAACCTGCTGCGCGGCATGGCCGAGTGCGGCTATCCCGCTCCTTTGCGCAGTCTGATGGACGCGCGCATCGACTACCCCGAGATCCTGCTCTGCTCCGGCTGGGACCGCGAGTCCACGCTGGACGGCGTGATCTACACCTACCAGGCCGACTGCGAGGACGCCCTCCAGTCCATCGAGTACGGCCCCGGCACCACCCGCACCCTGCGCACGACCTGCTACGGCCTCACCCAGGTCCTGGTCCGTCACCCCGACGGCCGGATGGAGGAGTGGTACGAGTAACTCGGGTCTTGCCAACCTGGCTTCGGCCTGTCTATAATGGGGGGCGCAAATAGGGGAGTAGCTCAGCTGGTTAGAGCGACGGTCTCCAAAACCGTAGGCCGCGGGTTCAAATCCTGTCTCCCCTGCCAACGAAAACCCGCCAAATGGCGGGTTTTTTGCTGGGTGGCCTCCTCCGGTTAGGTGAGCAAAAATGAGCCAGAGTGACCCTTTTGATTGGCACACCAGGGGTGTGAGTTTCGAGTGTCCAGGGTATACCGGAAAATACCGTGAGCCCTCTTGCGCCCGTCCTGGAGGGCCTCCTGGACTTCGGCGAGTCATTTCACCCGGGGTCCGGCCGAAGTACGATCATCACGCTTTGGAGTGTGTCGCTTGAGGACTGAAAGAACGCTGAACCTCCTGCTGCTCTTGCTATGTCTGACAGCGGTTTTGCGCGCCGAGGACCCGCCCAATCGACACGTGGGCGTGCTCGATCCGGCCACCGGAAAGCCGCTCGGGCACTACCTTCTGATGCGGTCCACGCACGAGGCGATCGATGCCGGAACGGAAGACCCGCATTTCGCTTACCTCTGGGAGTTCTGCTTTGGAGAGCGCCGCGGAGCGGACAAACCGGAGGTCTACGACAGACCCGACCTCAATGGGGGACCCGACAAGACCTATCTGGGCACGCTGCCGGGGGAGATCTCGATCCTCTGGTTTCGCAAGGAGGGCAACTACGAGGTCGGCTGGGGGCCTCTCAAGGCGGTCGACGCCGGCGGTCGGCAGTGGACTCTGATTTCGCGGACCTGCTATTCCACCGCCGGACGCAGCGCCTACTTTCATCACCCGCGGCTCAGCGTGGCGGGCCCATTTCTCCTGGTCGAAGAGGACCAGGGCCTGCTCTGTAAGCGGATCCCCGACAACAAAGTGCTCTGGCGCACGGATCTGAAGTTCAACCACTACTGTCGCTGGAACTGGGGCGCCTGGTATCGCGACGGGGCGCTCTACCTGAGCAGCTCCAAAGGACTGGTGCGCGTGAATCCCGACACTGGCAAGCAGCTGTGGACCTGGCCCGACGCGGTCGAAGTCTGCGATCTGGACCTCTATCCGGATGGCCACCTCTACGTTCGATACCAGTATGGTCCCTCCGATGCCCAGTTTGCAAGCCTGCGCAAAGCAGCCCTGGATTACTACAACTGGCCCGGCGATTTCCGATTCTTCAGCCGGATTATCCCCTACAAGGACCGCCACTTCGCTTCCGTCTGGTGGCGGAAGGGGGAGCTCGAGGGGAACTACCTCAAGGACGGCAGGCAGGCCCTCTGGGAGTGCGTGGACGGCAAGTGGTCCTTCATCTTCGATTACGAGGTCAAAGGCCAGAGCCAGGAAGAGCTGGATGCGCTCTTCGCCCGACACGGATTCTCCCCCCGGATGCGCAAGCAGCTCACAACCGACTCCTTGGAAACAGTCTACCGCTATCGGGGCAAGCCGCTGCCACCTCCCCGATAGAGACGGGCTCTCTCTGAAGTGGGATCCTGCTGGAAGCTGGGAGACTGGCAGTAAGGGGGCTTTTCAAGCTCCCTTCAGGCATCCGGAGTAGACTGGAAGGGATGCACATTCTCGCTCAGAGCGCGGCCCGCACCCTGAGCTGGTTCGGGCCTCAGCGAGCCAGCTCGGTTGAGAGTCCCGACAGCGTGGTGCTGGGAGAAGAGCGCGCCACCGAGCCCAGGACCCTGGCCCCGGCCTGGGTGGCCGAGACGCCTCCCGTCCCGGCGCCGGCCCCCGAAGGCCGGGTTGCCATGGCTTTCCTGACCGGGCTTCGCCGCCAACTCATCGAGGGGAGCGCCACCCTGGACAAGCCCATGCAGGCGGAGCTGGCCAGGCAGGCCCACGGCCAGGGGCATCCCCTGGCTGCCCGCCTGGCCCGAGTGCTGCTCGACGACCACGCCCACTACGATTCCGCCCTGGAGATGTGGGTGGCCGAAGCGGGCGATCCGGTGGCCTACCTCGAGGGACTGCACGAGAGGATGAGTGAAGACCGAGCCCGGCCTGAGGGGGCCTTCCCTCTCCACCTCGACGTCTGGGATCAGTTTCTCGATCACCTGAAGGAACGGCCCATGACGCCCACCGCTCTGCGCACTCTGGTGCACCTGTGGACCGGGCTCGAGGACCGCGCTCGGCTCCAGTTCGACAGCGATACGCGGGCCCAGGAGCCGGCCGAGGCCGACCTCAAAATGGCCGCGCGCTGCCGCGCCCAGGTGGAGGCCTGGGTGGGAAGCGGTCAGGCCCGGGTGGTGGGGGGCACCCTGGACCAGGTCAAGCTGGGCGCAGCTATCTCCGACAACCGGATCGAAGTCCATCCCAGCCCGCTGGATATCGCCCGCCTGGATCCGGCCGACCCCGATCCCACGGCTCGTCTGATCGCCGAGGGTCGCCTCGGACGCGACGGCGGCGCTCTGGCCTCGGCCCTGGGCGAGCTCATCAAGCAGCATCCCCGGCTCGAGGAGGGCGGTTATGTGAGCCGCAACCTGATCCCGCTGCTCCTTGCCGACCATGTCGGACCCAGCTACGCGGCCCGGTCGGCCCTGAGCAACCTGTTCGAGCGGCGCGCCGATCTGATGAGCCCGGTGCTGCAAACTCTCTGCCTGCAGCACCGCGGCGTTTATCTGCCCGAGCCGTTGGAGAAGACGGTCCAGTATGCCGGTCTCAAGCTCGGCTGGCGCCCCGATACCCCCGAGCAGGTTGCCTGGCTGGCCGGCAAGCTTTTCCAGTCGCGGGGCGGGCAGGAGGGCGACCACTTGATGCGCAGCTCCAGTGAGTTCACCCTGGCCGTTCAGCTTCTGAAGGATTGTCCCGCAGAGCTGCTGGCCACTCTCCCCCTTCCAACCAGCTTGCCCGAGGCTGCTCTCGACCATCTGCTCGAGGTCGGCAACGACGACCGGCTGCTCGACCTTTGGAACGGGGAGTTTGACCACGCCTGGCTGGTGGGCGAGCGGGGAGAATCGCTCCTGGCCGGGTTGGAGACGGCCTACCGGCAGGCCGGCAGCCTGGAGGATCTGCCCCCGCGCGCCCGGGCCACTCTGGCCATCTTGCACCAGGATCCGACCAACCGGCCGCGGCTCTACGCCCTGCTCGAAGGAGACCTGGAGAGGCAGCCTGAGCACCGGGCCACCCGCCGGATGGTGGATGCGGCCCGCCTGCACGCCCTGGAGCAGGGACCCCAGCGACTGGGCCAGCTCTCCGGCTCCGAGCGTGGCCGCGAGCTCGAGCGCCTGTTGCGGATCAACTCCTTGCTGGGCGAGGAGGTGCCCGGATCGGGTCTGATGGAGCCTTACGAGAACCAGCTGGCCTCGGAGCGCTCGGCCCCCCTCCTGGCGGCCCTCGATCCGGCCGAGCGAAGCGCCCTGGGCGGGCCTGCCCTGGCTCGCTTCGAAGAGAGCTACCGCCAGGCCGGCTCGCTGGAGGAGCTGGGTCCCGAGGCCCGGGCCTCGCTCAGCCTGCTCGCTAACCTCTGGACGGAGCAGCCACAGCTCTCCCAGAAGCTGCTGAGCCTGCTCCGACCCGAGCTGGAAAGCGGCGCTGCCGGCGTGCCAGACGAGCTGGAAGCTCTCATCGATGGCTACGTGGCCGAAGAGACCGCTCGCGCGGTAGGCGGCTTTGCCGGCCAGGATCTGCCCGAGCGAGTGGCCAGCTACCAGACCGGCCTGAAGCTCGCCCGGGCCTCCTCCGATCGAAGAGACCTCGAGCGGACCCTCCGGGATGGGTTCTGTGCCCAGGCGGCGGCCCACCCGGTGCTCTCGAAGCTGGTCGATCCCGACGAGCTGGATGCCTCGCTGGAGGTGCTTCACGAGCTGATCCAGGACCCGGACGGCTGGGCCAGCGGGGCAGAGCGCTACCTGGAGCTGACCGGCAAGCTCCCCGAGGACGGCATGGGGGTTTACCAGCAAGCCCGCGAGCTGCGCGGCCAGGGGATGCCCTGGGAGGCGGCCCGGGAGCTGGCTCTGCGGCGCCACCTGAAGGTGCCCGACCGCTCGCCTGGCGCGGCCGTCGAGCTTTCCCCGGGCAAGGTCACGGTGGGGGGCGTGGTGGTTCGCGAGCGTCGGCGCAACAGCTGATCCGATGGAGGTCCCCATGATCGACGAGTTGGAACGCCGCCTGGTTGCCTACTGCAGCCTCGACACCCCCAGCGATCCGGACACCCCGGATGAGCAGATCCCGAGCAGCGACTGCCAGTGGGCCCTGCTCCGACTGCTGCAGACCGAGCTCGAGCAGATGGGCGCTCGCGAGGTGGAGCTGACTGAGCGCGGCTACCTGATGGCCACCGTGCCGGGCAACCGGCAGGGTCCTGTCATCGCCCTGTGCGCCCACGTGGACACCAGCTCTCAGTTCCGGGCCGTGGGGGTGAAACCCCGGGTTCACCGACGCTGGGACGGCACTCCCATCGAGCTGGGAGAACACGTGCTGCGGGCCGAGGATTCCCCCTACCTGAGCTCGCGCCAGGGCCACGACCTGGTTACGGCCAGCGGCGATTCCTTGCTCGGGGCGGACGACAAGGCGGGTATCGCTATCGCCATGACCACCGCCGGCCACCTGCTCGCGCACCCGGAGATCGCGCGAGGGGACGTGCGCCTGTGCTTTTCGCCCGACGAGGAGATCGGGCGGGGGGCCGGCCAGCTTCCCCTGGACAAGCTCAGGGCGGACGCGGCCTACACGCTGGATGCCTGCGAGGTGGGCGAGCTCTGCTACGAGACCTTTTCGGCCGACAGGGCGGTGATCACGATCACCGGCGTCTCGATTCATCCAGGCTTTGCCAAAGACAAGCTGGTCAACGCCCTGCACACGGCCGCCGACATCCTCAATGCCCTGCCGCGCGAGCTCACTCCCGAGGGGACCGAGGGGCGCCAGGGCTTCCTGCACGCCACCAGCCTGCAGGGCACCGCTCACCAGGCCACGCTGAGCTTCATCCTGCGCGACTTCGAGCTGGAGGGGCTGGAGGCTCATCGCGAGCTGTTGCGTCGGGCCTGTCGCGAGGTTCCTACCCGCTGTCAGGTCGAGCTCGAGTTCAAGGAGCAGTATCGCAACATGCGCTATCGCCTCGAGCAGGACATGCGGCCCGTGGAACTGGCCGCCGAAGCCTATCGGCGCTGTGGGATCGAGCCCCGCTTCGTGGCCTTTCGGGGGGGCACGGACGGGTCCATCCTGACCGCCAGAGGGCTGCCCACGCCCAACCTGTTCTGCGGCATGCAGAACTTCCACGGACCGCTGGAGTGGGTCAGCTTGCAGGACATGGCCCGGGGAGTCGAGGTCTGCCTGGAGCTGGTCCGATCGTGGGGCGAGCCTCAGGCCTCGACCAGCGGGCCGTAAGCGTCCGGACGGCGATCACGGAAGAACTGCCAGGTGCGGCGCACTTCCTCGATCATGTCCAGATCGAGCGTGGCCACCACCAGCTCGTCCTGATCCTCGCTGCCGCAGGCGATGATCTGCCCGCGCGGATTCACGAAATAGGAGCTGCCATAGAACTTGCCGATGTTCCAGGGGGCCTCGGTACCGACCCGGTTGATGGCCCCCACGAAATATCCGTTGGCCACCGCGTGGGCGGGTTGCTCGAGCTTCCACAGATGCTGCGAGAGCCCGGCCACGGTGGCGGAGGGGTTGTAGACGATCTCCGCCCCCGCCAGGCCGAGCGCCCGAGCGCCTTCGGGGAAGTGACGATCGTAGCAGATGTAGACGCCGATGGTCGCGTAGCGGGTCTTGAAGACCGGGTAGCCGAGGTTGCCCGGGCGAAAGAAGTACTTCTCCCAGAACCCGCTGGTCTGAGGGATGTGCGTCTTGCGATACTTCCCGAGATACGAGCCGTCCGCGTCGATGACGGCGGCGGTGTTGTAGTAGACGCCGGCCTGCTCGCGCTCGTAGACGGGGACGATCATCACCATGTCATACTGGCGCGCGATGGGCGCGAGTCGCTCGACGGTGGGCCCCGGGACAGGCTCGGCGGCGTCATACCAGCGCTTGTCCTGCCCCGGGCAGAAGTAGGGGCCGTTGAAGATCTCCTGCAGACACAGGATCTGAACGCCCTGCTTGCCGGCGTCGTGAATCATCGGCAGGTGCTTGTCGAGCATGGCCGCCTGAACTTCGGCGACCGGACGAGTCTCGTCGTTGATCGGGTTGGAGGCCTGGATGAGGCCGGAAAGGACCGTGCGCGCCATGGATTTGCTCCTCGACCTGGTGTGTGCAACGGCCTTCGTTCGTTCGCAGGTCTCTCCTCCGTTAGTCCGGGCCGGAGTGAGCTTCAGCCGCCATAGTTCTCCTTGAGTCCCTCGACCAGCTCCTGACAGCCCTTCTCTCGGCGGGGCTGTCCCAGGGGCGGGTGCAGTCGGAGAGCTCCTCCTGCAAACGCTCCCGGCGCTGGAGCTCCTGGGCCTCTTCGCGCTGCTCCTCGCGCAGTCTCTCCAGCTCCAACTGGCGCGGGTTCTGCGGGACGCAGGTCTGATTCTGGGGGATGGAAATGCTCCCGATATCCATCTGGATGGACCTCCCTGCGTTGATGATCCCATCCTGACTTCGGAAGCTGGCGCCGATCTGAAATCGTGTGAACGAGTTCGGAGCTTTTTCAGAGCCTCCGGATAAGGTGGAGGCATGCTGCCATCCGTCCAGGAGATGAAGAACGTTTCCCCATTGACCCTGCTTGCCAGGAGAGGAGATTTTGTGCCGTGCATCTCATGCCTCTGAGCGCCTCGAGCGCGCCACCAGAGCCCACCAGCCGGGAGCGTTTGAACAGCACCATCACGCATTTTCAGGCGCTGGTGGACCAGTGGGAGCCCGAGATCAAGACCGACCTGGAGAACTGCGAGAAATGGCGTTCGTCCGCCCTGAAGAATGATAAGCTGGCTGGTTGGGGCCTGAAGGGAGCCGTGGCCGGGGGCGTCCTGGCCATGGTCGGGGCGGGCGTATCGCTGGCCATGGGTCTCGGGACCCACGGCGTCTTTCCGGGGCTGGGGGTCTTCCTGGTGGGGATCACCGTCTGCCAGGTCGCCTGCATGCGCCGGGACAGCGCTCAGATGGAATATCAGATGACCTTTCCCAGCGTGAAGCACCGTCAGGAGCTGTTGAAGACTCGGGCCTATCCGCAGCTTGAGCAGGCCCGCGCGGCCCTGCTCAAGCAGGATACCGAGGAAATGACCGCCCTGGCGGATGGGCTCCGCCAGGTCGGCAACATCATGGAGACCAAAGACTCCCTGGTGGTGGGGGGAACCCTGATTCGCAAGCGCTGAAGTCAGGTGCAAGAGGGGGCAGACCACCTCACGGGTGGGGGCTTTGAGACACGGGCATCGCGCCTTCCCAGCGCCGGGGCACCACCACTCCACCCACGATGAGCGAATCACCTCGAGTTTCCAGGCTCGTTGATTCAGGCCCGTCCGTCAGCCTGGCCACTTCGCTCAGCTCCTGGATTGTCTGGCCCAGAGCCTCCCGGGCGGCTGGCTCCAGGAGGGGCTGGTGGAGCAGGTCCGCGATCAGTTCGTCGACCGTCTGGCCGGGCAGGCTCTGGAACCGCCGCTGCAGGGCGCCGATCTGGCGGGCCGTCTCCAGCGAGCCCTCGGCCACCAGGCGGGCTTCCCGAGCACACAGGCCCTCGAGCAGCGTCTCGCGACCGAGGACTGGTCGCTGAGGGAGGGCGCCTGCGGCGGACTGGCCACGCTCGATAGCCTGGATCAATCTCTGGCAGCCCTCGCGCTCACTTCCCTGTCGGTGCCAGCGGACCAGCAGCACGGCCGAGGTCGCCGCCCCCACGGCCCCCACCAGGGTGAGCGGCCAGAAGCCATAGCCCAGGCCGCAGCCGGCCACACCCAGGCCGAGAAGTCCGGTCCACAGGGGCAGAGTCTGATGATCAGGGCTTCGCTCCGGGATGGCCTCCATGCGCTCGGCAGCTGCGCAGTGCATAGAGTAGAGATCTTCGCCAGGCGCCTGGCTGAGGGTCAACCGGTCGGTCTCAGCCTGGCGGGCGCCCTCCAGGTCACCTTGCACGACCAGGGCTGTGCGGCGAGCCTGCAGGGCCTCGCAAACGGTCTGGCGGGAGGGGGAATGAATGTTCATGGCCCTTTCAGGCTAGGGCTTCCAGCGCAGGCCAAAGTTACACCGCCGCGCTAGATTGTGAACTTCACGCCCGGTCAGGCAAGGCCATTTTCGTGACGAGCGCATTGGACCCGGCTGCTCCGGGAGGAGGGCCCCAGCCGTGCCGGAAAGCGCATGAATGAGCCCCGAGGCCTGGACTGTCTTGCTGGTCGTGTTCGCGGCCGTGGTGCTTTTCGTTTCCGAGCGCCTGGCCGTGGAGCTGGTAGCCCTGCTGGTATTGTGCGTCCTGCTCCTGAGCGGCATTCTGACCCCCGGCGAAGGCCTGGCCGGATTCAGCAACGAGGCCACCCTGACCGTGGGCGCGATGTTCGTGCTCAGCGCCGCTCTGTTCAAGACGGGCGCTGTCGATCGGGTCGGCGTCTGGCTGGCCCGTCAGCTCAAGAAGGGCTACTATCTTGGCCTTCTCTCCATGATGGGCTCGGTGGCCGTTCTATCGGCCTTCATCAACAACACAGCTGCCGTGGCCGTCTTCCTGCCCCTGGTGCTGGGCGCTGCCCGGCAGTCCGGGATCAGCCCCTCGCGCCTTCTGATGCCCCTCTCCTTCGCTTCGATGTTCGGCGGGTGCTGCACGCTGATCGGCACCTCGACCAACATCCTGGTCAGCTCGCTGGCCGAGCAGCACGGCCAGCGCCCCTTCGGGATGTTCGAGTTCTCGGGAGTGGGGCTGATTCTGGCCGGGGCCGGCACGCTCTACATGCTGACGGTGGGGCAGCGCCTGATCCCTCAGCGGCGCCCCGCCGAAACGGAGCTGACCAGTGCCTATGCCATGGCCGACTACCTGGTCGACCTGGTGCTGCTCCCCGATGGCCCCTCGGTAGGCAAGACGGTGGCGCGCTCGACCCTGGTGCGCAACCTGGACCTCGACATTCTCAGCCTGCAACGCGACGGTCGTCGCATGACGGTGGCTGCCGACACGGTGTTGCAGGCTCAGGATATCTTGCGGGTGCGTTGCTCGATCGAAGACCTCCGCAAACTGCAGGACCTGGAGGGAGTGGCTCTCTACGAGCAGCTGCAGTGGCCGGATCACGAGTTCGAATCGGACGAATTGACGCTGGTGGAAGCGGTGGTTGCACCATCCTCCAATCTTGTCGGTCTGTCGCTGCGCGAGTCGCACTTTCGCAACGAGTTCGGGGGTACCGTGCTGGCCATCCGCCAGCGCGGTCGCCTGCTGCGGCAGAAACTTTCGGCCGTCTCGCTCAAGTCGGGAGACGTGCTGTTGATCGAGTTACGGCGTGAGTCGCTGCCGCACTTGCAGGGCAGCCGGGCTTTCGTGGTGCTGAGCGAGGTGGCCGACCCGGGCCTGCGCCGCCACAAGCTCTGGCCCGCGGTGCTGGTCGTGGGCGGGGTGGTGGTCACCGCCTCGCTCAACTTGCTTCCAATGGTCGTCGCGGCACTGGTTGGGGCGGTGGCTCTCCTCCTGCTGGGTTGCCTGGACACCGAGGATGTCTATCGAGCCATCGAGTGGAAGGTGCTCTTCCTGCTCGCTGGCGTGCTCTCGCTCGGGGTGGCCATGGAGAAGACCGGAGCCGCCAGGGCCCTGGCCAGCTTGCTGGTCACAAAGCTCGGCGCTCTGTCCCCCTGGCTCTTGTTGGCTGGTTTCTACCTGGCCACAACCCTTCTGACCGAGACCATGTCCAACAACGCCACCGCGGTCTTGATGGCCCCGATTGCCATCGCGGCCTCCGAGCAGGTGGGAATCGATCCTCGACCGCTGCTGGTGGCCGTGACCGTGGCGGCTTCGGCCAGCTTCATGACCCCGGTCGGCTACCAGACCAACACGCTGATCTACGGTCCCGGCCAGTACACCTTCGGCGACTTCTTGCGGGTAGGCACTCCACTCAATCTGCTGTGTTGGGTGGTGGCCACGCTGTCGATTCCCTGGTTTTTCCCGTTTTGAGGGCGGCCTTCATTCAATCTTTCCCAGCAACAGATCCTGGCGAAACTGTCTGGTATACTTCTACCATGCGCCGCCGGGGCATCGCACTTGTCCTCGTCTTGATCATGACCAGTCTGCTGTTCATGATGGTCCTGGCTCTCTACGTCTCTTCGCGTGGCGGGCTGTTTGCCACCATGAGCCACCAGCGCCACCTGTCCGCTCTCTACGTGGCCGAGGCCGGCCTGGCCGACGCGATGGACGCGCTGGAGGCCTCCAACTTCGCGCTCACCTCCGGAGTGCTCACCGGCACGCTGCCCGGAGTCGGAGGTCGCTGGCAGGTCGAGTTCCGTGACAGCGGCCCCTTCCTGGAAAGCCACTCGGTCAACAATCTCGGGTCGGATGCCGCTGCCGAGAGCTACCGCGGAGTCGGATCGGTGCGGGGTCGCTCGGCCCTGATCATTGTGCGCGCCCAGGTGGGAGACGCCGAGAGGGTGCTGGAGGCGTCCGTGACGCGCTCGTCGATGGTCTTGAACACGGGGCGCGCCATCCAGTCCGGGGGGACCCTGCGGATGTCAGGCAACGTCCACGTGGACGGGATCCGGTCGCTGGAGGATACTACCCCGGTGGGCGGCAACATCCACAGCAACGGAGCTGCCGGGCTGGTGGTCGAATGGGACGGAACGGGCAGCGCCGACATCTCGGGCTCGGTCACCTCGGTGGCCGCCGGTGGCGGGGCCATCGACCTGAACGGCTATCTTCCCGGCGGGGGAGTGGCCCCCGGAGCTTCGGTGGCCCCCTTTCCCGTGGTGAACATCGCCGGAACGGTGGCTGGCAAGAGCGCAAGTCCCACGCCCGCCATCCCTCCGGTGGGCGCGACCACCCTTCCTGGCGGCGACTTCTACCTTCCCGCCGGCACGACCATCAACGGAGACCTGGAGCTCAACGGCAGCAATCTTTACGTGAACGGTCCCCTGACCGTCAACGGCAGCATCACGGGCAGCGGCTCAGTGTATGCCACGGGAGACACCTCCCTGAAGGGCAGCGCTTCCGTTCTGGCTGGCTCGGGGGAGCAGGTAGCCCTGTTCAGCGGGGGGGATCTCACCCTGTCCGGTTTCGATGGCAACCAGTACCTCGACGCCCTGGCCGTCGTCGACCCGGCGGCCGACAGCTATCTCGACAACGCCCGCTTGACGCTCAACGACATGAAGAGCCAGCTGAGTAATCCCGTCGCGAATCTCTTCGCCAATTCCAACGTCGACCGGATGAGGCGCACGCTGGGGCATTCAACCAGCACGACCTATACCTACATGGCTCGACCGGCCGACTGCCTGGGGCAACTGGCCCTGCGCATCGAGGCCAACCAGCCGTTGCCAAGCCCGACTCGAGACTTCCTGCTCAAGAAGCTGGATGACCTGTCTGGCGCCTACAATCAAGGGCAACCCTACGGCAACCAGATCACCGGGTTCTTCGCCAACATCACCTCTCCGGATACTCCCGCCAGCGTGGTCGCGGACCACCTGGCCAGCGGACGCACCAACAATCTGGTCGACGCCATCAACGATAATGCTCAGACGGACCTGGCGGACGAATTGCAGCAGATGCTCGACTGGATCGGTGACGAAGACCTGGGGAACGCCTACTTCCGTGGTCTGGTCTACTGCGACGGCTCCATAACCGCCAGCAATGACGTCACCGTGGTCGGATCGCTCATGGGTCGGGGTGACATCAATCTGCAAGACGGCGTCCGGGTAACCTTTGTGGAGGATCTGTTCCAGGATGCCACGGCTTCCAGCGTCGGGGGGCTCGTGGTGTCCAGCTGGATCGGTCGCTGACATCGTGTCGCGTCGCGGTTTTTCCCTGGTTGAGATGATGCTGGCCCTGGGCGTCGTGACGGTAGCCATCCTGGCGCTGGTCTCGGTGTTCGTCTCGGGGGTCAAGATGGCAGCCCAGGCTCGCGACATCGCCGCCGCCAACGAACTTGCCCGTCAAGTTCTGGAGAGAACCCGCTTCAGCATCCGCACAGGCGGTCTGGCGGTGGTTCCTTCGGGGAGCTACACTTTCGACGGAAGAATTCCCGACCCTCAGGTCGGGGTCGCTCCGTTGGAGTTTCCGCCCCCTCCCTACCCCGGTCGGGCGGCCAACAAGCAGAATTACTCCATCGTGGTCTCCGGCTCGGAGATCACCCCCGGGCGCCTGAAGGCCATCCGGGTCGAAGTTCGCTGGGGCACGACCAGCCAGGTGGCCCTGGAGACCCACCTGCACCCGTGACCGTTCCACGCGGACATACCCTGCTCGAGCAACTGGTGGGGATGGGACTGCTTTCCGGCCTGATGCTGATGATGTTCTTCATCTACCAGTACGGTGCCAGCGCCTGGAAGAAGGGGGAGACCGAGACCGATCTCCTCCAGGAGTCACAGAAGTTGGTCGCGAGATTGCAGCGGGAGGCCGAGCGAAGCGTCTACGCCAGCGTCAGTCTCGACCCGGGGCCAGACACGGGCACGGCGGTCGCCTTCATGAGCTGTTGGGACGAAACCACCAGTCGCTTTGACGTCGACCCGGCCACCGGCGGCCCCATGTGGCGCGAGTATTTAGTGTTCTACTACGACAGCCCCAGTCGGGAAGTGCGCTGGAAGAAGATCCCCATTGCCCCAACCGCGGTTCCCGCACCGCTCGTGGGACTGGCCGGCGAGCGTAGCGGTGGACGGGTGCTGGCCCGCGACGTGGTTCGCTGCGATTTCCAGCTCACCCAGCAATTGCTGGGCCTGGAGCTGGAGATCGAGAAGAAGCGCTACGGCACGCCAACCCCGGAGCGTCTGCAGCTTCCGGTGCTGATCTACCTGCGTAACTAGTGTTGTTGGTGCGGCGCCTGGCTTCTGCCTGAGAGCGGCGCGGATGGAGGGTCCGAGCCCGCTGCCATGATGACGGGCCAGGCATTCGTGACAATCCGATGAGGGCCTGGATGCAGACTTTCATCGAAGATTCGGGTAGAGCTTCATGAAGACCGTCTACAATCCAGGCATCGATGTATTCGCTTCCTCTGGATGTGTTGCTTATCGGTCACCCCGGTCCGCTGCAAGAAGCTGCTCTGGAGTGTCTGCAGCGGCAGCAGGTCTGCGCCGTTCTGGCCTGTAGTCAGAACGATGCTCTGGCGGAACTGAAGCGGCGGCACTTTGATGCCGTTCTTTTGCAGGGGGAGCAGTCAGAGCTCGACCTCGCGATCGTCAGCGAGGTAGCCCGTCTCGGTCCTCAGGCGGCCGTCATCTTGCTCACGTCCGAGCCCTGCTACCAGTTTGGCCTGGCAGCAGTGCGGGCGGGGGCCGATGAACACCTGGCCCTGTCGCGGCTGCCCGAGGGCGAGGTCTATCGGTCCGTGCGATTTGCCGTCGAGCGAAGGCGGGCCGAGCAGGCCAACAGCCAGGCCCTGGCTCAGGTTCACCAGGCCCAGAAGATGGAGGCTCTAGGTCGGGTTGCCGCTGGAATGACCCACGACTTTCGTAACCTGGTGACCATCATTCTGGGCAACTGCCAGATCCTCAAGCGACTCTTACCCCCCGACCAGGAGCGGCTCTTGACGCCCGTTGACGAGATCTACCTGGCCGGGCAGAAAGCCTCCAATGTGGTCGGTCACCTCCTGCAATTCGCTCGCAACCAGAGTCGCGAGGCCAGCAGCCTGGATCTCAATGAGTTGGTCGGCGAGTTACAGCCACTGGTTCGTCCCCTTCTGGCCAATCGCATTCATCTGGATCTCGAACTTTGCGAGTTTCCTCTCCCGGTGCTGGCCAACCCTACCTCCCTCGAGCAGATCATGATGAACCTGGTCGTCAATGCGGTGGACGCCCTTGCCAACGAGGGGCACCTGCATCTGGCCACCTCGGCTCTATGGCTCCAGTCGCCCTATCATGGCTCCGGGCTCAGTCTCACCCGGCCTGCCTACGCCATGCTGACAGTGGCGGACAGTGGTTGCGGGATGGAGGCTGAGGTGCTGGCCCGCATCTTCGAGCCATTCTTTACCACCAAGTCGAGAGGGACCGGCCTGGGCCTGTCCACCGTGTTCACGCTGGCCAGGGAGATGGGAGGGGAACTGTCGGTTTCCTCCCAGCCCGGCGTAGGGACTGCCTTTCGCTTGCTCTTGCCAACCAGCGCTGCTGAGCCTGATCAGCCGCGCCCCGGTGGCGCTCGCACGGCTCTCATTCTCGATGCTGAGGTTTCCGAACAATTGACCTTGCGGCGACTGCTCGAGGGTCTGGGCATCGAGGTGATTGAAGCTCGGCACGCGTCGGAGTTAAAGCGGATGCTCAAGATCAAGTCGGTGGATCTGGTGCTGGCTGACCTGAGCACGCTGCAAGGCAACCGGGGAGCCGGTCTGAAGACCTTGGCCGATGCCCGCACGGTATGGCTGTCCGAACTGCCTCCATTCATCTTGGAGGCGCGCGGCATCGACCTGTTGGGGGCCCCGGTGCTCGAGAAGCCCTTCTCCCGCTACCGAATTCTCAAGGCTCTTCAGGCTCTCAACCCCTGAGCCGATCCGGAGCCAGCGCAAGCCCCAGACGAGCTGGTCGGGCTTGCTGTGCGAGCAGACCCCGGCCAGGCGAACGCTGCCCGATGCTACCAATCTGTTAGGATGTATGCATATTATAATATGCCTACTTTAATGGATTATTCATCAGCCTTGCTGCCGTCTCTTCACAATGCGGCCTTATCCTGAGCTTGGAGGTGAAGCAAGATGATGCAGGGACTGGTGCTGATGATCCTGGTTGTCAGCCTGTTGCTGACCTTGCCCGCGACCTTCAGCTTCTCGACTGTCAGACCGACTGTGCAGCCCTGGAGTGATCGCTTCGATCGGTGAGAGGAGATAGCCATGTTGAACTGGAGAACGCGCACCACTTTAATCGATATCCGAGGGGACAAAGCGACTGTTCTCTCCTCGCGCCCCGTGGACCGGGGACGTGAAGTGGTCCTGGATGGCAAGGCGCGGCTCAGAGTGGAAGTCTGTCGTCCGCACCGAGGGGGGGGATACGTCCTGGCGGGTGTGGCCAGGGACGCGAATGGTCTGGCTCCGTCCCCGACCTCCCAGGAGGGGATCAGGCGCCACGAGCGGGCGACGCTGCGCAGCCGGGTCATGTCGGCCCAATTACCTGGCTACAGGGCTGTAACTCTTGATTGCAGCCTCAGTGGCCTCCTGCTCGAGACCGAAGGGCCGGTTCCGCCTGGGACCAGGCTGAACCTGGAAATCGAGTTGGAGTCGGTGGAGACCCCCCTGAAAGTAACCGGCCGCACGGTCTGGTGCGACCAGAAGATACCCAAGCGATGGCTGGTCGGCCTGGAGTTGATTCAGCCGGACGCAGGTCTGATC
The DNA here is from genome assembly GCA_964637145.1 of uncultured Burkholderiales bacterium. Lineage (GTDB taxonomy): Bacteria > Vulcanimicrobiota > Xenobia > Xenobiales > QWHO01 > QWHO01. Next base: position 39,454 of record CAZWUN010000002.1, read on the forward strand.
GAGGTTCTCAAACAGATCACCGGTGACGCTGCAGGGGGCGCGGGGGCGGCAGGGATGGAATCGGATCACGGCTCCGCAGCCGGGGAGGCGAAACCGATGAAGCTCCCCCCTCGCCCAAGCACGCGCCGAGCCGAGTTGGTCGCCCACTTGCGCCACTATCGATTCGAGCCTTCTTGCCTGAAAGTCGACCTCGTTCTTCCCCACGGCACGCTTCACTGTATTGAGATTCCCGAGCCCAGATCGCTGAGAGACAATCGCCCTCTGGCTGGCACTCATCTGAGTTACCTGGAGCTCGAGCAGGACGGATTCCAGGCTGTGTACCGTTTCCAAAGCCCCTGGAACGAGGTGGTTTTGGAGGTGACCGCCGCGCCTGGCTCCCAGGAGATCTGGCGAGGCCTGCCTCCTCTTCATCCGCGGCGAATTCGGCTGGCTCTCTCCTGAGTTGACGGGGGCTTTGCCTCCCTACCGCCCGCGCTCCTCCAGGTCGCTCACCAGCTTGGTCAGGATGGCATCGCTCGAGCGCCGTCGGGCCAGCTCGCGGGCCAGCTCCAGGGCGGGCGCGTAGAGCTCCTCCGCCAGGTAGGCGGCCAGCAGCTCGTTGAGGGGGGCCAGATCGTCCGGGTGGGCCTGCAGCTCCATCCTTGCCTCGCGGGCGAGGGCCTCGTAGCGCTCGGTCTCTTCGCTGGAGAGCACCCGCAGCGAGACCGGTAGGGGCTCGTTAGGGATGTGCGAGCCGTCGGCCCGGAAGGCCGTCAGCGAGAGCAGATAGCTCTTGCCCGGGGAGAGCTCGACCTGCATCCGGGCCGGCTCGGGAGGCACGCGTTGCTTGAGCACCCGCTTGAAGGTGCCCGCCTCCTCGATCATGACCTCCAGCTCGGGGAACCGCTCGCTGCTGACCCAGCGCAGCACCGGGCGGGAGGTCAGGCTGACCGGGTCGTTGACGAAGCGCAGCTCCCCCCGGCGCAGGCCCCCGATCTTGTCCAGGTTCAGTCCCCTGGGCAGGGCTGCCGAATCTGATCCCTCGGCGGGGCGCATCGTGACCGCCGGGGCGCCCTCGAGCACCTTCGCGCCGGTGGCCTCCAGGCGGGCCAGGCAGGGCCCCTTCAGGCGCTCGCGCAGGCCGCCCTGCACGAAGCTGAGGCTCAGCTCGGCCCCGGCGGGCAGCCGCAGCTCTTGACCGGCGGGCAGCATGCCAAAGAGCGAGATCCCATCGATCTTGCCCTTCAGGTCGCTCACCATGGCCACCGGGGGGGCTCCGGCCGCGACCAGCAAGAGCAGCACCAGCCACGAAACGATCGACCGCTGGAAAAGCCGCTCCTGTCGCGGCTGTGACTGTGGCTTCATGCGCCCTCCCGAGAGATCGCGTAGACGCGAACCTGCTTGACTCGACCTTTCACCGGGTGCTCGCCCTGATCCTCGATGCGCAGACCTGGAGTGGGCCCGGCGGCCTCGACGGTGGCCTGGCTGGCCAGGATGGCCACCCCCACCTTCTTGGTCAGATCCTGGATGCGCGCGCCCTGGTTGGCGTTGTCGCCCACGGCCGTGTACTCGCTCTTCTGGTCGTTGCCGATGGTGGCCAGCAACATCTCGCCCGTGTGGATGCCCACCTTGAGCCCGTAGAAGCCGGGCTTGCCGCGCTGGGCCAGCTCGCGGCACCGCTCCACCATGGCCACCCCCGTCTGCAGGGCCGCCTGGGCGGGATTGGGGTGGGCCAGGGGAGCCCCGAACAGCACCATGAACTGGTCCCCCACGAAGCGGATGATGGTGCCCCGGTGGGCGAAGATCACCCGGGACATCTCCTGGTAGTGCTCGTCGAGCATCCGGGCCACCACCACCGGGTCCTCCACCTCACAGACGGTGGAGAAGTCGTTGATGTCCGAGAACAGCACCGTCACGACGCGGCGGGAGTTGAGCTGGGAGCGGCGCAGCCCGGGGTCGGCCAGCATCTCGTCGAGCACCTCGGGGGCCACGAAGCGCTCAATGGCCCGCTCGAACTCGATGCGCTCGCGCTCTACCGAGCGCAGGCGGGCGGCCGTGGCCAGCACCAGGCAGAGAGGCTGCGACAGGAAGATGGGGGCCAGCTCCAACCAGCGCCCGGCCAGCACGAAGAGGAGATAGCCTCCCAGCAGCGCCCCCAGGCTGACCGCCAGCCAGACCAGGAAGACCCGGGCGGCGCGCCAGAAGGTGGCGGCCAGGGCCAGTGCCAGATTGGCCAGAAACAGGGCTCCGAGACCCACCCAGGGTGGCACCGGGAGCAGCTTCTGGCCGGTCAGCAGCGTGTTCAGGGTGAAGGCCTGCACCCAGAGGCCCGGCATGGAGTGGCGCCGTCCATCCGAGGCCGGCCGCAGGCTGAAGGGGGTGTCGGCCAGGTCCTGATCGGAGCGGGCCAGCGTGCCCACCAGCACGACCTTGCCCGCGAAGGCGCGGCGCAGAGCCTCGGGGGACATCTCCAGCACCTCTTCCAGGCGGTAGCTGGCGAAGTGGCTGCCGCTCTGGTAGTTGATCATGACCAGCGGCTCGCTGGCCCGGACGCGGGCGTGCCGCTCGGCCAGCAGGGCCGCCAGGAAGGGCCAGCTGTCGCGTCCCAGGGCCCGGTGGGGGAGGGGTTGCACGGCCTGGGACCGGGCCACGCCGTCGAAGTCGCGGGTCAGGTTGGCCAGGGCCAGGTTCTCAGCCCCCAGCGCGGCCACCACCTCGTCGGCCGGGTGAACCAGCGTCTCCCCGTCCAGGGCGGCGATCAGGACCAGCTTGCCGCGGTGCTGCACCGCCACCCGCGCAAAGTCGGCGAAATCGGCCGGCTCGACGTGGGTGGGGATGACGTCCAGACCCACCACCGTGGCCCCGTTGTCCAAGAGCTTTCCGGCCAGCCGGCCCCAGAGGCCGAGCCAGAAGACCGGATGGCGTTCGAGGGCCCGGTAGCTCCTCTCGTCGAACTCGATCAGGGCGATGGAGGGATCCACCCGGACGGCCTGATCCGAGCGCCAGACGAAGCGGGCGTCCAGCAGCGTGAGCTCGAGACGGCGCACCAGGTCGGTGGTGCGCAGCATCCAGAAGACCGTCGTGACCAGGGCCGCCACGGCCAGGGCGGTCACGGCAGGGCGGATCGGCATGGGGGCGAACTTCGCAGGAACGATCCCGGTTGCCTGCGGGAGGTTGCACTTGCTCCTCGTGATCCTCATTCTGATCGGCTGGCTGGCTCTGCCGGGGATGGCCGAGCCTCCCACCCTGATTTTGCAGGATGGGCACACCGACAGGCTGGCCTGCCTGACCTTCGACCCTGCGGGACGCTGGCTGGCCACCGGCTCGGTGGACCAGACCGTCAAGCTGTGGGATCTCGAGGCCGACAAGCTGCACTGCACCATCCACCTCGAGGACGCTCCCCTGGCGCTGGCCTTCAATTCAGGTGGGCAGCTGGCCGTGGGCACCCGGAAGGGCGTGACCCTTTATGACAGCAGCAACGGTCTGGCCCTTAGCCCTGGCCCGGCAGCGGCTCTGCGCAACCCCGCGGCTCTGGCCTTCCTGAACTCCGACCTGGTGTTGGGCATTTCCGAGGACGCAACCGGGCCTCGGGCCAACGTGGCCGACCTCAAGCGGGAAGGGCGAATCGGTCTGGGCTGGCCGCTGCCGAGCATCACGCCGCAGGCGAGGCTGGCGCCAGCCGGGCTGGCCCTCAGCCCGGACGGCAGGTATCTGGCCATCGCTTATGTCGAGCTGGCCCCTCGCGAGCTCAAAGCCACCGACCGCTTCGTGGCGGTCTGGGACGTCTCGGCCTTCGGTCGATTCTCGGGCCCGCTGGTGGGGGACGACTTCCAGGCCCGGCCGGAAGTGCTTTCCCTGTTGGGAGACGGCCGGCCTCTGGCCCGCATGGCCCTGACCCCGAGGCCAGGGATCGACCCCAGCTTCGACCTGCGGCTCAGCCTGGCATTCAGCCCCGACAGCCGCAGGCTGGCCGTGGCCGATCTGAACGAGGTGGCCCTCTTCGACCCCGCCAACGGCAGCAAGCTGGCTTCGGCTCCCGGTGCCTGGCGGCGGATCGCCTGGGGCAAGGCGGGTATTCTGGCCACGAACTTCCTCAACACCAGCAGTCAGCCCAGGCTGGCCTGGCTGGGGAGCGATTTGAAGGGGCAGGTGCTTGTCGCCGAGCGCCCTCCCTATGAAGGCGAAGAGCTGGCTCTGGCAGCCCTGCAAGGAACGGAAGGGAATATGGCCGACACCTTCGGCTACAGCGCTGTGGCAGCCAGTCTCAAGACCACTCTGTTCGCGGCCTGTCAGGGAGAGCAGTGCGAGCTCTGGGAGGGGGCGCAGCTGACCAGAAAACTGACCGGCAGGTCCCTTTGTCTGAGCGCCCTGGCTCTCAGTCCCGACCGCCGCCTGCTGGCGGTGGGAGGCTACGGTGCCGTGGTCGTCTGGGACCTGGAGCGGGGCAAGCCGGTCTACCGCTTCGGCCAGTTGGGAGGCCTGGAGGTGCTCAGCCTGGCCTTCTCGGCCGACGGCCGGATGCTGGCGGCCGGAGAGTTCACCAAGATTGGGGCCGCGCGGCTCAGAGTGTGGGAGTTGTCGGGCCAGATCCTGGTGCTGGAGCAGTCGAAAGCCGCTCCGCCCGCCTTCACCCGGCAGGCCGATGGGAGCATCAACGGGCGCCGAACCGATACCGGCTATCTCAGCCTGGCTTTCAGTCCCGATGGCCGCTGGCTGGGGGTGGGCGAGATCGGCGGAAGCCTGTCGCTGGTTGCTCTGCCGGGGGGTCAGACGCGGCTGCTGAAAGGGGAGCAGGAGGACACCTGGCGGGGCGCAGTGGGGAGCCTGGCCTTCTCGCCCGACGGGCGGCGTCTGGTGTCTTCCACCAACGGTGGGGAAGTGGTCGAGTGGGAGATCCCCTCGGGCAAGGCGCGCACCCTGATGCCCCAGACCGACCGTTTCGGCCGGAGCAGTCTGGCCTTTGCCCGAGATGGCACGCTGGTGACCAAGACTCGCAAGCAGGGGCTGGTCGTCTGGAAGCCCGGGGCGGCCCCCAGAGTGGTGGACCCGGAAGACAACCCCGCCGTGCTTTGCTCGGTCGACTCCGGTACCGCTCTACTGGCTGGCGAGCAGGTGACCGAGCAGCGGGATCTGTCCACCGGCAAGAGGCTCTTCTCGCTCAAACTGCCCTACCCGACGGCGCGCGCCTTCCTGCGCGAGGGGGTTCTCATCGCTCCGGACTCGCAATCCTCGGTGGGCTTCTGGAAGGCGCCCGAAGGAAAGCTGCTGGCCTCGGCCATCATGCTCGACGAGGGGGGGCAGTGGCTGGTGGCGGCTCCGGACGGCTTGTTCGACGGCTCCTCCGAGGCCTTCAAGCAGATCCAGTGGCGGCTCGGCGGCCAGCTCTACGCCCTGGACCAGTTCTACAACGACTTCTTCGCGCCGGGACTTTTGACCAGGCTGCTCCAGCCCGGGCCGGCTCCCCAGCCCGCCCAGGCCCTGAGCAGCCTGAAGGTGGCCCCTCCCGAGCTGACCATCCTCAAGCCCCAGGCCGGCGATTCGGTGAATGAGGCCAGCCTGACCGTGGAGGTCAAGCTCGAGGATCGAGGCGGGGGAGTCTCGCTCGTGCGTCTTTTCCAGAACGGCCATCGCGTGCCGGACGAGCGCATCCAGGTAGAGGGCGGTGTGGCCCGGGCCCGGGTCGACCTCGAGGGCGGCGTGAACACTCTGCGGGCCACGGCCTTCGATCGGGAGGGCAAGGTGGAGAGCCGGGGGGATACGGTGCGAGTCACGTGCCTCGCCCAGGGCGCAAAGCCCCGGCTGCACGTGCTGTCCGTGGGGGTCAGCCGCTACCAGGACAGCCAGCTCAACCTGAGGTCGGGCCGCGCGGACGCCGAGTCCATCGCGCAAGCCTTCAAGCCGGGGAGCCTGTTCGAAGAAGTGAAGGTGACCTTGCTGGTGGATGACCAGGCCAGCGTGGCCGGAGTTCGCAAGGCCCTGCAGGATCTGAAGGCGGGAGCCGCCCCCCAGGACACGCTGCTGGTCTTCCTGGCCGGCCACGGCCAGGTGCTGGGGCAGACCTTCTACTTCGTGCCTCACGAGGGGAAGGTGGCCACTCCCGAGCAGATCCAGGCCAGTTGCCTCTCTTCGGTCGAGCTGGCCGAGGCTCTGACCCGGGTGGCCGCCACGCGCCAGTTCGTGGTGCTCGACTGCTGCCACTCGGGGGCGGCGGCCACCAGCATGAACCAGGCTCTCTCCGCCGGACTGGTGCGAGCCCAGCAGGATCTGGCCCGCCAGAGCGGGGTATTCCTGGTGGCGGCGGCATCGACCGATCAGGCGGCGCTGGAGGCCGGAAAGCTCGAGCACGGCTTGCTGACCTACTCGGTGCTGAGCGGCCTGGGCGACGACAAGCCCCCCGGAGCGCCGGTGAACTCTCGCGGCCTGGTGACCGTGAACGGATTGCTCTTGTTCGTGTCGGGCGAGGTGCCCCGGCTGGCCGAGGAGTACTTCGGCCAGCCACAGGATGTGGTGCAATACAGCAGCGGGCAGGATTTCCCCCTGCGCCGCGTGCGCTAAGGAGGCTCACGATGCAAGTCCCGGTGGAAACGGTTCGGGTCCCCCTCAAGGCCGTGCCGATGTTCTCGGCCCTCAGCCTGGAGCAGCTGACCGAGGTGGCTCAGCACTCCAAGATCAAGAAGCTTCATGCGGGAGAGCGCCTGCTCACCCAGGGCGAGACCGGCTCGGAGTTCTACGTGGTGCTGGCCGGCTCGCTCAGCCTGACGGTGGACGGCAAGGCTCTCTCCACTCTCAATCCGGGCGACCACCTGGGCGAGATGGCCCTGCTCGAGGACATCCCCCGCCAGGCCACCGCCGACGCGCTCGAGCCCTGCGAGCTGTTGACCCTGGACCGCCCGGCGCTGCTCGCGCTCCTCAAGAGCTCGGACTTCTCGCTGGGCCTGTTGCGCGGCATGGCCCGGCGCCTGCGCGAGTTCGGCGAGAAGGCGGCCCGCTGACGCTTTGGGCTGCCTGACCAAGAAGCTGGTCTCGCTCGACCTGATCAAGCCCCCTCGGTTCGTGGCCGAGAACGTCCACTACGAGACGCTGATGGGCAGCCAGGCCTACGGTGTCTCCAGCGACAGCTCCGACTGCGATGTCTACGGGTTCTGCATTCCCCCACGGGACGTGGTCTTTCCCCACCTGGCCGGGGTGGTGCCGGGCTGGGATCAGAACGTGCCCACCTTCAACGACTTCCAGCAGCACCACATCGACCTGCCCGGCGAGCGCAAGTCGTACGACCTCACCATCTACTCCATCGTGCGCTACTTCCGCCTGTGCGCCGATGGCAACCCCAACATGGTGGACAGCCTGTTCACGCCCGCTCACTGCATCCTGTTCATGACCCCGGTGGGCCAGCGGGTGCGCGAGCAGCGCAAGCTGTTTCTGAGCAAGAAGTGCTGGCACACTTTCAAAGGCTACGCCTTTGCCCAGCTGTCCAAGATTCGCACCCGCACCGATCCCAAGAGCGAGGCGCGCAAGAAGACGATTCAAGACCACGGCTACGACGTGAAGTATGCCTACCACCTGGTACGCCTGCTCAACGAGGTGGAGCAGATTCTGCTCGAGGGCGACCTCGACTTGCTGCGCGGCAACGACCAGCTCAAGGCCATCCGCAAGGGAGACTGGCCCCTGGAGGCGGTCTTCGCCCACTTTGACGAGCGCATCAAGACGCTGGAGAAGATCTATCCCGACTCCACCGCCGTGCCTCACAGCCCGCCCGAAGAGGCGCTCAAGGAGCTCTTGCTCGAGTGCCTCGAGCATCACTATGGCTCACTGGCGAAAGTGGTGGAGCGGCCCAACCGGGAGAAGGTCATGCTGGAGAAGATCCGCCAGGTGCTCGACGGGGAGCTTTAAAGGCGCCCCCGAAGGACAGGCAAAACCGTCAACACTGAAAGCTTAACACATCAGGCTCTGGTTTTGAGGGCCACGCCCCCGACCAGGAGCTTCTGGGCGACGGTCGCAATGGCGCCCCCCAGCGGCCCGTTCACCAGCCTGGCGACCTGGTTGCTGGCGGCCTGGTGGCCGTCAGCAACCAGGTCGCTCAGCGGCACGGCTACCTAGATCTGTCCGGTGGCGCTCTTCAAAGTGGCCCGCTCGCTGACGATGCGGACGACCGTGGCCGGCTCGGAGAAGAACGGATCCTTGCCCAGGTCGGAGGTCTCGGTGGGGACCACCCTTTGCTCCTTGAGCCTGTGCACGGGGAGGGTGGGGGGAAACAGGCTGTCGGCCACCCGCTCGGCAACCTTCTCGGCCATCTGCGAACAGACCACGAAGACCTGACCCTCCTGGTTGACCAGCCGGAGCATCTCGCGCCCGTTGACTGTCTCGACGCGCTCGACCTGACAGACTCCGGGCCCGTCGGTGACCGAGCGCACGCGATCAAGCTCACTGGACGGCACGGACCTCGAGGTCAGGTCGAGCGTGACCTGGTCTCGGGTTGGCCCCTGGGGAGCAGTCATAGGAGCCCGGTACTCGGGCGCCGAAAACTTCTCGATGGCTCGTTCTAAGAAAGGCCTGGGCGGATTTCGTCCCGAGAGCTTTGCTCCCCGCGAGCGCCGTTCCGAGGAGCCACCGCCACCGCCTCCGCCCTCGCGTTCCGTCGACCCGGCCCTGATCGGCGCCGCCGCCCGGGTGATCGGCTGGGGCGTGGGCCAGTGGAAAGAGTCCGCTCGGCAGGCCCGTGAGCTCGAGACCGAGTTGTTGCGTATGGCTCAAGATCGTCTGGGGATTTTGACCGTCAATGATGCCGTGCGTGAGCTCGGGGCGGCCCGAGCCGCCATCGAGAAGCAGCTCGCCGCGCTGACTCATCGGGGTTGCTGTCGTCACGGGATCTCGCGCAATGGTCAGGAGATCTTCGTCTTCGATGAGTTCCTTCCGAGGCTTTACGCCTGCCACCATTGCGACGGCGAATGGGCCGAGGAGCGGCCCAGTTGCCCCGGGTGCGGCGCTCCGCTCCACGAGCGGGTGTGCGCTCCTCCTCTGAGAAATTAGTCTGTTTAAGGGAGTTTCAGCAAGCGACGACGCATGGTAGGGGAGAGCTGGTGGCGGGCGTACAGGGCATCCAGCTCGGCCTCGCTGATCCCGCCCGGGTGATCGAGAACGAAGCTCCAGCGCCCGTTCACGCGTTCCCAGATGGCCCAGCGGCCCTGCTGCTGGGTGCTGCCAAAGTAGAGGTCGCGGTAGGGCACCCAGGCCGCCCAGGTAACTTTGGCGCCGTATTGCTCCTGAGAGGCCTGACGCAACTCCTGCCCTAACTGCCGGGGGGCATAGATATAGCCAACGTAGAGGCGCCCGTCGTCGTAGATGCGAAGGTTTTCCACCTCGCCTGCTCCGGCCCACTTCCACAACACTTTGCCGCTGGCCGGGTCGATGCGGGCCAGTCCCCCCTCCAGGTCGGCGAAGACGCATCCACGCTGGTAGAAAGCTCCCCAGGGGTAGCGGCAGTGCGCGAAGTGCCAGGTCGCCTTCCAGAGCGTGGATCCGTCGGCCCACTTCATGCAGGTCACGCCTTCGGCGCTGTCTGTGAAGAGGTAAGGCCCGGCCACGGTGAGGCGGGGTTTGTGAGCGGCCAGGCTGCGCCCGCTCGAGTGAAACTCGGTGCGCACCAGGGGGTGAAAGTGGTCATTGCGGATCAGGCCAAACATGCCTGGCCCCTCGTATCCCTCGTCTGCTCGGAAAGCAAACTGCGTGCCGTCACTGAGCAGACCTCGCCCGGTCACGGCCTGGCCGATCTGCCACTTGCCGCCGTAGGGCTTGGTGGCGGCATCCTCGTCCTCGAAGCCGACGATGTAGACCTTCTTTTCATGGCCGCAAAAACGGCGTGAGTAGGGGAAGTGAGGAGCTTCGACTCCGTCCAGGACCTCTTGCTGCAACTCTTCGTCCAGCCGGTAGTGCCCCAGAACGCGTCCCGATTCAGGGTCGAGCACGGCCAGAAAGGAAATGCCCGGGTCTTCGGCCCGAGCCAGGCCGAACAGCAGAAGCGCAACCAGGAGGACCCTCCCCATGAAAGCCTTGTTCAGCACCTGAACCGTGCTTCCTGGCCGGGTCTGCGCATCCCACCTTCGGAGCCATCCGAGGGTCGATTTGCTCAAAGATGCTCCTTTGGCCGGGTCCCGTTCCCGGGAACCGCGAGCGTACCCCGCAAGTTCCGTCGAGGCGGTTTCCAGAATCGTTCAGCCCCGTTCCCTACGCTGGTGTCGCAAGCAAGTGATAGGAGCGTCGATGCCAGGACCTCGCAGCGATTTTGAGCGCGTAGACTATGAGCAGCCCCACTTCATCCGGATGCGAGCGATCCTGGAGGCTCATCCGGAGATCAAGCAACTGTTCGGGCCCGACAGCCGGATTGCCGCATGGACCGTTGCGCTGGTAGGCGGGCAACTGGCCCTGGGCGCCTGTCTCGAGGGGCGTTCTTTCTGGATGATCCTCGTCACCGCCTATGTCATCGGCGCCGTGGCCAATCACGCCCTCTGGGTGGTGATCCACGAGTGTGCTCACCGCCTGGTGTTCCGACGTGCCCTGGGCAACCGCCTGCTCTGCCTGCTGGCCAACTGGCCCCAGGTCGTCCCCGGAGGGATCCCGTTCTGCAAATACCACCTCTTGCACCACGCCTATCAGGGCGAGCAAGACTTCGACGGTGACCTGGCGGGCGAGGACGAGGCCCGGTGGGTGGGCAACAGCACGCTCCGCAAAGCTTTGCTGATGCTGCTCTTCTCCTTCGTTCAGGGCACGATTCGCCCGGCCATCTCAAGCGGGTCCGTCTCTGGGATGGTTGGTTCGTGGCCAATATTCTCAGCCAGCTGTTCTTCCTGAGCGTCTACGCCCCCCTGGCGGGCTGGGGAGCAGTGCTCTATCTGTTCTTGTCGTTCGTCTTCAGCATTGGCCTGCATCCTCTGGGAGGCCGCTGGATCGCCGAGCACTACCTGCATCACGACCTGCAGGAGACCTATTCTTACTACGGTCCGCTGAACAAGCTCAGTTTCAACGTGGGCTACCACAACGAGCACCACGACTTCATGCAGGTTCCCTGGTGCCGACTTGGGCAGGTGAGGGCCATCGCCCCGGAGTTCTACCAACCGCTCTACGCTCACCCATCCTGGCCCGCCGTGCTGAAGCGCTTCATCTTCAGCCCTCAAAGCACTCTGTACGATCGGGTGGTGCGAGCCCGGCAACCTTCCGACCGACCGGACCTTTAAAGTGAAGTGCTCGACAGACTTGTATGGGGCGCCCCCAAAGGATAGGCAAAACCTTCAGAACACTTCAGGTCAACTCCAGCTTCACCGTCAGCAGGCCCGGCTCGAACCCCAGTGACTCCACCGAGACGTGCAGAGGCTCGACCCACTTCTGGCGGGCCATCCACTCGTTGACGCGGCGCAGCGAGATGCTGATTCGGCCGGCCTTCTTGCCCTGAAAGGTGACCTGCTCCACGCTCAAAGTGTCCGAAGGCAGCCCGGCCGCCACCAGGCGCGGTCCGGCCTGCTTGAGCACCTGGTCGGTGATCACCCCCCACAGCATCTTGGTCAACTGGCCCATCAGGTTGCCGGTGATGTTGCCGCGGATCTGATCGAAGGGCAGGTAGAGCACCAGCTCGCTGCCCTCCACGGTGGGCACGGCCACCAGCGAGGCGGCCCCGATGGGGAGCTTGCGGTTTAGCACGAAACAGCCGTCCTGGTAGCTGGCCGAGAGATCCTGCACCCGGTCGAGCAGCACGTTGACGTGGGGCTCGGTGAGGGCCAGCTCGATCATGTCAGGCGAAGGCTCAGGCTCAGGCCCTGAGGACCGAGCGAGAGCTGATCCACCGAGACCCCCGGCCAGTTCTCCAGCTTGAGCTTGAGCTCGGGCTGCAGGATGCGCACCGGATCCACCTTCAGCTTGCCGACCTTCAGCTGGCCCTGCTCCAGCTTCACCTGGGGAGCGAAGGCGGCCAGCAGCTTCTCCAGCGTCTCGGGGTCGATGTTGAGGGTGCTGATGCGGGCCTCGGGCACGGCCACGGCCGTGCCGCAGCGGGTGCAGAACTTCTTGCCGGAGGCCACCGGAGCGCCGCACTGAGGGCAGGTCATGCCCCCCTGTTCGGGCTGCCGCAGGGGGGCACCCTGCCGCTCGCGAAACTCGCGCCCATGTTCAGCCTGGAATTGGACAAGCACGAGTACGACCCGCGCCAGATCGTGCGGGGGGTGTTTCGCTTCGCGCTCGAGTCGGCTCGCCCCAACCTGCGGGTGGCCGTGGGCCTGACCGCCACTCGCGAGGGGGAGATGGTCTACGAGACCTCCCGCACCCTGGACGGCCCGCGCGAGCTGGCTTCGGGCAACTACGCCTTCGAGCTGCGCCTGCCCGAGGACGTCAAGGGCCCCGGCCTCTTCAAGCGGCTCAAGCAGGCCATCGGCCGCGCTGCCTCGGCCCCGGTCAAGTGGGAGGTGTGGGGCATCCTCGACCGCGAGATCGTGTGCAAGAGAGCCTTCGAAGTGGTGCTCGACGAGGAGGAGGAGGACCAGCCCACCGAGGCTCCCCCCGCCCGCTCGTCGGTGCTCAGCCGGCTCAACCTCGAGCCCCCCGACTACGCCCCCTCGGGGCGTCTGGAAGAGGAGGCTCCCGCCCGCAAGAAGGCTGCTCCCGCCAAGAAGGCCGCCGAGCCCTCGGCGCTGCCCAAGCGCACCGTCTTCTGCCCCTCCTGCGGGGCCCGCGAGGAGGATGCCGAGAGCGACTACTGCGGACGCTGTGGCAAGGCCTTGCACTGAGCTGGTATAATCAGCTTACCGCGACCTCACCTCAGAAGCGTACATACGTAGCTCATCGGTAGAGCACTCGACTGATAATCGAGAGGTAACTGGTTCAAGTCCAGTCCTTTGCTTCTGGAACTTGCGCGGGAGAGAAGGCCGGCCCTCGGGTCGGCCTTTGTTTTTGCAACTGGCCCTGTCAGGCAGGAGTTGGCCGCTCGGCTTCGATCCTATCCGGATGCAAGCCTACCACGACTCCAGCGAGCTCTACTGCACCCCCCACAGCGACCGACTCGAGCTGAGGCTCGAGGCAGACGGGGTGGAGCAGGCCTTCGTGCGCACCGCTCCCGATGGCGAGGAGGTGATGCTGCCCATGAGCTCCGACCTCACCGCCGTGCTCCCCCTCTCGGCGCCTCGCCTGGGCTATCGCTTCTACCTCAAGACGGCCGAGGGAGCCTTCTGGCTCAGCGCCGCCGGGCTGACCCGCCACACCCCGACCGACGCCACCGACTTTCGCTACCTCTCCCGCTTCGAATCGCCCGCCTGGCTCGAGGACGCCGTCTTCTACCAGGTCTTTCCAGACCGGTTCTACGATGGCGAGAGCGAGAGCAACGTGCAGAACGGAGAGTACCTCTGCTCGGGGAAGCCGGTGATCGCCCGGGCCTGGCACGAGCTCCCGCAGGCCAGCACCGGCTGGCACGAGTTCTTCGGAGGCGACCTGCCAGGCCTGGAGCAGAAGCTCGACTACCTGCAAGAGCTCGGCTGCAACGCCGTCTACCTCAATCCCATCTTCACCGCGCCCTCCTCCCACAAATACGACGTGGCCGACTACCGCGAGGTGGATCCCCACCTGGGCGGCGACCGGGCCTTCGCCTCGCTCATGCAGGCGGTGCATCGCCAGGGGATGCGCCTGATCCTGGACGTGGTGCCCAACCACTGCGGCGAGACTCATCCCTGGTTCGTGCAGGCTCTGCAGGACAAGAACGCCCCGACCGCCGAGTTCTTCAGCTTCCTGCGCCACCCCGACGAGTACGAGTGCTGGCTGGGGGTGAAGTCGCTGCCCAAGCTCAACTACCGCAGCGCCCTGTTGCGCGAGGAGATGATCTCGATCCTGCGCCACTGGCTGCGCCCGCCTTACCGGCTGGACGGCTGGCGCCTGGACGTGGCCAACATGCTGGCCCGTCAGGGGGAGAGCCAGCTGGGCCACAAGATCGGTCGCGCCCTGCGCCGGGCGGTGAAGGCCGAGAACCCCGAGGCTTATCTGCTGGGCGAGCACTTCTTCGACGGCACTCCCCACCTGCAGGGCGAGGAGCTGGACGCCAGCATGAACTACCGCGGCTTCACGGTGCCCGTGCTGCACTGGCTGTCGGGAGGCGACCTGGCCTTCCACCAGAAGGCTCCCCACGGGGAGGGACGAGCGCTGCCCACCGCGGCCCTGGTGGCCCAGTGGGTGGCCTTTTTGAGCGCCATCCCCTGGCAGGTGGCCCGCCTGCAGTTCAACCAGCTGGGCAGCCACGACATGCCCCGCATCCGCTTCTTGCTGGGCGAGGATCTGGACAGGGTGGAGGCCGCCATGGTGTTGCTCTTCACCTTCCCGGGCGTGCCCTGCGTGTACTACGGCGACGAGGTGGGGATGAGCGGGGGGCGCGACCCTCACAACCGGGCTCCCATGGTCTGGGAGGCTGAGCGTTGGTGCCAGCGCACCCGCGCGCTGGTGTCGAAGCTCTGCGGGCTGCGGCGCAGCTCCTCGGCCTTGCGGCGGGGCGGCTTTCGGGTGCTGCACGCGGGAGAGAATCGGGTGGTGCTCGAGCGGCGCTCGCTCGACGAGCGCCTGGTTGTGGACGTGCGCCGGGGAGCGGCCGAGGCGGTGGATCTGCCCGGCCTGTCGCTGGTCGGCTTGCTCGGGGGGGAGCGGCTCAGCGGGAGGCTGCCGGCGGCGAGCCGGGCGGGGGGGGAAATCTACCGCGCTTGAGCAGGGCGATGGCGACTGTGGGCTCGGCCAGGCACGAACACAGAAGGTCAGCGTTGGTCACCTTTTAGGGCCAGATAGCGAACATCACCCCGTCGACCTGCCTGCGGCGCACCCCACCACCCGGCCCAGCGCGTCCAACCCGCGCTCCAGCACGCTCATCTCCGGCCCGAAGCTGATGCGCGCGTAGTGCTCGTAGCGCATGTTGGAGCGGCGCTTGCCGGGATTGACGTCGAAGAACACCCCCGGCACGGTGATCACCTTCTCCTTGAGCCCGGCCTCGAAGAAGGCCATGCCCCGGTTGAGCGGCTCGGGCAGCCTGGACAGGTTGGCCCAGACGTAGAAGGCGCCCTCCGGATCGGCGTCGGGCTCGATCCCCATCTCCTTGAGACGTTGCAGCATATAGGCCCGCTTCTCCCAGAAGCAGGTCTGCAGGGCCACCGTCTCGGCCAGGGCAAGCTCCGGGTCGAGCAGGGCCACGGCCTGTTTCTGGAAAGGGTGGTTGGCCCCGCCGTCGAGGAACGAGCCGGCGCTGGCGATGGCCTCGATGATGGAGCGGGGGCCCACCGTCCAGCTGATGCGCCAGCCCGGATAGCGCCAGTTCTTGGTCAGGCCGTCCACGATCAGCACCGGATCCTCCTCCACGTCCTCGACGTAGGCGGCGGCGCTGACCATTTTGCCCTCGGCCGGGGAAGAGCCGGTGTAGATGAAGTGGGAGTAGAACTCGTCCAGGATGAAGGTGCAGCGGCACTCGCGCGCCAGCCGCACCCAGGCTTTCAGCTCGTTGCCCTCGGCCAGCTGGCCGGTGGGGTTGGTGGGGTTGGAGACGAGCACGGCCGACAGGCCGCGCCCAAGCACCTCCTTGCGCAGATCCCCCTGGCTGATCTTGTAGCCCGAGGAGGGGTCGAGCAGGATGGGGATGGGCACGAAGTTCTTGAAGCCCGAGAGCAGCTCCTCATAGGCGGTGTAGTCGGGGATGAAGTAGCCCATGTTGATGGCATCCAGGGCGGCGGCAACGCGGGTCAGGGCCAGCCGCCCGCCTCCGGCGATGGAGACGTTCTCGGCTGTGTACAGCGAGCGCTGGCCTTTGCGGTAGACGGCGTTGTAGAAGGTGGCCACCTTCTCGCGCAGCTCCAGCAAGCCCTCAACCGGGCTATAGGCCTGCATCGAGGGCTTCACCTGGAGAGTCTCGATGCGGGGTGGTGAGCCCGGCAGAGGGCCGGTCTCGGGAGACCCCTGGCCCAGGTTGGCCCACTCGGGATGGCCGTAGCTGAAGCCGAGCTCGGCGGCGCGACTCATGACGTAGATGACCCCCGTGCGGGGCACGGCTCGAAAACCCGGGATTGGCTCGCTCACGCGCGGTGCTTCAAGAGGCCTTGCAGGTCGGCCTGCCACTCCTGCGGCGCCTTTTCGAGCACCGCGCCGGGGTCGGGCGAGGCCATGACCAGGAAGTTGTAGTCGGCCCGGGTGAAGGCCCGCTCGAGCAGGGCCGCGGCCAGCTCGGGAGCGAGCACCTTCGCGCCGGTGACCCGGAGCAGCTCGCGGGCCGGGAACAGGCGTTTGCGGGGGTCGGTCTGGCTCTCGAAGGCAGACTTCGCCTCTTCGCTGACGAAGTCGAGCAGAATGGCGATGTGGGGCTGGTCCTTGGGCCGGTTGACGCGCAGCTTGTTGCGCAAGAGGTCGAACGGATCGGCCACGGGCACCGCCAGCTCGGGATCGAGGTGAAAGTAGCGCGCTGTGCGGAACACCGCTTCGGGCTCGGGCAGGCCCAGGCTGCCGGTGAGGATGTTGATCTCGTGGCCTTCCCACTCCACAAAGGCCACCGGGATGGTGCGGGGCTGGGGGCGCTTGCGGATGATCATGCCGCAAGTTGCAGCCCAGTCCAGGGCCGCGTTCAAGGTCTGGCTGGTGGTCAGGATGTCGAGATCGCGAGACATGCTCTGCTGCTTCATCAGTGCAGCGTAAGCGCCCACCGCCATGCCGCCGATGACGCTGTACTCCAGGCCCTGCTCTTGCAGGCCGCTCAGGAATCCGAGGAAGTCTCGTAGAGTATGTAGTGAATCGTCGGCGGTGGCGGGCATATCTTGCAGAATTCGATGTACCGCTGGTGAATTTCCTCGGGGCTGGCACCTTCCGGCAGCTTGGTGGGATCCCAGACATCCCATGGATTGGGATAAGGCAGAGGCAGGCCCTGCCGTTTGGCTTCGGCGTTGGCCTCGCGCTGGGCCATGGCTCGCGCTTCTTGCTCGGGAGTCTTCACACCGGCATTATAGCACGCCCGAAGCTGTCGTGGTACCAGCGCCCGCTGGCCTTCACGGTGCGCTTCTGGCTCTCGTAGTCGACGTGCACCAGCCCGAAGCGTTGGCGGTAGCCCCAGGCCCACTCGAAGTTGTCCAGCAGGCTCCAGCAGAAGTAGCCGCGCAGGTCGGCCCCCGCGTCGCGGGCCTTGAGTGCCTCGCGGATGTGCCCGTCGAGATACTCGATGCGGCGCACGTCGTCGCGCGGCTCGTCCAGCGCGCATCCATTCTCGGTCACGTAGAGGGGGAGGCGATACTCGTCCCACAGCCAGCTCAGCATGCGAGAGAGCGCCTCCGGCCAGACCTCCCAGCCGATGTCGGTCTTCCAGCCCGGCCCGTCCACCAGCTTTACCCCTGCAAACTCGTCGGTGGGGTCGTCCTGGACAATCTGGCGGAAGTAGAGGTTGACCCCGATGAAGTCGAGCGGCGCGGCCACCGGCTCGGGCATCTCCCACAGCCCCTCGGGATAAGCGCCCCGCAGGAGCGGGCGCAGGAACCAGTCGTTGTTGAAGGCGTGTTGGCGGGCCGCGGCCCCCTCGTCTTGCGGGCTGAGGGGATAAGCGGGCGCGAAGCTGAAGGCCGAGCCCACCTCCAGGTTGGGATACTGCCCCTTGAGGGCGTTTAGAGCCCGGGCGTGGGCCAGATTGACCTGGTGGGACACGGGCACGAACAGCCCGGTCTTGCCGGGGGCGTGGATCCCCTCGTGGTAGCCGAGCCAGGTGAAGACCCAGGGCTCGTTGAGCACCATGAAGTGGCCCACCCGATCCCCCAGTCGCTCGGCCACCAGCAGCGCGTACTCGGTGAGCCAATCGGCCATGGATGGGTTTTGCCAGCCGCCCTCGTCCTCCAGGGCCTGGGGCAGATCCCAGTGATACAGGGTGACGAAAGGCTTGATGCCGGCCTCGAGCAGACCGTCCACCAGGCGGCTGTAGAAGTCCAGCCCGCGTGCGTTGACCTGCCCGGTGCCCTGGGGCAGGATGCGCGGCCAGGAGAGGCTGAACCGGTAGGCTCCCAGCCCCAGCTCCTTCATCAGGGCGATGTCCTCGCGCCAGCGGTGGTAGTGGTCGCAGGCCACGTCCCCGGTGTCGCCGTTATGCACCTTGCCGGGGGTGTGCGAGAAGCGATCCCAGATCGACTCGCCTTTGCCGTCCTCGTTCCAGGCGCCCTCGATCTGGTAGCTGGCGGTGGCCGCTCCCCAGAGAAATCTCATGCGCTGGCGTACTGCTCCAGCACCCGCCTGAGGTCCTCCATCCGGATGGGCTTGTCGAGATAGTCGTTCATCCCCTGGCTGAGGCAGTGCTCGCGGTAGCCCGTGGTGGCGTGGGCTGTGAGAGCCACGATGGCTACCTCGCTGCCGCTCTCGCGCACCTGGCGGGTGACCTCGAGGCCGTCGATTCCCGGCATCTGGATGTCCATCAGCACCAGGTCGAAGCTCTCTTTTTCCAGCAGAGCCAGGGCCTGGTGACCGTCCGAGGCCAGCACCGGACGGTGCCCGAAGCGCTCGAGCATGCGAGCGCAGACGCGCTGGTTGACGGGGTTGTCCTCGGCCACCAGCACCTTGAGCGAGCGTCCGAGCCTTTCGCCCGCGGGAGCGGCAACCGGGGCGCTGCTCTCGGCCAGCTCCAGCGGCACCCGCAGCACGAACTCCGAGCCCTGGCCGGCCTGGCTGGTGGCGGTCAGGTTGCCTCCCATCAGCTGGGCCAGCTCGCGACAGATGGCCAGCCCCAGCCCGGTGCCCCCCTGCTCGCGGGTCATGGAGTCGTCGCCCTGCACGAAGGGCTCGAAGATCTTGTCCAGCTTCTCAGGGACGATGCCCTGACCGGTGTCGCGCACCGACACCCGCAACTCGCCGGACCACTCGGCGGCGAGGGTCACCGTTCCCTGGAGGGTGAACTTGAAGGCGTTGTCGAGCAGGTTCAGCAGGATCTGGCGCAGCCGGTCGCGATCGCCCTTGACCCGGGCCGGGAGCTGATCGCTCAGCGAGAGCTCCAGAGCCACCCCCTGGCTGTGGGCCCGGGCCACGAAGAAACTGTGCACCTCGTGCATGAACTCGCGCAGCTCGAAGGGACCGGGATGGATGGTGAAGCGCCCCGACTCGAGCTTGCTCACGTCCAGGATGTCGTTGAGCACCCGCAGGAGCGAGCTGGCCGAGTCGCGGGCGTCGCGCAGGTAGGAGCGCTGCTGATCGCTGAGCTGGGTATCCAGGGTCAGGTCGAGCATGCCCAGCACGCCGTTCATGGGGGTGCGCAGCTCGTGGGAGGTGTTGGCCAGGAAGCGCGACTTGGCCTGATTGGCCTCCTCCAGCTCGCGGGTGCGCTGCTCGAGCTCGACGATCAGGTGGCGCGAGGTGCGCAGAGCGCTGGCCGCCCTCTGGCGCAGCCGCTCGGCCGTCAGGGCGCTGAGGCAGAGATAGAGCCCGCTGAGGTAGATGATGAGGGCTTTCTGCACCGCCGCCGGGCCCTGCACGTGGTGGCCGGCCATGCTGGCAAAACCCAGCATCAGCACATAGCAGGCCAGGTTGAAGTGGGCGAAGGCCAGGGTGCGGCGGGGCCCGGCCGGGATCTGGTCGGCCACGCGGATGATCAGGAGGAAGATGTACCAGCTCTCCTCCACCCCGGTCAGGTAGATGGTCAGGCAGTAGATCAGCACGTCCAGGTAGAGGAACAGGACGCCCAGGCGATGCCAGCGGTAGAGGATGAGCCAGCTGACGGCGGCATAGCCCAGCGAGAGGGTGGGGAAGAGCCAGGTCCAGGTGGGCCAGGGGTCGGTGGGATGCAGGCGGACGAGCAAGACCATGAAGAGCATGCCGATCATCCGGTAGAGGGGGATCTCTACCACGTGCAGCCTTCGGCTGGCCCGCCGCTTGCGCTCGGCGGCCCTGATCGGGTCGAGCTCGAGGCGCTCTGGCTCGGTCACTCCAGGTCGGCGCTGAACACCTGGGTCACGTAGACGTCGGGGCCGGAAACATAGATGCCGATGCCCAGGGAGGTGAAGTCCGGGCTCAGGATGTTGGCTCGATGGCCTGGGCTGTTCATCCAGGAGGCGAGGGCTCGGGCCGGAACGTCCTCGGGAGAGCGGCCCGAGCTCATGTAGATGTTCTCGCCGATGGCCATGGAGCGGGCGCCGACCGACTCCACCCGTTGGCGCGGAGTGGCTCGGCCCGGGGTGGGGGAGGTGTGGGAGAAGTAGCCCAACTCGCCCATCTCCTGAGAGTGCAGGCGGCCAGCCTGCACCAGCTTCATCTCGGCCTTGAGGGCCGGCAGTCCAGCCGAAATTCGCTCGCGATTGGTCAACTCGAGCACTTTGGTTTCGATGGGTGTGGGCGAGTCGGCCAGCAGGGGCAGGGTCAGCAGCAGAGCCAGCAGCATACGCGTCATACCTGAGGGTTCGAGGCTGACGAAGCGGCAACCTTTGCGTAACATTCGGCCCTTTACCCCCTGGACGGCGGGCGTGAGTTGGAGGACATGCAGGTCCACGTCCTCAGCCGGGACGCGGTGATGAAGACGGTCTACGAACGGGCCGACCGACTCAAGAGCTCCGAGCTTTCCGACCCGGGCAGCGCCGCTGCTCGGGATGTCGTGCTGCGCGAGGCCTATCGGATGGAGCAGATTCCCGGGGCCGACACGACCGCCATGCACGGCGAGCTCGCCAGGCTGCGTCAAGAATCTCGCTCCGACGGCCGGAAGGCTATCCTCGTGGGGGCCGGCCTGGCGGCCGCCGGAGTGGCAGTGGGTCTGGCCCTGGGGCCCAGCCTGCCCATGGCCGGCACCATCGCTCCCATCGTGGGGGTGGGCTCAGCCGCAACGGCCTTTCTGATTGGCTATGGCGGCTTCCATAACGATCGCTTCTATCAAGAGACCGGCGAGATGCTCGATCGCTGGACGCGCGTGGCTACGGCCCCTCCGCTGGCCCCGGGGGAGTGGCTCAAGACCCTGCCGGCGGCCACACCCAACGCGCCCGCCACGCGCCAGGAGGTGCTCGAGCTGATGCAGGCCTCCCGCGGCTACCTGGCCGCCAACCTCGATCAGCCCGGCCATGCCGCCGCCCTGACCGAGGTGGAGCGCGACCTGGCCGGTCTCTCGGCTCGCCCCGAGGAGAAGCTGAGCGATGTGCGCGCCAACCTGGGCGCCGAGCAAGCGGCGCTGCGTAAGCAGATGTTCAAGGTGGGCTGCGGGGCCGTCGGGGGAATGATCCTCGGGCTGGTCGGCCTGCCCTTCCTGGGCGCTACCGGCATCGCCCTCGGCTTCGGCGGCTCGGCCGCCCTGACCACGGTGGGGCAACTGATGCTGCGGCGCGAGAAGAAGATCCTGACCCTGGATCGGCACCTGGCGGGGTGGGAAAGGCAGCTCGAGAACCTCAAAGCGATCTCCTCGGAGGTCCACCAACTGGCCAATCCTGGCCAGACCGTCGGGGTACAGCGCCAGGCCGGCTACCTGGTGGTGGGCGGGGTACGCGTGCCGGTGGCGGCGGGGTGAGCGCTCTGTTGGTCGCTTAATCACGGGTCTGCTGATCCACCGGAGGAACCTCTGAACGCTCGTCCCGCGCAATGGATTCACAACCGGTCGAACTTCGTCGCATCGCCCGAGCCAGGTTTCGAAACGCACGGTCAATTCGATCTGGTCTACAGCGCGCATTGATATCCTGAAGTTATCAGTGCGCGCAACTGTAGAAACCAAACCACCTGGGCGCCTGTGCGGAAGGCCATCCTCGCGAACCTGGTGAAGATATGTCGGATGAAGCTGAAGACTCGCTACCAGATTTTCCTCTTGGTCCTGGTGTTGGGCGCAGCCGGGGTGATGGTCACGGTCGGCATGGCCTATCTGCTGATCTACGGGCCGTAAGGGCCTTGCCAACTTGACCGCTCTCACATCTTTCCCTATAATCAGGTCATTCTGCTCGGGGGAGTAGCTCAGCTGGGAGAGCGTTGCGTTCGCAATGCAAAGGT
>CAZWUN010000003.1:0-25712 GCA_964637145.1 uncultured Burkholderiales bacterium
TCATCGATCCCATCGCGGCAGCGCCCATCTTCCTCAGCCTGACCCGCAGCCACTCCAGGGCTGAGCGACAGGCCATCGCCCTGCGCGCCTGTCTCATCGCGCTCTTGTTGCTGGCTGTTTTCGCCGTGGCCGGCAGCACCATCCTCAAGCTCTTCGGAGTGACCTTGCACGCCTTCCGAATCGCCGGAGGAGTTTTGTTCTTCTCGACCGGGGCGGCCATGTTGGCTGGCAAGGCCCATGCCCAGGGCTCCAACGAGGGGGGTTCCGATCTGGCCATCGTGCCCCTGGCCATGCCCGTCATCTGCGGGCCCGGAGCCCTGAGCACGGTCATGCTGCTGATGGGCCAGGCTCCCACCCTGGGCCACGTGCTGGCCTTCTTCCTGGCCCTGGTTCTGGCCGTAGCCTTTACCTGGGTCTGCCTGCTGGTGGCCCCGGCCGCCCTGCGCCTGGTGGGCAAGAGCGGCGTGGAGGTTGCCACCCAGGTGATGGGCCTCATCTTGTGCGTGCTGGGAGTGCAGTTCATCGTGGACGGCATCAAGCCGCTCTTGTTGGACCTTCTCTAGGATATTTTCAGCCCGGCGGAGTATTCTCCAGGACGTGGATCCTTTGATCGGCACTTCCGGCCTTCGTTCCAGCAACTGGACCGCCAGTCTGCCCCAGGCCGCCCATGAGAAGACGGAAGAAAGCGCCGTTTCCGGGCCAACCCACGACCGAGCCCTGATCGGCGGCCTGCGCCTCAAGCAGCGCCAGGCTCCCGCGCCCCCTCCCCAGCCGCCCCCTCCGCCCGAGCCAAGCCCGGTCACCAGGGCGGTCAGCCAACTCGCCGATCTCGGCCTCAAGATCCTGCCCGATGCCGACGAGAAAATCACCCGGTCGTTCTCGGAGAAGTACGAGGCCCTGGTTCGGATCGGGGCCCCCTACACGATGGTCGTCTCGGTGCAAGATCAGGCCGAGCTCGATGCCTACACCCGCCTTCGCACCGGCCAGGAGACCCCTGGCAGCGAGCTGTCCCAGACCCACTCCAGGCTGCATGAGCTGGACGGGCAAGGAGTCTCGTTCTATTTCGAGCGGGCCACCGGCCCTTTGATGGGCAAGCTTCCGCTCGAGGGCCCCAGGGCCTGGCTGCGTACCGACGCCGCCGGGGCCGCCATCCTGCTGGCCCGGGGCGAGTCGCTGCGACTGCTCGGAGCCGATGGCCAGGACCAGAAGCTCGACTCGGCTGCCGGCCTGGACGGACTGAAGCTGACTGGCTCGGCCGAGAAGAAAGACGTGCGCGAGTTGCTCGACTTCCTCGAGAGCCTGGGAAAGGTCGAGGCTGACTACCCCCTGGATGAGAACATCCTGGCCAGCGACTACGAGACCCAGTACTGGAATCACCAGAAAATGGCCCTCACCAGCGGCCTGGTGGAGCGCCCCCAGAATTCCGATTTCCTGGCCCGGCGCAAGATGCTGGGCGACCTGGCCGAGGGGGGCGAGGTCAATCTCACCCTGCCTGGCCTGACCCGCCCGGTGCCCGTCAATCAGGAGCAGGCCGAGGCCATCCGGACCTTCTTCACCGACGCCCAGCCCCGCGATTTCGACTTCTTCGAGGCCTATCAGGCCTTCAACGCCAGCGGCGGCAAGATCTTCGCCCGTCAGCTCCACGGTGACGCTCGCGGACAACTGGTGGAGAGCAAGCACCCCATCGCCTCTTTGGTCAACCTGACCGCCGGGGGCGAGTGCGTGCTGCTCGACAACCAGGGCAACCTGACCGGCGTCAAGGACCTCGACAGTTTCTCGATCCTCGCCTTCGGACAGAGCGAGCCGCCCGGTTTTCGGGCCGACGTGGAGGCGCTGGAGAAGAACGGTTTCGTCGCCTATCGGGCCAAGAAGGCCGATGCCAACGGAACTGTCAGCGAGTGGGACGTGCCCGGCCCCGCCGGGCTGCTGCGCGAGCTGAGCCTGAACCGGGCCGTGCTTGTGCGCAAGGGTGACGGCACCCAGAGCGACAAAGTGATCTACGGCCTGGAGCAGTTCCGCCAATATGCAAAAGCTCAGGCCAACGCGGCCGACCCGGCTGCCCCGCCGCCCCCACCCCGTGTCGACCCGACCGTCCCCAAGGACAACCTGGTGCTGGTTTACTACTCGGCGCTGCATAACTCCGATGGGCCGCTCGGAGTCTACGACGATTACGCCTACAAGCTCCAGGAGATGGGCTCGTCGGCTGACCGGGACCTGGTGGTCCTGCGCAGCGACCGGTCGTTCAAGGAGAACCTGCGCGTCGACTATGCCCAGCCCGGTCGTTTCGAGCCGGTGGCTCGCCTGAGCAAGGACGAGATGCTCTCCGACGCCGATCTCCTGGAGTATTTCATCTATGAGTCGGTGAAGCGCCACCCCGACGATAAGAAGATTCGCCTGGTCATGCTTGGCCATGGCAGCGCCGATCAGGGCGTAATGGACGATTTCCGGACCCGGCCGGACGGCTCGGTCACGGCCGAGCGCATTCCCGTGGACCATCTGGCCGGGGCCATCTCGTCGGCTCTGGATCGGATCGAGCAAGAGACTGGCAAGCGTCCGGTGATCGACAACCTGATCCTGAACAGCTGCTTGATGGGCAACGCCTCCGTGTTGCAGGCGCTGGCCGAGACGGGGGACGTCAAGGCGCTCTCGGCCTCGCCCGAGCTGATGCTCGACTCCTTCCCGGCCGAAGCCATCACCAGCTTGAAAGGCGACCAGGACGCCAAAGAGTATGCGCGCCAGCTGGTGGACATTTACAAGGACGCCGGCGCCTTCCCGGGCGGCCGAGAGAACCGCGTCAATGCCATGGTCTACGGCTCCTACGACTGCGATCCGGCCAAGGCGGCCACCTTCAAGACGGCCCTCAAGGATTTCTTCTCAGCCTGCACGGCCCGCCCCGACCTGATCGGCTATGTGCGCGAGAACATCGAAGATTGCCCTGGCTACAATATCCATCCCACCGGGGGGCCCGGCCCCGGCTTTGACAACCGCGACCTGATCCAGGTTGCCCGGCGCATCCAGGGCGACGCCCGAATCGGGGACAAGGCCATCAAGCAGGCCTGTGCCGACCTGATCGAGGCCACGAAGGCTCAGGTCATCGCTCAGCGGGGTGAAGCCGACTATGCCGACCGCGAAGGGCCGAGCTTCTTCTTCCCGACCGAACGGCATCGGTTCGACCCCTCCCAGCCTCCAACCGCCCTGCTGCGCGATACCGGCTGGTCCGACTTCATGACCATGGTGCAGGCAGCCGGGCCACGCACCCAGGCCCACGAGCAGGCGGTCAAGCAGCTCTATGAAGCGCAGGGCGAGAGTCTGGTCGAGATGGTCATGGGCCTCAAGCCCTTCAACCCGACCGGACAGGCCATGCTCGAGCAGCAGTTCGTGAGCAAGCTCGAAAAGCCGGTTCAGGTCAGCCGCGTGCGGCAGGGCCTGGTCACCGCCCTCAAGACCGTCACCGGGGCGCTCGGCGGCGCAGTGGGATTCGTGATCTGTGCCGCGGCCGGGTTGCCGGCCGGGGCCGTCACCGGGGCGATCGGTGGTTTGCGCGGCCATTCGCTGGATGATCCGGCCGGTAAGACGCCCTCCTTGCCTGGCAAGAGCTCTCCACCCGCCAGCCAGGGGCCGGTGGGTCCCGCCTCCAGCGCGGCCCTGGGCGACGGCACCGTGCTCCAATTGAAGCGAGAGAACAAGGGGGTGGCCCATTCGGCGCTCATGGCCTCGCTCGAGGGCGTGGGAACAGCCACCAACAAAGCGGTCAGTTATCGTTATGGCAGATTGGCCGGAATCCTGGCCGGTGTGCCAAGCGGCCTGGTGGGGGGCGCCGCCACGGGAAGCATCGGGATGGGGGCCGTCGGCGCCGTGGCAGGCTGGCAGCTCGGCCAGAAGTTTATCGACTGGCTGTTGCCCGAACGTCCACCGCGTAGCGAGCAAATAGCTAATTCAGGTGGCTCAGGCTGACACCTGGGCTGCTCGGTGTTGCTACCAGCCTTGCAGCCGGCGCAGCTCATCCTCCCGATCCTTGAGGTTGTAGCGCTCGCGCTGAATTTCGGCCTCGTAGTAGTGCTTCTCGCGGATGGCCACCTCGCGCTGGGAGTTCTTGTCCCGGATGGAGGCGTTGATGTCGTTGCGCCGCCAGTTCAGCTCTTGCAGCTTGTTGTGGGCCCGGCTGATCTCGTCATTGACCCGATCAAGCTCATTGCGCCAGTAGTCGCGCTCGTTGGGCGGCCCATTGTAGAGCTGCTGCTTGATATAGAGCTTCTTGTTCTCCAGGTCGCGAACGTAGCCATTGACGCCGCTGATGTTGTAGTTGACCTGCTCGAGCTCGGTGCGCAGCGAGTAGAGCTCGTTGCCCAGCGCGTAGATCTTCTGGTCGGCTTCGTTGCGCTTGTACTCGTGGTTTGAGATCACGTAGCGCAGGCGGTCGATCTCGCCGCGCAGCCATTCGATGCGCTTCTGCTTCTCAAAATCGTCCTTGGGGTCTTTGGGCCAGGGCTCGTAGCCGTCGTTGACCCCCATCGTGTAGCTGTCCTTGGGGTTGCTGTCGGACAGAACTTCCTTGCCGGTGGGGCGGACCACGAATCTTTGCATCAAGCTGATGTGTTTATCCAGAACAACGCTCACGGTTGCGTCAACTCTCCTGTCATGACTTCGATTCAAGCAGCGTAGCCCGCCAGGGAGCTGAAGAATTTTCCAACATGTTAACATGTCGGCGGCAGGCAAGGCGGTCCTTCACGACAAAGCATTCGGCCCCATGATCTCGCAGGGCGCGCCAGCATGAAGTTTCGCTGCTCAAATTGCGGCTTCGAGACCCATGTGGCCACCAACCGCTGCGCTTCCTGCGGTATCGAGGTCCAGGGGGCTCCTCAGCAGGCCGACATCCTGAACTATGGCGACGTGGTGGCCGGCGGCAAGTACAGCATCACCCAGGTGCTCGGCCAGGGCGGGTTCAGCCTGACTTACCTGGGCTACGACCTCTACCTCGAGGCCCCCGTGGCCATCAAGGAGTTTTATCCCGCCGGCTGTCGTCGCAAGGATGGCAAGGTGGTCCCGGCCGGCACCTGGACCGAGGCCGACTTCGAAAAGCTCCGCGAGAGATTCCTCGACGAGGGCCACGTCCTGAGTCGATTCAACCATCCGGGTATCGTGGCCGTCTACGCCGTCTTCGAAGAGAACAATTCGGCTTACATCGTGATGGAGTATCTCCAGGGCCACACTCTGCTGGCCTTGATGAGCGCCCGCGGGGGGGTGCTTTCCGAGCCTGAGGCCCTCTATTACGCCGTGCGCGTGGGCGAGGCCTTGGAGACGGTGCACAATGGCGGCCTCTTGCATCGCGACGTCAAGCCCGAGAACATTCTGGTCACCGAAGAGGGGCGGGTGGTCTTGCTCGACTTCGGAACGGCCCGACGCTATCTGCAGCCGGAAGTGAGCGTGGGCCAGACCACCCTCACGCCCGGTTACGCCGCCCCCGAGCAGTACGATCCCCGGGCGGCCGAGAAGCCCTGTACCGATGTCTACGGGCTGGCCGCCACCCTCTACCACGTCATGACCGGGGTGGTTCCGTTCGACGCCCCCCGGCGTCGGGAGGGGGCGGTTCTGACCCCAATTCAGAGCTTTCAGCCCGAGATCACGCCGGAAGTGGCCGAGTGCATCGAGGCAGGTCTGAGTATGGAAATGGCCCAGCGGCCTGTCAGCGTCCGGGTCTTCGTGGAGGAGCTGACCTTTCGAGCCAAGCAAGCCGGCACTCTTCAGGGCGTGCAGTTCTCCATCATGCACGCCACCACAGCGGTCAACCTCAAGGAAGCATACCGTCTGGAGGGCCACGCCCGCTCGGTCACCAGCCTGTTGCTGGTCAATGACGGTCAGTTCCTGATCTCGGGCGGGGACGACAGCGTCATTCGCCTTTGGGACCTGCCCCGTCGCAAGTCCTTTGGCAGTCTCAAGAGCGGCACCGGCATCCAGGCTCTGGCCATGTCGCCCGAGTGCGACGTGCTGGCCTCGGCCGGCCAGGAGAGCTGGGTGCGCGTCTGGGACTTTGCCACCGGAACCGAGCAGGGCTGCCTGGACGGCCACGCCAGTCCGGTGCGAGCCATGGCCTTTTCCTCCAACGGCTTGCTGGCGACCGCCTCCAACGACTCCACCGTGATTTTGTGGAACGCCCAGTGGCAAATCGCGGCCCGACTGGTCGGTCACCAGGGACCCGTGGGAGCAGTGGCCTTCAGTCCCGACGGGCGCTATGTGGCCACCGGTTCGGATGACTCCACCGTGCGCATCTGGGACTCGGCCTCGGGCCGCCAGCTGACCGTACTCGATGGCCATCGCCGCCCAGTGACGGCTCTGGCCTTCTCACCCAACGGCCTTTTGTTGGCCTCCGGCTCCAACGACAAGACCGTCTGTCTCTGGGTCTTCTTCGAAAAACGGGAGATCCGTCGTTTCCGTGGCCACGCGGCTATCGTCTGGTCGGTCAACTTCTCGCCCGACGGGCGCTTCCTGGCCACCGCCTCGGGCGACAAAACGGCCCGCATCTGGGACGTGGGCAGCGCTCGCGAGGTCGGCCGCTGTGAGGGCCATACCTCCTGGGTGCGAGTGGCCCTGTTCACGCCTGACTGCAACTTCCTGATCACCGGCTCGGGCGACAAGACCATCCGAATCTGGGAGGGGAAGTGGACTTCGACTACTTCGTAATCGGTGCCGGCTCGGGTGGGGTGGCCTCGGCCCGGCGGGCGGCCAGCTACGGAGCGAAGGTGGCCGTAGCGGAGGAGTGGGACTTCGGGGGCACCTGCGTCAACCGGGGCTGCGTTCCCAAGAAGCTGCTGGTCTACGCCTCCCAGATGGCCTACGAGCTGGAGCTGGCGCGAGGATACGGCTACCAGGTGGAAAGCTCGTTCCACTGGCCCTTGTTTCGCTCCAAACTGCGCCAGGAGCTGGCCCGCCTGCAGGGTTTTTATCGCAAGCTGCTGAGCGACAACCAGATTGCCGTCTACCCCACCCGGGCCACTCTGACCGGGCCCAACACCGTGAGAGTGGGGGAGGAGACCGTCAGCGCTCGCCACATCCTGGTGGCCGTGGGCGGAAGGCCGGTGCGAGTGCCCTTCGAAGGCTGTGAGCTGGCTCTGGTCTCGGATGATGTGTTCAATCTCGAGCAGCTACCGCGGCATGTGATGGTTCTTGGCAGCGGTTACATCGGGATGGAGATGTCGGGTATCTTCCGCGGGCTCGGCTGCGAGGTCACGCTCGGCTTCCGCAGCCCGCTGGGGCTGCCGACCTTCGATCAGGACGTGCGGCAGCATCTTCATCAGGAGATGACCCGCAAGGGGATCCGCATCCTGCCCGAGACCACGCCGCTGCGGCTGGAAAAGAGGAGTGAGGGACTGCTCTACTACAGCCAGGGGGCCGATCCGGTGGCCTGCGACGCGGTATTGTGCGCTTGCGGGCGAGAGCCGCTGACCCGCGGCCTGGGACTGGAAGAGTCCGGGGTCGAGCTGCGGGCGGACGGCTCCATCCTGGTCAACCACCTCTACCAGACCAGCGTGCCCAGCATCCACGCCGTCGGCGACTGCACGGGCCACATCCAGCTCACCCCGGTGGCCATAGCCGAGGGTCGTGCGCTGGCCGAGACGCTGTTCAACGACAACCCCACCACCGTGCCCTACGACGTCTTGCCGACCGCAGTTTTCAGCCAGCCAGCGGTGGGCACGGTGGGCCTGACCGAGGCCCAGGCGCGCGAACGTTACGGCGAGGTGGATGTCTATCGCACCGTCTTCCGGCCCATGAAGTACCCCATCGCGGGCGGCGAGGAGAGAGTGCTCCTCAAGCTGGTGGTGGAGCGGGCCTCGGACCGGGTGCTTGGTTGCCACATCGTGGCCAACGAGGGGCCGGAGCTGGCCCAGGTCCTGGGGGTGGCTCTCCGGGCCGGAGCCAGCAAGCGCGACTTCGACACCACGATCGCCCTCCACCCCACCCTGGCGGAAGAGCTCGTGCTCCTGCGCGAGCGCGCTTGATCAAAGAAAGGCCCGGGCTCGCACGCCCGGGACCTGAAGATCGGCCGCCCGACCGGTTCAGCGCCAGTTCGAGAGCACTCGCTCCAGTTTGGACAGCTTCTGGTCTCCCTCGAAGACCGCTTCGGCGTTCCCCACCCACATCACGAGGCGGTTGGGTGCCGTTTTCACGGTTACCTCGCCCAGTTTTCGAGTGGAGGACTTGCCGATCTGGGCGTCTCGCACCGCGCTCTTGAGTCCAGAAGTGTCCTTCAGGGGCCACCCTTTGCCTGCGATGACCACTCGGCTCGTGGTCTTGTGCTTCTGGAAGACCACTTTTTGACCGCGCGAATCCAGCATGCCGATGTCCTGAGGGAGACTGCTGGGGCGCCTCTGGGTCGGTTTCGACAGGCTTGTCACTCCGAATGGGGCCGGTACGACACCAGGAGCCGACGGAGGAGTGAAGGTCTGGTTACTGGCCTGGGGTGGCGTGAAGGTGGTCGAGGATGCGGTAGGGGGCTGGCAGGTGGGACCCTGGCAGGCGGTGCGCGGGGGCGACGGGGGGTTGCCGGTGGTCGTTGGAGGGGGGGGTGGCTGGAACGTGGGCGGGTTGAAGGATTGTTGCTGACCCACCTGCTTGCCCTGGTCTCCATACTTGGTGTTGAGCGTGGGAGTTGCCGCCTTCCGATTCGGAGGTGGCGTCACGGCGGCTGGCAGCGGAGGATGGGAGGGATCGGTCACCACCGGCCCGTGACCCATCCACACGACCTGATCGCCCTGAGCCGGCGGGTTGGAGGAGAAGCCTGCGGTGAGCATGGCTCGCTCGCCGCTGACTTCGATCACTCGGGCCTGGCAGAGCTCTTTGCCGTTGCGGCGGATGGAGACCCGATCTCCTGGAGCCAGACTGTTGGAGAGCACCCGGGCCACCCAGTAAGGGGTGCGCGGGCTTTTACTCAGGCTGCCGATCGTCTGCCCCTGTTCTGGAACCAGGGCCAGCGTCGCCAGTGAGAGAGCCAGCAGAAGGAGCAAAATCATTCTTTTCATAGCATGGTCATGGTGCCTCAAGCGCGGGCCTCTTGCGATGATCTGGATCATACGTGCGGACGCAGGCGAAAGCCTATCTCCAGGACGTTTGTCCCGGAGGAGAACGGGCCCTGGCCGATAAGTCCTGGTTCATGAGCGAGCTGAATCCCTCCAATCTTGCCTTCGTGGAAGAGCAACTCGAGCGCTACCTGGTCGACCCCGGCGCAGTCGAGCCCGAATGGCGCGAATACTTCGCCCGCACCGTGAACGGGGCTCGGGTGGGCCCCAGCTTCCGGCCCGCCAGCATCTTTCACGCCACGGCTGGCAACGGGACCCAGGCGGCCCCAGGCGGCGTAGCTGACTGTGTCAAGCAAGAGATGGTGGACCAGCTGATTCGCGCTTTCCGAGTGCGCGGCCACCGCATCGCTCAGCTCGACCCCCTGGGCGGTGAGCCCGAGCCCTTCCCCGAGCTGCAGCTCGAGCACTATGGCCTGTCCGAGGCCGATCTGAACTTGCGTTTTGCCTGCAAGGCGCTGGGTTTCGAGGGGCTGCACCCACTGCACGAGATCCTCTCTCGCCTGCACAACACCTATTGCCGCTCGATCGGCGTGCAGTTCATGCACATTGATGACCCGACCGTCAAGTTCTGGCTGCAAGAGCGCATGGAGTCGACGGAGAACCGGCGCGTCATCCCGCGCGAGGAGCAACTGCGCATCCTGACCCGCCTGACGGACGCCGAGCTTTTCGAGAGCTTTCTGCAGAAGAAGTTCGTGGGGGCCAAGCGCTTCAGCCTGGAAGGAGGCGAGTCGCTCATCCCGTTGCTCGACCTGATGCTCGAGGACGCCGGTAACCACGGGGTGGACGAGGTGGTCATCGGCATGGCCCACCGGGGTCGCATCAACGTGCTGGCCAACATCATGCAAAAGGATGCCGGGCAGATCTTCCGCGAGTTCGTGGACAAGGACCCGGGCATCCACTTCGGGCGAGGCGACGTCAAGTATCACCAGGGCTACGCCAGCACCTGGACCACCTCCGATGGAAAGAAGCTGCGCCTGGAGCTGTGCTTCAACCCCAGCCACCTCGAGTTCGTCGGACCGGTTGTGCTCGGACGGGTGCGAGCGCGACAAGACCGTCGTTCCGACCGCTTCAAGGTGATGGGTCTGGTGATCCACGGTGATGCCGCCTTTGCTGGTCAGGGGGTCGTGCAAGAGCAGCTCAACATGAGTGAGATCCCGGGCTATCGCGTGGGCGGCACCCTGCACGTCATCGTCAACAACCAGATCGGGTTCACCACCTCGCCCGGTCAGGCGCGCAGCTCGACCTACCCTTCCGATGTGGCCAAGATGCTCCAGATCCCCATTCTGCACGTGAACGGGGAGCATCCCGAGGCGGTAGCTCAGGCCATCCACCTGGCCATGGATTTCCGCGAGCGCTTCCACAAGGACGTGGTCATCGACATGTACTGCTACCGGCGCCACGGACATAACGAGGGAGACGACCCCACCTTTACCCAGCCCCTGCTCTACCAGAACGTGCGCCAGCGCAAGTCGGTGCGTGAGGGATATCTCGAGAGCCTGCTCAAGCTCGGCGAGGTGACCCGCGAGGAGGCCGACGAAATCGCCGTGCGTCGGCTCGAGCACCTGGAGGCCGAGCTCAACAAGTCGCGCGATCCCAACTTCGACTACCAGTTCCACCTGGCCCGGGGGGCCTGGTCTCACTATCGCGGCGGGCCTGACGCGGCCGTGCCCGAAGTACCAACGGCCGTTGCCAGGGAGAGGTTGCAGGAGCTGCTGCGCAAGATGGTGGAGCTGCCTGCAAGCTTTACGCCGCACGAGAAGATCCCCAAGCTTCTGGTGCAGAGCCGCCTGGAGATGGCCGAGGGGAAGCGGCCGCTCGACTGGGGCACGGCCGAGGCGCTGGCCTTCGCCTCGCTGCTGACCGAAAAAGGCCCGGTCCGTCTCAGTGGGCAGGACGTGGGCCGGGGCACCTTCAGTCACCGCCACGTCATCCTCTACGACGCCCGCACGGGTGAGCCTTACATCCCCCTGCAGCACCTGGCGCCCGACCAGGCGCGCTTTCAGGTGTGGGACAGCCCGCTGACCGAAACGGCGGTGCTGGCCTTCGAGTATGGCTTCTGCCTCGACGACCCCGAGGCCCTGGTGCTGTGGGAGGCCCAGTTCGGAGACTTCTGCAACGTGGCTCAGGTCATCATCGACCAGTTCCTGGTCAGCTCGGAAGACAAGTGGCACCGGCTCAGCGGCCTGGTCATGCTGTTGCCCCACGGCTTCGAGGGCCAGGGACCCGAGCATTCCAGCGCACGCCTGGAACGCTTCTTGACCCTGGCCGCTGAGGACAACATCCAGGTGGTCAACCTGACCACCCCGGCTCAATACTTCCACTGCCTGCGCCGCCAGGTGCTGCGCCCCTGGAGAAAGCCCCTGATCGTGATGTCTCCCAAGAGCCTGCTGCGCCACCCCGAGTGCAGCTCGAGCCTGGAGGAGCTCACCTCGGGCACCTTCCAGCGGGTGGTGCCCGACCGCAGCAAGGTCGACCCGGAGACCGTCAACCGCATCCTGCTCTGCTCGGGCAAGCTCTACTACGAGCTCGAGCAGGCCCGCAAGGCGCGCGGGGCAAGCGACGTGGCCATCCTGCGTCTGGAGCAGTACTACCCGTTCCCCGAGGGTCCCCTGCGTCAGGCTCTGGCTGGCTATCCCCGCACGGCCCCCGTGCTGTGGGTGCAGGAAGAGCCCGAGAACATGGGCGCGGCCACCTTCTTGAAGGTGCGCGCCGCCGATAAAGTGGTAGGGCATTCTTTCCATACCCTGTCACGCCCCGAGTCGGCCAGCCCGGCCACGGGCTCGCACGAAAGCCATCGCATCGAGCAGGAGTGGCTGATCGAGCAA
This sequence comes from uncultured Burkholderiales bacterium, assembly GCA_964637145.1. Lineage (GTDB taxonomy): Bacteria > Vulcanimicrobiota > Xenobia > Xenobiales > QWHO01 > QWHO01. The sequence continues at coordinate 11,897 of CAZWUN010000003.1, forward strand.
GCCTTCACCATGGCGCTGACCTGACGGAAGGAACCGGGCGGCGCGCCTCGCACAGGTCGAGTCATGAGCGTTGAATTGATTGTTCCATCGGTGGGGGAGTCGGTCAGTCACGTGGTGGTGGGCCAGTGGCTCAAGAGCGAGGGGGCCTGGGTCGAGCGCGACGAGGCCATCGTGGTGCTCGAGACCGACAAAGCCAACATGGAGGTCTTCGCGCCCGTGGCCGGGCGGGTGGTGCAGGTCCTCAAAAAACCCGGCGACACGGCCAGCATCGGAGAGGTGCTCGGCCTGATGGACGAGAGCGCCCACAAGCCCGAGAAGCCTCCCCAGAAACTCGAGAAAACGGTCGAGGAGCCCCGCGTCATGCCGGCCGCCCAGCGAGCCCTGGCCGAGAGGGGGATGTCAGCCGAGCAGGTGCAGGCCACCGGCCCCGGCGGCCGCGTCCTGAAGGAAGACGTGCTCCGGGCTGCCTCAGCGCCCCCTCCGCCCCCCAGAACGCCTGCTCCGGCTCCCCCGGCCGGTTCGCGTCAAGAAGAGGCTGTCCCCATGACCCCGCTGCGCAAGACGGTTGCGGCGCGGCTCGTGGAGGCCCAGCAGACGGCCGCTCTGCTGACCACCTTCAACGAGGTTGACATGAGCGCCGTGATGGAGCTGCGCTCGCGCCACCAGGAGGCCTTTACCCGCAAGTACGGCATCAAGCTCGGCTTCATGTCCTTCTTCGTCAAGGCCAGCATCGAGGCCCTGAAAGCCTTCCCGGCCATCAACGCCGAGATCCGCGGCAGCGACATCGTCTATCGCAACTACTACGACATCGGCGTGGCCGTCGGTGGGGGCAAGGGCCTGGTGGTGCCGGTGTTGCGCAACGCCGAGCGACTGAGCTTTGCCCAGGTCGAGCAGAGCATCGCTGACTTCGCAGTGCGCGCCAGAGAGGGCAAACTCAAGCTCGAGGAGCTGCAGGGCGGCACCTTCACCATCTCCAACGGCGGGGTCTACGGCTCGCTCCTCTCCACTCCGATCGTCAATCCGCCTCAGAGCGGTGTGCTGGGCATGCATAAGATCCAGGAACGTCCCATCGCAGTTCAGGGCCAGGTGGTGGTGCGTCCCATGATGTACCTGGCCCTGACCTATGACCACCGGCTGGTGGACGGGCGCGAGGCGGTTTCGTTCCTGATCCGTATCAAGGATTGCCTGGAAGAGCCGGCGCGCCTCTTGATCGAGGTATGAGCTACGATCTGGTCGTCATCGGTGCTGGGCCGGGTGGCTACATCGGAGCCATTCGGGCTGCTCAGCTGGGGCTCAGGGTGGCGGTGGTGGAGCAGGAGAAGAAGCTGGGGGGCACCTGCTTGCGGGTGGGCTGCATTCCCAGCAAGGCCTTGCTCGAGTCCAGCGAGCTCTTCGCGCGAGCTCAGGGCGAGATGGCCTTGCACGGTCTCAAATTCTCCGGGGTGGAGCTGGACCTGGAGACGATGATGGCGCGCAAGCGCAAGATCGTGGACACGCTGGCCGGGGGCGTGGAGGCCCTCTTCAAGAAGCACAAAATCGAGCGAAAGATCGGTCGGGGCAGCCTGACCGGTCCCGGCCGGGTCCGGGTGGGGGAGGAGGAACTGGCCACCGACACGGTGCTGCTGGCCACGGGTAGCTCCTCCTCGCCTCTCAAGGGCGTGGAGTTGGGCGGCCCCATCGGCACTAGCACGGAGGCGTTGGAATATTCCGAGCCACCCGGTCACCTGGTGGTGATCGGAGCCGGGGTGATCGGGCTGGAGCTGGGCTCGGTATGGGCCCGACTGGGCTCGCGCGTGACGGTGCTGGAGTATCTGGAGCGTATTCTGCCAGGTGCGGACGCCGATCTGGCCGTCAAGGCCCAGCGGCTGCTCGAGAAACAGGGGCTCGAGTTCCACCTGGGGGTGCGCGTGACCGGGGCGCGGCCCGAGGGCAAGGGAGCGGTGGTCGAGGCCGAAGGGATCATGCCGATTCGCTGCGATCGGGTCTTGCTGGCCGTGGGCCGGCGACCCAACACCGAGGGATTGGGCCTGGAGGCGGCCGGGGTCGCCACCGACCGGCGTGGCTTCATCACCGTCGACTCTGGCTGGCAGACCACCGCGCGAGGGATCTACGCCGTGGGGGACGTGATCGGCGGACCCATGCTGGCTCACAAAGCCGAAGAGGAGGCCGTGGCCTGCATCGAGCGGCTCGTCACCGGCTACGGCCATGTGAGCTACAACGCGATTCCCGGGGTGGTCTACATCGAGCCCGAGCTGGCCTGGGTGGGCAAGACGCAAGAGGAGTTGGAGGCTGAGGGCATCCCCTTCAAGGTGGGTCGTTTCCCTTTCATGGCCAACGGAAGGGCACGCGCCCTGGGCACCCTGGAGGGAGAAGCCAAACTGCTGGCCCACAGCCAGACGGACCGCCTGCTGGGAGCCCACATCCTGGGTCCGCGGGCCGGCGAGCTCATCGCCGAGGTGACGGCCGCCCTCGAGTTCGGGGCCTCGGCCGAAGACCTGGCCCGAGTCTGTCACGCCCATCCCACCCTGGCCGAGGTGGTGAAGGAAGCGGCTCTGGCCGTCGAGGGCAGAACTCTCAACCTCTGAGCGTAAGAATTCTTTTCAAGCTGGCGCCCGGCCCCGCGGTTTCCTCAGGATCGGGGAAATCCCTGATTCACGCTCTTTTAACATTCCGGCGGCAGGATTTTTCTTTCAACCTTCGGAAACGCTCGACTTAGAGAAAAATTTCACGAAGTGGAAAAACCGGGACTGTACGGGGGATTGCAGCCTTCCGGAGATGGGTGAGAGCAGATGGCGCCTGAGGAACTTCTCGTCAAACGCCTGCAGTACGGCGGACTGATTGCGATAATCGTGATCCCGCTTTTAATGCTTGGCGTCAACGAATACAACTGGCGCTCCAGGCCCCAGCCCATCGCCTTCAACCACCAGTTGCACGCGGGCAACCGTCAGATCGCTTGCGTCTACTGCCATCGCGGCACCCAGGACGGCTATTCGGCCGGCGTTCCCTCGGTGCAAGATTGTGCCAACTGTCACCAGAACTTCGCTGACTACAACCCTTACAAGAAGCCTGCCGAGGGCCAGGCCGACGTGAATGCACGGTGGCGCAGCGAAGTTGAGGTGCTCAAGAAGTACATCAACGGCAAGCAGGCCATTCCGTGGTTCAAATACTACGACATGCCCGAGCACGTGAAGTTCGCTCACAAGGCTCACCTCAATGCCAAGCTGGCCAACGGCCAGAAGATCGAATGCGCCCGGTGCCACGGCAACGTGGAGAACCAGCCGACCATTCAACTGGAATACAAGATGACCATGGGTTGGTGCGTGACCTGTCACCGCGAGAACAACGCTCCCACCGACTGCACTACCTGCCATCGGTAACTGGAGGCCGACTTGAACTTCACCCGACGCGATTTTCTCCGCTACAGCTTCCTCACCGGCGCCTGCGTGGCCCTCTCGGGCTGCGGACGCCCGGTCGAGCACGGTCTTTTGTCGCAGTATCCGATGCCGGAGTACCTGCTTCCGGGCCAGCCGGTCTACTTCGCCACCTCTCGCGGGCCGGACGGTATCGCGGTCAAGTGCGTCGAGGGCCGGGCCATCAAGATGGAGGGCCTGCCCGGCCATCCCGTCAACCTGGGCAAGCTTTCCGCAGAGGTGCAGACGGCCATTCCCGTGCACTATCACCCGGATCGACTGCTGCAGCCCCAGCAGGCCGGCAAGTCGATCACCTGGGATGTGGCCCAGGACCCGCTCAAGGCCGCTCTGACCGGGGGCAACGGCGGGCTGTTCATCGTGGATCGATTGCAGGGCTCGCGGGGCAGCCTGCTCCTGGCCGTGGCCAAGGCCATCGGCGCGAGGGTGTGGGTGCTCCAGTTCCCCTCCAGCGAGGCCGAGCGGAGCGTTGTCAAGGCTCTGACCGGCAAAGCCGAGCTCCCTTACTACCCGCTCGATCAGGCCGACTACGTGGTGAACTTCGGGCGCGACTTCCTGGTCGAGGGCCCGCTGGCCATCCACTACAGCCACCTCTACGGCCAGTTCCGGCAGGGTCGCGACCGCAACCGTGGGACCATGGTTTCCGTTTCCTCGCGCATGAACCTGAGCTGCGCCAACGCCGACCGCTGGCTGCCGGTGCGGCCGGGCACCGAGGGCTGGGTGGCGGCCGCCCTGGGCAACCTGATCGGGGCCAATCGTTCCGGGTGGCCGTCGATCTACGCCAATGCCACCGTCGAGAAAGCCAGCGAGCTGAGCGGCTGCCCCAAAGACCTGATCGTGCGCCTGGCCAAGCGGCTGGCTGGGGCTCGCAAGCCCCTGGTCATCGCCGGACCGGACAACTCTTTCGATACGGCCAGTCTGGGCGCAATGCACTCTCTGGGCAAGCTGGTTTCCGGCAGCATCGCCACCTGCGAGGTCGACCTCTTGCCCACTCTGGGAGAGCTGCAACCCGATCCGAGCGTGGTGCTGTCCACTCGCGAGGCTCTGGAGGGCTTCGACCAGGGGCGCTGGAGCAGCGTCTGGGTGTTCGACTGCAACCCCGTCTACGTGTTGCCCGCCAGCCTCAAGTTCTCCGACAAGCTCAAGAACGTCAAGACCAGGATCGCCTTCTCGTGCTTTGCCAACGAGACCACCGCCCTGTGCGATGTGACCCTGCCGAGCCGCAACTGGATGGAAGAGTGGGGCGACTGCCTGGTGGAGGCGCCTTTCGGCCAGGTCTACAACCTCAGCCAACCGGTGGTGAAGCCGCGTTCGGACACCCGCTCGGTGTGCGATGCGCTGATCACCTCGGCCCGAGCCGCTGGCGTCAAGCTGCCGATTCCGGCCCGGGCCCTGACCTTCCGCGACGTGCTGAGCCAGGCCCTGGGGACCCGTTTCGACGCCGCCGTGGCCCGGGGAGGGCTGTGGTCCAAGGCCGACACCAGCTTTGACCGCTACCACCACGACGTGGCTCTTCCCCCGCCTTCAGCCAGGAACCCGGGGGGCGAAGCGCCGGCAGGAGTCAGCGCCTGGAGCCGCCTGGAGGCTGCCTCGGCTGGAGCCCTGGTCGAGCCAAACCCGCGCGCTCAGGGCAAAGCAACCCTGATCGCCAGCTCCTCCGTAAACTTCGGCGATGGCCAGCGAGCCAACGTCCCCTGGATGCAAGAGTTGCCCGACCCGATGACCACGGTGGCCTGGGCCAGTTGGATCGAGATCAACCCCTTTGGTGAATTGGGCCAGAGCCTCAAAGTCAAACGAGGAGATCTGCTCGAGGTGACCGGGGAGGGAGGCGCCAAATTGATCGGTCCTGCGTTCCCGACCCAGGCTGTGCACGTTGACGCCATCGCGATTCCGGCCGGTAACGGCCACGCTGAGGGCGCCTACGGCCGCTATACCGACGACGTAGTGCGGCCGATGAACCCGATGTCAGCCCTGTTGGGCACTCCCGCCAACCCCTGGGCTTCCACTCAGGTGACCGTGACCAATACCAAGAAAAGCCAGTTCATCGCGACCTTCGACCGCCGGATCATGGGTCTCGAGAAGGCTACCCTGCCGCACTGAGGAGAATCGATGGCCGAGGAACCGAAAGATACCCTGCAAACGAGCATCCAGACCGTCGGCACCTACCAGTGGGGCATGGTGATCGACACCGACCGCTGCACGGGCTGCAAGGCCTGCGTGATCGCCTGCCGGGCTGAGAACAACATTCAAACCATCGGCGCGGACCAGATCGCCATGGGTCGTTTGATGGACTGGATGCGAGTGGATCGCTTCTGGCAAGACGAGTTTCACCACAAGACCGGCACCGGCCGTCTGGCCAGCGATCAAGAGGAGACCGAGAAGCACATCAAGGAGGAGGCCTACACCGGGGATGGCTATCCCAACGTCGTGGCCACCTTCGTTCCGATGCTTTGCCAGCAGTGTGGCACGGCTCCGTGCGAGTCGGTCTGCCCGGTGTTCGCGGCCGTGCACACCAACGACGGTCTCAACGCCCAGGTCTACAACCGCTGCGTGGGTACTCGTGTTTGTGCGAACAACTGCCCTTATCGCGTGCGAATCTTCAACTTCTTCACTCCCAAGTGGGACGCCCCGATGGAGCAGATGCTCAACCCGGACGTGAGCGTGCGCAGCGAGGGTGTCATGGAGAAGTGCACCTTCTGCGTGCAGCGCATCCGCCGTAGCTTTCTCGACGCCAAGGTGGCCGGCCATCCGGTGCAGGACGGCGAGTTGCGCTCGGCCTGCGCGCAGGCCTGCCCCACTTCAGCCATCACCTTCGGCGACATGAACGACCCGCACTCAGCGGTGAACGTCGTGCTGCACGAGAACGCATCCCGCTCTTCCAAGGTGCTCGATGAGCTGTTTGATACCAAACCGCACGTCATCTACCTTCGACCCCAGAGGGTGCCCGATGCTTTGTAGAACCGCCTGTAACACCGTGGAGGCCGCATGACCGAGGCTGTTGGTGGGCACCAGAAAGCCCATTCGCATCACATCAACTACAACTTCGTGGCACCCGAGATGTCGGTGCCCGACATCTACGATGCCTGTTTCGAGCCGGTGGGCAAACAGGGCTGGAAGTCGAACATCGTCATCGCCATCAGCCTGTGCCTGATCGGCTGGGCGTTCTTCAAGTGGCTGGAGCAGAACTTCGTGGGTTTCGGAAAGACCGGGCTGCATCTGCCCGTGTTCTGGGGCTACTACATCATCACGTTCGTCTTCTGGATCGGTGTGGCCCACGCTGGCGCGCTCATCTCGGCCCTTCTGCGGCTGTGTGGCGCGGAATGGAAGGGCGTGGTGACCCGGGTGGCCGAGGTGATCACCCTCTTCACCTTGCCGGCGGCCGGCTCGTTCCCGCTGATTCACCTGGGTCGCTTCGAAGTCTTCTACTACATGTTGCCCTATCCCAACTCGCGCCTCTTGTGGCCCAACTTCAAGAGTATGTTGATGTGGGACGTGTTCGCCATCTCCACTTACCTGACCGGGTCGGTTCTCTTCCTCTACGTGACGATGATTCCCGACCTGGGCATCGCCCGCCCTCGTATGAAGGGCTGGATGCGCACCCTCTACACCTTGCTGAGCTGGGGTTGGCGCGGCACCGCCGAGGAGTGGAAGCGAGTCAAGGAAGCCGCCGCACTCTACAGCGTGGTCATCCTGCCGGTCGTGATCTCGGTCCACACCATTGTGAGCTGGGACTTTGCGATGGAGGTGGTGCCGGGGTGGCACTCGGAGGTCTTCGGTCCGCTCTTCTTCGTGGGCGCTCTCTACTCGGGGGTGGCCGCGGTGATCACGATGCTGACCATCCTCTACTGGACTTACAAGCCCTACCAGAAGCTCATCACCTCGGTGCACTATGACATGCTCGGGCGCGTCTGGCTGGTGCTGGGGCTGGCCTGGGCCTACCTGTTCTGGAACGACTTCTTGCCCGCCTACTACACCCACGAGCCCGAGAAGATGGACTACATGTGGTACAACGGCTTCGGGGCCTATGCTCCGGCCTGGTGGTTCCTGATCGTGGGCAACTTCGTAATGCCGCTCTTCTGCCTGGCCTCCAAGTCCTTCCGACGCAGCCGCCTACCGATGTTCGTGCTGTCCATCGTGGTCAACATCTGCATGTATATCGAGCGCGTCGTGATCTTCATTCCCGGCCAGGAGATTTACAACCACCTCAACGGAGCCACGACTCACTACTCGCCCAGCTTGACCGAGCTGAGCATCGTGGTGGGCTCGTTCGGCTGGGTGATCGGCGGACTGTGCGTGTTCTGCCGCATCTTCCCGATTCTCCCGTTCTGGGAGGTCGCCGAAACCAGGGTCCGCCAGATCGAGCGCGAGGTGGCGGGCGTCAAGGTCAACTACTTCCAATCCGGTGAGTGACGGGTGACAGAGTATGCGAGTTGCAGCTGAGTTCGAACACTGTGAAGATGCCCTGGCGGCCCACCGCCTGCTGATCGACGAGAACCTCGATCCCGAGGACATCGAGATCCGCTCGCCCTACCCGCTGCCCGAGGCGCCCATCCCTCCCCACCGTGAGCGGCCCTTCCACATGCGCACCGTGGTGCGCATCATGTGGGGCACCGCCATCATCCTCGGTTTCTCGTTCATCGCTTACACCCAGCTCGACTGGAAGTTGCGCACCGATGGTCACCCCATCGTGGCGGTGCCCATCAACGCCCTGTTGATGTACGAGATGGGCATGATCACAGCCATCTTGACCACCACCTTCATGTTCTTGTGGGAGACGCGCCATTTCCGCAAGCTGGTTCCGCCTCTCGAGGAGGACCTTCCGGTGGCCCACGGGCACGTGGTGCTGGTGGTGGACGGCCAATCGGCCGACCGGGCCCACACCCTGCTTCAGAACCGTGGAGCCCGCTCGGTGGTTACCTATCTCTTACTCATCGGTCTGGGTCTGGTCAGCACAGGTTGCGGCACCTGGCCCTACAATATGCGTTCGCAGGTGGTCAACAAGCCGGGCGAGACCCTCAAGCCTTACACCAATCCCAACGCCGAGTTGGGCGAGGTGGCTCCGGCCGATCTGAGTCTGGTCATGCCAGTGGGAGATGCCTCGCTTGCTCCGGCTGTCTTCCAGAACCTGACCCCGGGCGATCCGCGGAACACCATGACCGACGCCCTGATGGCTTTGCGTGGACTTGATCCCACTGCTGCCGATTACGCCCAGAAGCTGTCTGACTTTCGTACCCAGATGCCCGCCTGGCTTCAGATCAAGGCTCTGGTAATGAGCAGCGCCTCCCTGGGCAAGCCGGAGTTCCTGACCGCAGGCAAGGACTCTGAGGACGTCGTGGACCGTCGCTACCGCGTCGAGCTCAATGAGCTCCTGGCCACCAGGACGGGACCGGTTCCCCGCTCTCCCGAGTCCGGCGAGCGGGGCAAGATTCTCTATCAGAACAACTGTGCATTCTGCCACGGGGCGAACGGAACGAGCCCGGGCCCGGTGGGCGAGTTGACCCAGGTTCCCCCGCCCGCGATCGGAAACGGCCAGATTTACTCACAGCCCCAGTTCACCGATGGGTATCTCTACCTCTACATCGCGGTGGGCAAGAACGCCATGCCCCCCTTCGTCACCAAACTGACGCCGGCTCAGATCTGGGACATCGTCAACCACCTGCGCGACCTGCAGAACGCACCTCGCTGAGGAAGGCCAGCAGGGCCTGGTTGAAGCCTTCCGGGTCATCGAACTGGGGGCCATGGGCTGCTCTGGCCAGGTTTACCGTCCTGGCCTGAGGGAGCGCCCTCTGCCAGCGCTCCAGGTGGTTTCGCGAGACCAGCCCGTCCTGCTCGCCCCAGACCAGGCAGACCGGACAGCGAATCTGGCCCGTTCGCGTTTCCCAGCGATAGTTCCAGATGGCCGGCAGGGCGGGTAAGAAGCCGCGAGCCCGGGCCATGTTGGCGTTGGCCAGGGCCAGGATGCGCTCATCGGCGCTCACGGTCACCCGCCCCAACTCCTTGAGGTTGGGAATCTGGGGAACTCCAGCCTGGTCGAACCAGGTGATCAGTCTGGCGAGCTGAGGATCCATCTCGTCGGGAAGGCAGGCCGGGGCGGCCACCAGCATCAGGCCGGCTGCCTCCCCCTGGGCCGCCATCTCGAAGGCGATCAAGGAGCCCAGCGAGTTCCCCACCAGGACCGGCCGCTTTCCCTCCACCAGTTGCCAGAGCAGTCGGGCGAAATCGGGAATGGAGTAGAAGCGGTCGGGCGCGTCGCTATCACCGAAGCCCGGGAGATCCGGCGCCAGGGCAAGCCACTCGGGTCCGAGGTGGTTGAGGTTCAGGGCCCAGGCGTTCCATGAGGCGCCATTTCCGTGCAGCAAAAGCACCGGATGCCCATCGAGTGGACCGGAGCGCTCTACGTTCAGTTTCAAGCCATCCAAGAAAAAGTTCTCGCTCATGGGAAACTTTTTGCCTACCTTCTGCGTCTTATCTGATTGGGGAGGCCCGTTCACGATTCGTGGACTGGCATCAAGACCACGGAGGTGCTGAAATTAGCACGCAGCCATCACGTCCGGTTCGCTCAGATCGGTCACCCCGACCTGAGGTCACCGGGGGTGATCCATTGAGTCCCATCAACCCCAACTACATCACCATTCCTTCCAGTCTTCGAGTTCGTCCCAACCCGACCTGGCGGCTGGGAGAGGTTCTTCCCGGTGAAATGGACCACCTTCGCAGCAAGGACCTGTGCCCCGTCTGCAAAGGTTGGACGATTACAGAGAAGCTCACGGTCTGGCGCAGAGGTCAGGGCGCCTTCCGTCAAGTTGTGACCCGCTGCGTAACCTCCGGAGGCCGCGCGGTTCCACGTTGCGCCTCACGCGTCATCGCGGAAGAGGCGCTGAGTGACTACTCCCTGCCGGAAGCGGTGGCTTCCGGTCAGTAAACCCTGAGGGTGACCCAGGTTGCGAGGGGCCCGGCCGTAAGGCCGGGTCTTCTTGCCTTCGCAGGGATTTTCGAAAGCGAGAAAAACCGTTGGCGGGCATGGCTGATGTCGTTCAAGAGCTGATCCAGCGTTCCACCCCCTTTCTGACTTACCTGACGGAGTTGCAGGCCAGCTGGCCCTCGCTGGAGCTGGAAAAGCTCATAGGGGAGGCGGGCGGTCCGGAACACGTGGCCTGCATCACGGTGGACATGGTTCGAGGATTCTGCTCAGAGGGCCCTCTGGCCAGCCCTCGCATCCAGGGCATCGTGCCGGCCGTGGCGCGCATTCTGGCCCGTGCTCACGAGTTGGGAGTGCGGGACTTTCTTTTCCCTCAGGACAGCCATCCCCCCGACAGCCCCGAGTTCGCCGCCTTTCCGCCCCACTGCCTGGAAGGCACCTCTCAAGCTCAAACCGTTCCCGAGATCTCTGGTCTGCCCTTCGTTCAGCACTTCAAGCACTTTCCCAAGCGCTCCCTGAGCTCCCACCACGGTACGGATCTGCACGAGCATCTGACTTCGCGCCACCGCACCCGCGTGATCGCGATGGGCGATTGCAGCGATCTGTGTCTCTACCTGCTGGCTCTCGAGCTGCGCCTGTGGGCCAATGTGAAGCACCTTCCCTGGGAGGTGGTCGTACCGGCCAGCGCCGTGCAGACCTACGACCTGCCGGTCGAGGTGGCTCGCGGCCTGGGTGCCATGCCGCACGACGGGGAGTTGCTCCACCTGGTCTTCCTCTATCACCTGCAGCTCAATGGCGTGCGGGTGGTGGCCGATCTCGTCTGAGTCATTTTACAGTTCTGTAACATGGCCTGGAACCTGACCCTCCAACAGCTTGTTTCTCCTTCCGAAAGGGAGGCGAACAACCATGATGCATCGTGTCGTTTTGACCTGTGAGAGCGGTCTGCGCTCCCGCCATTTTCTGCGCTGCTTCGACGAGACTGGGCGTGAGTTGTGGTCGTTTCGGCTGGCCCAGCCCCGGGCCATGACCCAGGCCGGTGGACGGGTCTTCGTGGCCGAAGGCAATCGGGTGGTGGCACTGGATGAACAGACCGGCAGGCTGCTCTGGAAGACGATGGCGGGGGCCTTCGGGGCGGAGACGCTACTGGCCGACCGCGACACTGTCTACGCCTTTGCGGTGGGCGACCACTCCACCATGGCCGTTGGTCCTCGCGGCACCTCGGGCCATCTGACCGCCCTGAGCGCCCTCACGGGGTCTCGTCTGTGGCAACACCGATTCGTGCCTGGCCTGCGGGAGATTTCCCTGGCGGAAGGGCGTCTTTTTGCCGTCCAGTACCAGGGTGCGTCCCACGGCTACCGCCGACTCGAGATCGATCGGCGCACGGGGCGTGGCATCAGCCAGTGGTTCGAGCTTTCCGATGGCGCGATGGTGGCGGTGGCGATGCCTCGGCGCCGGGCTCGAGCCATCGCCTGAACTCGTCGCCTTGACCGTGTCGTTCTAATGTGTTGAGCGTTACGTGCTGAAGGTTTTGCCTATCCTTCGGGGGCGCGTCCATACAAGTCTGTCGGCGCGAGTTACTGCAAACCTTCAGCACTTCACTTTCAGTCGTCGTCGGCCAGCACAACCCGGTTGCGACCGCTGCGCTTGGCCCGGTAGAGGGCCCGGTCGGCTTTGGCGATGAGGGCCTCGCTGGTCTGACCATCCTCGGGGTAAGTGGCCACCCCCACGCTGACCGAGACCGGGATCAGTTGATGCTGGTGGGAGACGTCCTCTTCGGCCACCGAGGCCCGCAGCCGCTCGGCGATGCTGGCCGCCTTGGAGCGGGGCGTGGAGGGCAAGATGACGGCAAACTCCTCCCCCCCGTAGCGGGCTACGATGTCGTACTCGCGCAGGGCTTTGGTGAAGAGCTCGCTCACGATGCGCAGCACCGCGTCCCCCGCCTGGTGGCCGTAAGTGTCGTTGAGCTTCTTGAACCAGTCGATGTCGACCATGAAGAAGCTGAGGGGATGGTGAAAGCGTCGGGCGTAGGACAGCTCCTTGTCGAGCCGCTGCTCCATGTAGCGTCGGTTGTAGAGATTGGTCAGACCGTCGAGCACCGAGATCTCGTAGAGCCGGTTGTTCTCGAGCATCAAAGAGACGTGGGCCGAGAGCAGCACGGTCAGCTCGAGGTCTTCCTGAGAGAAGATGTGCTCTTCGTGTCGGGTGGTCAGGGTCACGACCCCGATCAAACGCTGCTTGATGATCAGGGGTACGCAGATCATGCTGATCATCGGCCGTTTCTGCTCCTTGACCGGCATGAAACGGGGATCTTCGCTCAGCCGAGGGATCACCACGGGCTTCTTGTGCTTGGCCACCCAGCCGGCCACCCCTTCGCCCACCCGGAAGCGAATGTTGTCGAGCTCCCAGCGAGTCAGCCCGGAGGACTCGACAAAAGCCAGGTGTTGCTGGCTCTCGTCAAGGATCATGATGGAGCACTCATCGGCCTTGAGAATGCCGCGCAACTTGGTGGTGATGCGCTTGATCACGTCCGGCATGGGATAATTGGACGCGATGATTCGGCTCACGTCCAGCAGAGCCCGCAAAACCTCGGCTTCTCGCTGCATTCTGAGGGGCCTCCCCCGAGTTGGAAAGAATTTCTTGCGCTCCAGGCGGCAAGATTCGGCCCCGGAGTTCCACTTCGTCAGCCTCTCATCCTCTGGAGGAATCGCTCGAAAGGCCTGCGAATGCCACGGTGTTTTGGGAGAAGCTTGAAGGCCATCCCAATGTCGCCGGAAACGAAAGGAGAAGTTCATGACGCGAATCTTTCAAGGCCGGAGTCGGGCATTTCTGACCCTGCTCCTGGCAATCGGGCTGGCGAGCTGGGTCGGCCTTCGGGTCGCGCACGCTGCGGCCGTGACCAACGTGACCGTGGCCAAGGGCGCCAAGCACGTCTACGTCAAGGTCCAGGCCAACGGCCCCATCAGTTATCGGGTTTACCATCGGCCCCCAGGCGCCGATGACTACCGCAACATCGTGGTGGATGTCTCTCCGGCCCATCTGGTCGCCGGCAAAGAGCCGATGTCCAAGCTCTCGGTGGACGAGGGTCTGGTGGCCAACGTTCGGGTTCGCCCTCTCGGCGGCACGGTGCGGGTCTTCGTTGATGTGGTTGCCTGGCCAAATTACAAGGTCTTCTCGGACGGCCACTCGGTGACCCTGAAGATCGACCCTTACCACATGCGCGATAAGAATCCGGCTGCCGGCCGCTAACTAAATTAGCGACGATAAGAGCTGCCAGAGTCAGCCGGCCCGATCAGGCCGGCTGCTCTTTTTGTACAGAGGGTGCCCTGGTGGTCGTGTTGAATTCCGGTCAAGGATGCGCCCGAAACTGCAGAAGTTTCTTCGAGCCCTGAGCCTGGCAGGGGCTCCCTTGCTGTTGGCTCTGGCAATCTCTCCCTGGCTCGACCAGTTGCTTTCCGCTCAGCGTTCCTGGCTC
>CAZWUN010000003.1:25722-57503 GCA_964637145.1 uncultured Burkholderiales bacterium
GCGTGCTCCCTGGCTGCTGGTCGCCTGCGCGGGCCTGCTGGCCCTGCGCTTCCACCGTCCGGGTCTGGCTCTCTCCTTGCTGGTCAGTCTGGCCGTGCTGCCTCGCTGGGGCTTGCCCCAGTCGCTGCTGGCGGTGTTGGTCCCGCTCAACCTCTTTTTGTTGACGTTGTGGGCTCAGGCCGAGTTGACCTGGGTGCTGGCCCTGGCCTTGCAGGCCACGACCCTGCACTGGCTCTCGGGACCTCTTCAAGACGGAATCCTGAGACGTTGGGAAGTCCTGGTGGTCGAGCCCATGCCGATGGTGCTGGCCTTGCTGGCCCTGGGCAGCCTCCTGTGGACGGCCGTTCGCACCGGGGGGGCCCTGGAGGCTTCCCAACTGGTGGTGGCCGCCGGCGCTCTGCTGGCACTCCAGTCGCCGGCCAGTCCAGAGCTTCTGATCGCAGCCAGCGCCCTGTCCGTTTTGCTGGCCCTGATCCAGCACAGTTACCGACTGGCCTATCTGGATGAGTTGACCGAGTTGCCCGGCCGCCGGGCCCTCCAGGAAGAGCTGTCGCGACTGCGCGGCACTTACGCCATCGCCATGCTGGACGTGGACCATTTCAAGTCCTTCAATGATCGCTACGGTCACGACGTAGGCGACCAGGTGCTGCGACTTGTCGCATCCCGCATGCGCAGGGCGTCCGGAGGCGCCCGCGCCTTCCGTTACGGTGGCGAGGAGTTCACCATGGTTTTTCCGGGTCGCACTTTGGACGAGGCCTGGGAGCCGCTCGAGGACTTGCGGCAGATGATCGAGGGCACCCCGATGGTCTTGCGGGGGGCCGACCGACCCAAGAAGAAGCCTCGCAACCTCAAGCCTCGCCGAAGCTCGGGTCAGAAGGTCAGCGTGACCATCAGCATCGGGGTGGCCCAGAGGAACGACAAACTGCCCACTCCCGAGCGGGTCGTGAAGGCAGCCGACAAGGCTCTCTACAAAGCCAAGAGGAACGGGCGCAATCAGGTGGCCTGCTGACGGGCCTGTAAAGGATCCCCCTCCTCATCTGCGAACCTTCACCCCCTATGGTCGACAATCACGCGGTGGCCCGCACCTTCGAAGAGATCGCCGACTTCCTCGAGCTCAAGGGGGAGAACCCTTTCAAGATCAAAGCCTACCAGCGGGCCGCTCGCACCATCCAGAGCCTGGATCGTCCGCTGGCAAGCCTGGCCGAAGAGGGTGGGCTGACTGAGATTCCGGGCATCGGTAAGGCTATTGCCGAGAAGATCGGTGAAATGCTGCAAAGCGGCAAGATGACTCTGCACGAGGAGTTGCGGGCCGAGTTTCCCGGCCAGATTCTGGAGCTGATCACTGTTCCTGGCCTGGGCCCCAAGAAGGCCGCCGTTCTCTATCACGAGCTGGGGGTCGGTAGCCTGGCCGACCTGGAGCGTGCCATTCAGGAAGGGGCCCTGCGCGATCTGAAGGGTTTCGGAGCTAAGACCGAGGCCAACCTGGCTGAAGGGCTCAAGCGTCTGCGGGCAAGCCAGGGCGAAGAACGCATGCCCTTGCCACGCGCCCGAGCCATCGTGGCGACCCTGATCGAGACTCTAAGTCAAGTGCCCGGAGTGGAGCGCCTCGAGGTGGCCGGTTCGGCCCGACGCGGCAAGGAAACGGTGGGAGACCTGGACCTGGTCTGCGTGGCCGCTGACTCCGGTCCGATCATGGAGACCTTTTGCTCGCTGGTATCGCCCGATCGCATCCTGGCTCGGGGAGAGACCAAATCCTCGCTGCTTTACTCCAAGAACCTGCAGGTCGACCTGCGCGTGGTTCCGGCCGAGTCCTTCGGGGCGGCCATGCAGTATTTCACCGGCTCCAAGGACCACAACGTCAGCCTGCGGGTACGGGCTGAGAAGAACAAGTGGAAGCTCAACGAGTACGGACTCTTTGACGAGTCGGGTCAGAACCTCGCCTCTCGCACCGAAGAGGAGATTTACCGCAAGCTGGGCCTGGACCTGATCCCACCTGAGCTCAGGGAGGGGTTCAACGAGATCGAGCTGGCCGAAAAGCACCAGCTCCCTCGCCTGGTGACCCTGGAGGATCTCAAAGGCAACCTGCACGCCCACACCACCTGGTCGGACGGGCAACACTCGGTGGAGGAGATGGCCCGGGCCGCCGTGCGCTTCGGCCTGGAGTACCTGGCCATCACCGATCACTCGCCCTGGGTGGGAGTGGCCAACGGGCTGGACGTAGACCGACTGCGCCAGCTGAAGGTCGAGATCGACCGGGTCAACGCCCTCAACCTTGGAGTGACCCTCCTGTGGGGGAGCGAGGTGGACATCCGCCCCGACGGTCAGCTCGACTACTCCGACGAGATCCTCGCTCAGCTCGATGTGGTGGTTGCTTCGGTGCACTCCCACCTGCAGATGGGGAAGGACGAGATGACCGCCCGGGTACTCAAAGCCATTCAAAACCCTCACGTCGACATCCTGGGCCACCCCAGCGGCCGCCTGCTCGGCCGCCGACCCGGCTACGACATGGACTGGGAAGAGATCTACAAGACGGCCGCTCGCTCCCGTACCGCCCTGGAGATCAACGGCTACCCCAACCGGCTCGACCTGCGCGACATCCAGGCCCGTCGTGCCCGCGAGTTGGGCGCCATGCTGGCCATCGGGGCCGACGCTCACTCCTGCGAGCACCTCGATTACCTGGCTCTGGGCGTGGGTGTGGCCCGGCGAGCCTGGGCCACTGCGGAGAACGTGCTCAACACCCTCAGCCTGGCCGATCTCAAGTGCTACCTGGCCCAGAAGGAAGGCGCCTGGCGTGGAGCCTGAGCCCCCTCCGCTGACTGCCCTGAGCCGCTCATTCTTTGAGCGCGAGACGGTGGAGGTGGCCCGTGACCTGGTAGGGGTCTGGTTGCTCCACCAGGGTGTGGGCGGCCCACTGGTCGAAACCGAGGCCTATACCGACAGCGACGATCCGGCCTCGCATGCCTTTCGAGGTCCCACTCGCCGCAATCAGGCCATGTTCGAAGAGCCAGGCCGGGCGTACGTCTATTTTATCTACGGCAATCACTTCTGTTTGAACGTGGTGGCCCATCCGCCCGGGCGGGCCGGGGCCGTGCTCCTGCGAGCCCTGGAGCCCCGTCTGGGGGTGGAGTCCATGGTCACTCGGCGGGGTCGCTCTCAGCCACGTTTGCTGGCCAGTGGGCCGGGCCGCTTATGCCAGGCGCTGGCGATCGATCTCACCCACAACGGCACCTGTATGCTGAACTGGCTGCGCGCCAGCCTGACTCAGACCGCGGTAAGCAGCGGGCCACGCGTCGGCATCCGCCGGGCGGTCGAACGGCCCTGGCGGTTCTGTCACTCGGGCAGTCCCTGGGTTAGCCGGAGGCCCGCATGATCGTTCTCAGCCTGGCCTTTCGGAACGTGGTTCGCAACCGCGAGCGCAGCCTGCTGACCCTGATCGGCGTTCTGCTTGCGGTGGGATCTTTCGTGGCCTTGCTTTCCCTGGCCGAGGGGCTGTATCGCCGGGTGGTCAACGAATTGGACGGGCGCGACGTGCAGGTCTATGTGCTGCCCCACTCGGCCGTGCCGCTGCCGACCGGACCGGTGGGGACACTGGGGCTCTCCAGCGATACCATCGCCCTGACCTGGCTGGACGAGATCAAGAAGTTCGAGCAAGTGGACACAGTCGGTGGGGTGATCCGCCAGGCCTGGACCGGCCGCACGGCGGTCATGCCGGTCATCGCGCTTGATCCGGGCCAGATGGGTGTCTTCTTCCCCGGGCTCACCTTTCTGGGCGAGCCCCTGGGACCCGGGCGCGTGATGCTGGGAGAAGGGCTGGCGGTCAACGAGGGGCTGGCTCAGGGGTCCTCCCTGCAGAACGGCCAGAACCGCTACGTCGTCTCCGGGCTGGTGCGCTCGGGTCTGGGCAGCTTTCAGGACTACTTCGTGTACATGCCCCTGGAGACGGCCATTCAAGAAACCAATGCCAGGGGGGTGCAGGAAGTCTGGATCAAGCTGCGCGACCCCTACTCGGCCCCCGAGGTGGCCCGACGAATCAACGAGCTGGGGATCCCGGGCGCCCACGCCCTCACCAAAGCCCAGTACATGGGGGTGGCCAGCGACTACATCAAGTACGTCTGGTTGCTGCAATTCTGCATCGCCGCCATCGGGGTTCTGATCGCCATCACCGCCGCCATGAACACGATGTTGATGTCCACCTATGAGCGGCTGCGGGAGTTTGCTACCCTGCGCGCCATCGGAGCGAGCCGCACTGTGGTGGTGCTGATGATCATGGCCGAATCGGTTCTCTTGAGCCTGGCCGGGGGCATGCTGGGGATCTTTTTCGGCTGGCTGGCATCTTATCTGCTCGACCGGGCCGTGCTGGTGTTGTTCAAGCTGACCTTCCCGCTGGCCCAGGTAACCCTGGTCCTGGTCGGGGAGGCTCTGCTCCTTTCTTGCTTTGTTGGACTGGTGGGAGCGGCCATTCCGGCGGTGCTGGTCTGGCGGCTCAAGATCGTTGATGGATTGCGCTGGGACTGAATGCACGTCCGTCTCAACGCAGTCCACAAGTATTACGAGTCCCCGGCCGGTCCGGTGAAGGTGCTCGAGAACGTGACGCTGCATATTCCCTCGGGGGCCTTCGTGTCGTTGATGGGCCCCTCGGGCTCGGGCAAGACCACCCTGCTGAATTTGATCGGTTGCCTGGACAACCCCACCTTCGGCCAGGTGATCTTGGAGGATCGCGATGTCGCCAATGCTAACGAGGCGACCCGCGAGCGCATTCGTTTGCGCCATATCGGCTTCGTCTTTCAGAACTACAACCTGTTGCCCACCCTGACCGTCTTCGAGAACGTGATCCTGCCCATGCAACTGGCTTCCTTGCGGCGCAGCGAGCGCGACGAGCGGGCCGTCATGCTGCTCAAGGCGGTGGGTCTGGATCAGAGGGCCAATCAGCCTGTGAACAGCCTGTCCGGTGGTCAGCAGCAGCGGGTGGCCATCGCCCGGGCACTGGCCAATCTCCCTCGCTTGATTCTGGCAGACGAGCCCTCTGGCAACCTGGATGGGCGCGCCACCAAAGAGGTGATGCAGGTGCTCAAGTCGATAAACGATACCCAGAAGGTCACGGTCGTGCTGGTGACGCACGACCCGGCCGTAGCTGCCTACGCCGAACAGGTGTACTACCTGGAAGGGGGGCGTCTGGCAACCGGATGAAGGGGAAGGGAGTCGAAGGGGGACTTGTTGAAAGGCAATCGCTCGAAGCTGTCTAGCCGATGATCGTCTGTCTGAGTTGTGGTCACGCCAATGAGCCTGGCACTGGATTTTGCGTCCAGTGCAATGCCCGTTTGCCCAAGATCGACGCCACTTCCGTTTCCAGTGGCACGGGCCATATCACCGGCCGATTCGAGCAGATCCGCGACGCGGCCGAGAAGGCCCGCTCCGGTCAGTGGACGGCGGCCGAATTTGGCGAGTTCATCAAGAACCTGTTCGAGTTTCTCGAAAAGCACAAAGAGGGCATCGTTAGCTACGTGCGCGAGACAGGCTATTACGATTACGGCAATGAGGAAGTCAATCTGGGCATGACCGGAGTGGAGAAGTTCGAGGAAGGCCTGGAAGCGCTCTACCACTTCTCCGAGTCAGGAGACGCGCACCTGATCGATCAGGGATTGAGCGTGATCTGGGAAGGCAACGAGATGATCAACGAGGCGATGCGGGAAAATCGCGCCGCCCGTCGCCGACTTGAAGAAGAATGGGGCTACATGTAGCCATCTCGGTCCAGGGCCTGACGCGTCGCTTCGGAGCCCGCGAGGCGCTGTCCGATGTCACCTTCGAGGTCAACCTGGGGGAGGTCTTCGGATTTCTGGGCCCCAACGGGGCCGGCAAGACCACGACCATCCGGATTCTGACCGGCCAACTGAAGGCTTCGGCTGGCAGCGTAAGTGTTCTGGGTCTCGATCCGGCCGCGCGAGGGCGCGAGCTTCGACGACGCATCGGCCTGTCTTCTGAAGATGCGGGTCATTACGATCGGCTCAGCGTGGCCAGCAACCTGGCCTTCTTTGCCCGACTCCACGGGGTCGGCTCCGGCCGCTGCGAAGAGATCTTGCGCTCCTTCGGGCTCTGGGAGAGAAGACGGGAGGTGGTATCCCGGCTGTCGCGAGGAATGCGTCAGCGACTGGCACTGGCTAGAGCCCTGGTTGGCGATCCGGAGCTGCTCTTTCTGGATGAGCCCACCGCCGGGCTCGACCCGCGGGCTGCTCGGGACGTGCGCGAGCGGGTGCGCGACCTCAGTGCCTCGGGCAAAACCGTCTTCCTCACCACCCACTCCATGGAGGAGGCCCAGGAGCTGTGCACCCGAGTGGCCATCCTGGATCGAGGTCATTTGCTGGTTTGCGACCATCCGGACGCGCTTCGCCAGGGGGGAACGCTGGAAGAAGTGTTCCTTCGGCTGACCGGAAGGAGACTCCATGAAACCGTCGAAGAGCCCGCCTCGTCGAGGATCTGACGCTTCGGCGTTGAATCACGGTCAACCAGCCAGACTGGTTCCGATTGACAGCCCCCGTATCATCGCCTAAACTGAAGGCGCTTTCCAGCGAGGATCGCCGTGTCTACCATCCGCAGAGCCCTGATTGCACTTGTTCTTGTTGGCCTCGTCGTGGACGGAGCCCTGATCGCTTATGCCAAGGGCATCTTCTCCAAAGCTCCCGAGCCAAAGAAGTTCGACCTTGTTGTCAAGGTTGAAAAGCGCGACCAGGCCACCAAGCTCAAGAAAGCTTTGGAGGAGGCCGGACTGGGTGAGGTTCCCATTCAGCGCGAGAAGGGCGAGAAGCGGGTTCTCAAAGGCTACAAGCTGGTCTTGGAGTCGGACGACCCGTCTAGCCTCGAGCCACTGGCCAAGACCCTCAAGCTGCAAAAGCACAAGTTTGATTACAAGCCGGGGGGCACGGTTTTGACCTACGGAGCCATCTATCCCAAGAAGGCTCAGGCCGAGAAGGCCGCTGCCAAGCTGCTTTCTTCGGATGGGATTCAGTTTCTGGTGCGGGAGAATTTCAAAACCCAGATCATGAGCTATGAGCGACTCGACTTGAAGGGACTGAGTGAGGACCAGAAAGCGAGTGCTCGGGAGATACTCGACCCGGCGGGTGTCGAGGTGATCGAAACCGAGGTCACCTCGGGCACTGGCCCGGCGAGCGAAAAGGAGGTCGCACCGTCCCCCGACGAGGCGAGCGAGCCGAAGCCCTGAGCCGTTTTGGCCAGTCTACGCGCGATAATCGCCCTGTTCGGTAAAGACCTGGAGGATGCTGCTCGCAGCCAGACTCTCCTGGTGATGCTGCTCGGTCCGATTGTGCTGTCGGTCTTGATGGCCCGGTCGCTGGGAGCGGCCGACATCCGCCGGCCTCTCCTGGTGGTCTACGACCCCGGGTCGAGCGGCCTGGTGAGGGTTCTGGAAGCCTCCGAGTTGATAAGAATTGAGAGAGTTTCCAGTTGGAGCCAGGGGCGCGAGCTGGTCGAGCGGGGTCGCTCTCCAGCTTTGCTGGGGGTGCCCGCCGGTTTCGACGGCTTCCTCGAGCAAGATTTGTTCCCTCGGCTTGATCTTGCGGTAGACGAAAGCTACCGCGGTCAGGTTGCGGTGATACGCGAGGCTATTCGGTCCGCTCTGCGCGAGCAGTCTGGCCAGGAGATCCCCGCTGACATCCGAGTGGACAAGGTGCGTGAGTTTACCGGGGCTCCCCGGAAAACGCTTCTGCCCATCTGGGTGGTCTTCACGACGCTGGGAGCGTTGATGGTGACCGCCTCAACCCTGGTGGAGGAGAAGGAGAAAAAGACACTTTCGGCGATACTTGCGGCTCCAGTGGAGCTGTGGGAAGTGCTGGCGGGAAAGATCCTGTCTGGCTTCTTCCTGGCAGCTCTGGCCTCGGTCCTGGTGCTGGCTCTCAATCAGGGCTTTACTGGCTCCTGGTTGGCCGAGCTGGCCCTCATCGCACTGGGCTGCCTGGCCTTCGCCGGGCTTGGTACGCTGGTCGGTTTAAGCGTCCAGAGCCAGGCCACCGCGAATGCGGTGCTGTCGGGTCTGTATCTGGTTTTGTTCGTGCCGGTCGCACTGGCCGACGTGAGCCAGGTAATGTTCCAGGCAGCCCGCTGGATGCCCACTTACTACCTGCAGTCAGCTCTCAGCCAGTCCATTCTGGGGGGAGCGGGCTTCAGGGAGGTGAGCAGGCCTCTGTTGATACTGGCCGTTTCGACGCTGCTCGCGTTCGGGGCCAGTCTTTGGCAGCTCAAGCGTTGTCGTCTGGCCGATTGACGGCCAGCGCAGGATAGAAACTCGGCCCACGAGGGCCAAAAAGACAAGCTACCCAAGAAGGGGTGTACAATGGATCGATTCACCGGCGCCGAGCTTCGGCGCAAAACTCGCACCGAGTTGCTCGACCTGTCCAAGGAGATTGGACTGTCGGGACACCAGAAACTGAAGAAGGACGAGCTCGTGGACAAGATCCTCGAGAAGCTCGGTGCCCCGGAAGGCGGCCAGGAGATGGCCGAGGCGTCGGTGGCCGTGGCGGTGGCCGAGGAGCCGCCCGAAATGGTGGCTGAGTCTGAGGATGACGTTTACGTCCCGCGTCCGAGGCCCGGCCGTTATCGCCGCGACGAGGGCCAGGCCGAGGTCGAGCCGGCTCCAGCCCGGCCGGATGAGAGTGGCCAGCGCGAGCCCCGCAGGCACCCACGCGATCGCTTCCGACGCGATGAGTATCGGGTCGAGGGTGAAGCTCGTGAGGGTGAAGCCCGTGAGCCGCGAGCAGCTGAGGGCCGTGACCGTGGTGGCCGTGAGCAGGAGGGCCGTGACCGAGGTGGCCGCGAGCAGGAGGGCCGTGACCGCGGTGGCCGCGAGCAGGAGGGCCGTGAGCGAGGTGGCCGCGAGCACGAGGGCCGTGGCCGCGACCGCGGTGGGCGTGGGCATGAGGGCCGCGACCGCGCTGGACGAGAGCACGAGGTTCGAGAACATGGTGGACGTGAGCCAGAGGGCCGCGACCGAGGTGGGCGTGAGTTCGAGGGACGCGACCGCACTGGACGTGAGCACGAGGTTCGCGAACCCGATGGCCGGGACCGCGCGGGACGCGAGCCAGAAGGCCGGGAGCGTGCCGGTCGCGAGCACGAGGGCCGAGGCGGACGTCATCAGGCCGGTCGCGGACGCGAGCGAGATCAGTTCGAAGTACGCGATGAGATGCGCGAGGAAGCCCGCGAGCACCAGGCCCGCGAGCCTGAAGAGCGCGAGCGAGGCGGCCGGGGCCGCGATCGGGGGCGGGGTGGCCGCGACCGGGACAATCGCCCCCGCGACGAGGAGCCGCGTCACCGCGCTCCGGAGCAGAGCGGGGAAGACTGGGAGCTCGAGGAAGGCGAATGGGGCCAGGAGCGCGAGTGGGATCGCGGCGAGGTTTCAGGCGAGTTCGAAGGTCGGGGAGAACCGCGCGAGCGGCTCGGCAACCTGTATGCCAGCGGCGTCCTGGAGATCTTGCCCGAAGGCTATGGCTTCTTGCGTGGCCGCAGCTATCTTCCCGGACCGTCGGATATCTACGTTTCCATCTCGCAGGTACGCCGGTTCAGCCTGCGCATGGGCGACATGGTCCTGGGCCAGGTGCGACCTCCCAAGAATGGCGAGAAGTATTTCGGCCTGCTGAAGGTCTCGACCGTCAACGGGATGGACCCCGAGCAGGCGCGGCGCCGGCCGCACTTCGACCAGCTCACCCCCATCTTCCCTAACGAGCGCTACACGATGGAGTCGCCTGATGGCGACCTCTCGCCGCGCTTGATCGATCTGTTCTGTCCCATCGGCAAGGGCCAGCGCGGCATGATCGTCGCACCTCCCAAAGCCGGCAAGACCATCTTGCTCAAGAAGATCGCCAACGGCATCATCAACAACTACCCAGAGACCGTGTTGATGGCCCTGCTCGTGGACGAGCGTCCCGAGGAGGTTACCGATTTCGAGCGCTCCATCACCGGCGAGGTGATCTCGTCCACCTTCGACGAGCCGCCGGAGCAGCATGCCCACGTTTCCGAGCTGGTGCTTGCCAAAGCCATGCGCATGGTCGAGATGGGCAAGGACGTGGTGATCTTGTTGGACTCGCTGACCCGCATGGGTCGCGCCTACAACAACATCACCCCGCCCTCGGGACGCACGCTCACCGGCGGCCTGGACACCGCCGCCCTGCGGATGCCCAAGCGCTTCTTCGGGGCCGCTCGAAACATCGAGAATGGGGGCAGCCTGACCATCATCGCCACCGCCCTGATCGACACCGGTTCGAAGATGGACGAAGTGATCTTCGAGGAGTTCAAGGGCACCGGCAACATGGAGCTCGACCTCAGTCGGCGGTTGGCCGAGCGTCGCATCTTCCCGGCCATCGACATCAAGAAGTCGGGAACTCGCCACGAAGAGCTCTTGCTCGGCGAGGAGGAGCTGAAGAAGATCTGGCTGATGCGCCGGGCTCTCGACCTGCTCGGCGACGGCCAGGATCCGACCGAGGCGGTGATCGAGCGGATGCGCCGCACCAAGACCAACGAGGACTTCCTGAACACGCTGGGCCGCGAGGTCTCCCACGCCCGCGGGCAGTAAACCCCGGCGGCGAGCTGCCAATCCGGGACGGGCCCGAGGAGATTCAGCGGTCGACAATTTCTCGGGCTACGTCCTGGCTGCTTCGGCCCCGGACGGCTCCTTCTGGGAGGAGCCGGCCTGGGTCGCCGCAGCCCGAACCGGCACCGAGATACGGGCCCCGCACCCGGACGAGCTGATCGCTCTTCCTCCCCACAGCTCGGTCATGTATCTGCCGGGCCGCCAGGCGGTGGGTTGGCCCCGGGGGGCCTCGGGTGAGCCGCATCCAGTCAAGGACGCTCTGGTGCTTGCCTGTTCCTTGCCTTCGGGCTACATCCGCACGCTGCTGCCTGCCTACCGGCGAGAGCAAGCTGCTCCCCACCTGCCCCTGTTCGGCTATGCCGCGGTCGTGTTTCGACGTGGCAAGCTCTACGCCGCTGCCCTGCAAACCGACACCAACCCGCGCTGGGAGCCATCTCACTACCATGGCAAGGACCTCAAAACGCGCATCTCGCGGCGCCTCAAAGCATCGCCCGAGAACCGGGTCTTGCGCCAGCTGGCCATCTGCGCCACCGAGTACGGATGCTACAACGCCCAGAATGTCTTCTACAACCGCTGGGAGGGCGCGGTGCCGGTTTCCCCCGCCTGCAACGCCGTCTGTCGGGGCTGCATCTCGCTCCAGCCCGAGGATATGCCGGCCTCCCCCCAGCAGCGCTTCGATTTCGTGCCCACGCTCGAGGAGATCGTCGAGGTCGGGCTCGAGCACCTGAAGACTCCCGAGGCTATTTACTCGTTCGGGCAGGGCTGCGAGGGCGAACCCTTGCTGCGGGCCGAGTTGATCGCCCGCTCGATCCAGGCCATGCGAGAGCAGACCGACCAGGG
The DNA here is from genome assembly GCA_964637145.1 of uncultured Burkholderiales bacterium. Taxonomy (GTDB): domain Bacteria; phylum Vulcanimicrobiota; class Xenobia; order Xenobiales; family QWHO01; genus QWHO01. Next base: position 37,154 of record CAZWUN010000003.1, read on the forward strand.
CTGCATCCATCTCAACACCAACGGCTCGCGCCCGGCGGGCCTCAAGATGGTCATCGCCGCCGGGCTTGATTCCATCCGGGTCTCGCTCAACAGCGTGCTCGAAGAGCAGTACACGACCTATTACCAGCCTCGCAATTACTCGTTCGCCGATGTCACGGCCGGGGTGCGTATGGCCGCCGACAACGGCCTGCAGGTGTGCCTGAACTACCTGGTCATGCCGGGCTGGAACGATGCCGAGGAGGAGGTGGAGGCTCTGGTGCGCTTCGTGCACGAGCAGGGCGTGACCATGATCCAGCTTCGCAACCTCAACATCGACCCGGACCTCTACGCAGAATGGGTGCCTCGCCCGGGCGGGCGGGTGCTGGGAGTGCCGGCCATGCTCGCGCGCCTCAAGAGCGAGTGCCCCGGCCTGCGCTTGGGCAATCACACCCCGTTCTACAAGCGCTGACCGTTCAGAGGATTTTCCGGCCTGTATCCTATGAGTGATCCTGAGAAGGAGATTGCTCAATGGTCGTCGCCCCTGTCCTCGCAACAACTTTACGCCCAACGAAAGCCAGTCGCGCTGAGAAATCACCCGATGAGGTCGCCTCAGATCGGGATTCCGTGGCCGACCTGACCAGGACCCGCGAGATCGTTTCCCTGTCCGGCGTCAGACAGCAGGGCGAGAAGACTGGTCTGGGCCTGGCCGCGGCTGCGGTTGGCAGCCCGATCGGCTTTTTGGCGGCCTGCTGGGGCAGCGAGGCACTTGACACAGTGCTCGGCGGCGCGCTCGACAACTTCGGCATCGTACCCCGCTCGATCCCCGGCCTGGTGGGCGTCCCCCTGGCTCCCTTCCTGCACGGCAACTGGGAGCACCTGATCTCGAACTCGCTAGGGGTTTTGACGGCCGGCTCGCTGGTTGCCCTGCACGGGCCCAAGAAGTTCCGCGACGTGACCATCATGTCGGGATTGGCCGCCGGCCTCGGAACCTGGGCCGCCGGCCGCACCGCGGTTCATCTCGGAGCCAGCGGCGTGGTCTACGGTTACATTGGATTCCTGATGGCCCGGGGTCTGTTCGACCGCCGCCCTCTACCCATTGTTCTCAGCGTTTTGAGCACCGCCCTCTTTGCCGGGAGCCTGGCCGGCGTGGTCCCGGGTAACGAAGCCCTTTCCTGGGAGAGCCACCTTTTCGGCATGGCCGGTGGCGTCCTGGCGGCCGCCACCCTGCCCGTGGACGCCCCCAAGAACAGCAATCCGTTTGGTCGTTGACCACGACAGGGCGAGCCTGAGCTCCCGTAGAAGGCTTCAGGCTCGATGAGCGTTTCCGCAACCATTGGTCGCTATCACATCATGCAAGAGCTCGGGCGCGGCGGCATGGGCGTGGTTTACAAAGGCCATGACCCCCTTCTGAACCGGCACGTGGCCATCAAGATCCTGTCGCAGCAGCTGGTGGGGAACCCTGATTCGAAGGAGCGCTTCATCCGCGAGGCTCAGGCCGCGGCCCGTCTCAACCACCCGAACATCATCGGCATCTACGACATCAACGAGCAGGACGGTATCTACTACCTGGTGATGGAGTTCATCAACGGCTCCTCCCTGGATGTCATTCTGCGCGAGCGGCGCGGACCCATGGGGGTGCAGGAGGCCCTGGAGGTCTTCGTGCCCATGGCCCAGGCTCTCGACTACGCCCACCAGCACGGCATCGTGCACCGCGACGTCAAGCCCGGTAACATCATGGTCACCGAAGACCGCAAAGTGAAGGTGGCCGACTTCGGCATCGCCTGGGTGGGAGCATCCCAGACCCTGACCCAACCCGGCCAGGTGCTCGGATCTTGTTTCTACTTCTCGCCTGAGCAGGCTCGCGGCGAGAAGGTGGACCGGCGGGCTGACATCTACTCGCTGGGTGTTCTGCTCTTCGAGATGTTGACCGGACAGGTGCCCTTCCGTGCCGACAACCTGCCGGCCGTGATCCAGCTCCACCTCACCGCCGATCCTCCGCGTCCCATCACCATCAACCGCCTGATTCCTGAGAAGATCGAGGAAGCCATTCTCAAGTGCATGCGCAAGGACCCTTCCGAGCGCTTTCAGAACGTGGGTGACCTGATCGAGGGACTGAAGGTGGAGGAAGTGCAGGAAGACCTCTACAAGACCCAGATCAGCCCCTCGCAGGCGGCTCTGCACAACATTCTGGGCAACAACTACTACAAGCAGGGCAAGCTCGATCTGGCCATCATGGAGTGGCAAAAGGCCACCAACCTCGACCCCTACAACGCCCTCACCCACAACAACCTGGGCACGGCCCTGGACGGCCTGGGACGACTGCCCGACGCCATCGTCGAGTACGGCAAGGCGGTCGACCTCAACCCCAATAACTTCGTGGCTCACTACAACCTGGGCTCGGCCTTCTATCGTCAGGGCGCGCTGGATAACTCCATCGAGGAGTACCGCAAGGTCACCGTGCTCAACCCCAAGTTTGCCCCCGCTTACTACAACCTGGGGAACGGGTTCTACAAGAAGGGCAAGCTCGACTCGGCCATCGAGGAGTGGCAGAAAGCCCTCATCTTGAACCCTCAGTTCGCCGAGGTGCTTTACAACCTGGGCAACGCTTATTACAAGAAGGGCCTGAAGAACGAAGCCAAGGACCACTGGTCGCGGGCTCTCGAGCTGGATCCCCAGTTCGCGGTGGCCCTCTACAACCTGGGTTCTCTCAAGATGGAGCAGGGAGATACCGACGGAGCCATCGAGTGCTGGAAGAAGTCGGTCGAGGTCAACCCAGAATTCGCCCAGGCTCACTACAACATGGGCAACATGCATTACGAGAAGGGGAATGTCGACCTGGCCGTGCGCGAGTGGGAGAAGGCCACTCGCGCCAAATACGGCTTCTGGCAGGCCCACAACAACCTGGGGAACGCCTACTACGCCCAGTCGATGTTCGACGAAGCCATCAGCCAGTGGCAAAAGACCATCCAGTTCAAGGACGAGCACTGGCCGGCCCACTGGAACCTGGCCAACACCTACTTTTTCCACCGCAGCCAGGTGGACGCGGCGGTGATGGAGTGGCAGCGGGTGACCCAGATCAACCCTCATCACTGGCAGTCTTACTACAACCTGGGCGAGGCTTATCTCGAGCAGGGCAAGATCGAGCTGTGCATCCTGGAATGGGACAAGGTGGTCCAGCTCAATCCCAAGTTCTGGCACGTCTACCATAATCTGGGCACGCTCTTCTACCAGCGCGGCAAGGTCGACCAGGCCATCGCTTACTGGACCCGGGCCGTGGCTCTTATGTTGTTCCCATGGTGAGGTGAAAGATGCCTAAAGTCGATCTCAAAGCGCTGATTCAGATCCTGGGCGACCATGAGCCGGCCAACCAGTATCTCATCGAGCGGGCTACCGGCAAGATCATCAAGATCGATCTGGAGAACAAGGCTCAGCTCGAGCAGATCAAGAAAGCCCTGGCTACCGACAAGGGCAAGTACATCCAGGTGCCCAAGGCGAGCCCGCGCGAGAATCACGCCGACATGGAGCGCTTCATCGCCCAGGTGCACGATCCCAAGCTCAAGGAGAATCTCAAGCGGGCCATGACGAGCCATCGGCCGTTTCGCGAGTTCCGCGACGTGCTCGAGACCAAAGTCAAGGAAAAACGCGAGTGGGAAGCCTTCCAGCGCCAGAGCCTGGAGCAGAAGGCGCGTACCTTCGTGAAGGGAACCGGGCTCGAGGTCTAAGTTTTCCGAGGCACGCGCACACCGCCCACGACTACGTGGTCCGGCTCCACGCGCACGCCCGGGTCGATCCCCTTCTCGGGAAGGGGGCTGCCAAAGATCTGGCCCGGGGCAAAGCGAGGGTCCACCGTGTTTGGCTCGAGCTCGAGCGGTTCTTCCTCGCCCCGGCGGGCGAGCAATTTGTCGCCCTTCCAACCTTCCAACCGGTATCCGGTAACGACCGGGAAGAAGGCACGCTTTTCGGTGTCAAAGCAGAAGATCGTGGTCAGATCGTCCACCACCGCCTGGGCGGCCAGAAAACGACCGCTGCCCGACCACAAGAGCTCGCTCGGCTCTAAACGGTAGGGGAGGACCACAGCCTCATCGGGTCGCTCGCCGACCACACAGGCAAAGGCATCCCCCGACCCTCTGCTCAGGGTCAGTGCGGCTTCGCTCCCGTCCTTGCGCCATTTGACCGAGGCGAGCTCACGGCCCTCGATCAGATCGACCCCTTCGCCCTGCCGGATTCGACGGGCCTCGCCCTGGCCGCCCTGGACCAGGTAGATGCCTTCACGATTGCTCGACGACAGTCTCGATTTGACCGAGAAGACCATACGCTCCCTCGAGGGCGACGTGATCCGATAGGTGGGGGTGTGGTAGCCGAACTGATCCATCAGGGTCTTGCGCTGGCTGGCGTCGGCCATCGGAAAGGCGTTCTGGTAGCCCTCGTCCAGCGACTCGATGACTCCGGGGGAGAGCTCCTCGGCCAGCTTCGGGTCGTCCAGGAACTGGCTCTTCCCGGCCTCGTCCAGCACCCAGAATGTGGCCACCCGACCGTTGCTCCAGCAGCTGGTGTGGCCCTGCACCAGCATGCGGCCGTCTTCGAGGTAGTGGACTTCGTCGAGCTGGCTGGGGAGCTTGGCCAGGGTGCGGTTCTGCTGGCCGTCGTTGAGCTTCACCTCATCGAGTGAGATGTAGGCCAGCGCCTGACCGGTGGGAGAGAGGTCGATTCCGTAAAGGGCAAAACGGTTCTCGACGAGCTGCGTGGACCCGTCGATACGGGCCCGGAACAAACTGACGGCCCCACTCGAATCCTTGCCCGTAAAGGCCACCGTCTGGCCGCCGTTGGATACGCTGGTGCGTTCCAGCTTCAGCTCTGGCGGCACGCTCAGGCTTCGGGTGTTCCCCGACTCCCGCTCGCGCAGCAGCACCCGGTCTCCTTCGGGGAGACTCTCGTAGGACCCGTCCGGAGACCGATCGGCCTGGCTCTGGCGGCGCTCGAGCCAGCGTTGTCGGTCGGCCGGACTCAACGTGGAGATCATGGCCAGAGCAGCATAGTCTCGAAACAGCGAGCGCGGTGTAAACGGATTGTTACCGCGAAGGGAGATCATGGCAAATCCGCGAATATCAGCCGCACAACATCGCAGAAAGGCCGGCAGATGGACGTCCCGACCGAGGAAGAGGCACAGCACCGACTCGAGGTAGCCGAACTCTACCGTGACATGGGTCAGGGTCCGAAGGCCGCCAAGTATTACGTCGGCGCTGGCGAGCTGTACCATCGGCGCGGGAACCTCGCCAAGGCGGCCGAGATCTATAAAACTGCCCTCGAGCTCGACCCGGGCAATGCCGAAGCTCAGACCGGGTTGGCCCGACTTGCCGGGGGAGGACCTTCAGCTCCTCCTCCGCCGTCTGCTCCTCCAGGCGTCCCGGCCCCGCCGGCCCAACCCTCGCTGGCCCAGGCGGGCTTGCCTCCCATGCCGCCGCGTCCCATGCCGCCCGGGATGCCTGGAGCTCCGGGAATGCCCCCGGGCGCTCCGCCTCAGGCTCCGCCAGCGGCCATGGGTCCTCCCGGCGTGCCCCAGCCTCCGGGAGCGCCGCCTCAGGCTCCGCCGGCAGCCATGGGGCCTCCGGGAATGCCCCCCCGCCCCCCCGGTCCACCCGGAATGCCTCCGGCTCCGGTCGGTCCCCCCGGAATGCAGGCGGCCCCTCCCGGGCTGCCTCCTCGTCCTGCTCCTCCAACTGGAATGCCTCCGGCCGGAATGCCTGCTCCTCCGGGACCGCCCGGCCAGCCTCCGCGTCCCCCCGGCCCCCCCCCGGTAGGGGCACCCCCGGTCATGGCAGCGGCTCCACCCGTCGGTCCGCCGCCCGTCATGGCCGCCGCCCCGCCCACTGGCGGGCGTCCGCCCGTCGGTCCACCGCCTGTGATGGCTGCCGCTCCGCCCGTGGGCCCGCCCGGGCGCGGGCCCGCGCCACTACCACCTCCGCCCCAACCAGGCAACCTGCATGTGCCGCCGCCCCTGCTTTTCGTCCGGCCGGCCACTGTGACTCAAGTTCGCCAACAGATCGCGGGTCCGCCCGACCCCAAAAAGTTGCCCTGGAATCCGCTCCCCAAGGTGGATGCCCAGGCCGCCGCCAAGGTCGTGGATGACATGGAGAAGAAGAAGCAGGCGTCTGTCAGTTCGTCTGACCTGTCAGGCCCGGTTCGCTCAGCCTTCTCTTCCCAGTCCACCGTCACCGGGGGACTTGCGGGGCTGTTCGCTGGCCGCGACGCTGGCTCCACGGGCGGGACCGCGGCCCCCGCGCCCAAGTTCGGGGCCCCGGATACCCCCAAGCCCGCCGGTGGAGGGGCCCGGACCGGCAACCAGGCACTGGCCGACGCCATCGCCAGAAAGCTACAGCAAAAGGGTCAGTAGGCTCAGCGCCAGGAGGCGGGCAACTCCAGCACGGCGTGGGGCTCGACCGGCACGCCGTGGGCCCGCAGCTCCCAATGCAGGTGAGGCGCAAAGCCGCCCGTGCCGCCCACCCGACCGATCACCTCGCCCCGTTTGACCCTCTGGCCTTCCTCCACCTCGATGCTGGAGAGGTGGAAGTAGCTCGTGCCCAGCCCGAGTCCATGGCCTAGCACGATGGTGTTCCCGTTGACGATGCCCTGGGCGGTGTGGAGCACCACCCCATCGGCCGGCGCCAGGACCTCCTGCCCTTCCCAGCCAGCCAGGTCGAGACCTTTGTGGTAGCTGCGCTTCCAGCCATTGTAGAGGCGCTTGGCGCCAAAGCCGGTGGTCTGGGGAGCCTGGCATGGCAACAGGAAGCTGCCCGTCCAGAGCCGTTGGGGCTCGAAGGGCTTGAGGGCCTCCAGGATGGCCTCGTCGTCGGCCTTGTTCTGGGGAGTGGAGTAGGAGGCCAGGGTGGCCTCACTGAGCCAGATCTCCTGGGAGGGAAAGGGACGCTTCTTGATCGGCACCTTGCGCTCGAGCCGGGTCTGATCGGAGAGCTCGGCCACCATCGGATGCGAGCCCGGGGCCAGATCGACGGGAACGGGGGCCACCGTGCGCATCACCCCCTGCTCGTCGGCGGGGGAGAGCTCGAGGCGCAGGTTGGCCCAGCGCAGGGTGCCCGTGGTGCCGGGCGGTGCCCCCTGAACCGAGACGAAGAGCGGATCGCCCTGGCGGGGATTGCCCATGACCGAGAGGCTCTGGGCCACACCGGGAGCGGCCAGCAGCACCAGCAGGAGCAGCAGGATCATCGTGCCCCTGCCTCCTGGGTGGCCCCCCGGCGCAGCTCGAAGTGGTCCTCCACCTGTTGCAGCAGGGGCGCTACCCCGGCTTCGAAGGCCAGAACAGCCTCCACGGCCTTTTCGTACAGCTCGATCAGCAGGGCCTGGCGGGCGTCGCACAGCTGCTCCACGCGGAACGACTCGGCGTGGATTACCTCGGTGATGCTCGCGTCGGGCAGGAAGGCCAGGCTGGCCAGCAGGTTCTCGACCACCAGGCGGTCGTCCCCGGCCGCATGGCTGGGGTCGAAAGCCACCGGCAGGATGGTCTTCTCCTTGGCGTGGCGCAAGACGTTGAAGTCAGGGGTGAAGCGATTGTACCCGTTCCTGGCAAACATCGTCTTGACGCCCCGCTCGCACAGCACGATGTCGAGGTTTCCCTGGTTGGCGATGTACTCGGCGGCGTTGAACCACTCCTCGGCGTCGTTGCCGAAGCCGCGCTTGAGCATGACCGGCTTGCCCGAGTTGCCCACCTTCTCGAGCAGGGCAAAGTCCTGAGCGTTGCGGGTGCCGATCTGGAACATGTCCACGTGGCCAGCCAGCTCCTCCACCAGGGTGTGGTCCATCACCTCGGTGATGTAGGGGATGCCCGTCTCCTGGCGGACCCGGTCCAGGATGGCGATGCCCTCCAGGCCCAGGCCCCGAAAGTCGGTGGGACGGGTGCGCGGCTTGAAGGCCCCGGCTCGGAAGATGATTCGATCGCGGATCTTGAGCCGATCGGCCATGGCCGCCAGCATGCGGGCCTGGGTCAGGGTCTGCTCCTCGGTCTGCACCGAGTCGGGACCGGCCAGAAACACGTGCTTGCCCGCGCCGATGCGGCGCACCAGGCCGTCCGGCCCGCTCACCTCCACCACCCGTCGCTGGCGGTGCACGGCCTGGCGCTTGCCGTCGCCCACCACCCGGGCGATGTTCTTGTAGCTCGAGCTGATGCGCCACACTCGCTCCACTCCGGCCAGGTTGGCCAGGTAATCGGCCTGGCCCGCCAGCGAGCGCACATCTCCGATGACGTGCAGCGTGTCGTAGACCTCGCTGCCTTCGATGACTTCCAGGGTATTGCCGTGCCGGGCGGCAACCTTGCGAATGGCCTCGACCGTGTTCGGGTGGCCCTTTTCCATCTCGATGATCATAGCCGGGGCGGTTTCTCTGAGCCGGGGGCGAAGCCTGCTGCCCGGCAAATTTACCGCCAGCGGTGAGGCAAATCGCGCAGGGACGGGCGCTCGCTCGTAGAAAAGCCCCTGCCCATGAGCAAGCTAGCCGAGTTGAAGAAACGTCTCTCCACTGTTTGGGACCTGCGCAGCACCTCCAGCCTGTTGAGCTGGGACCAGCAGACCTACATGCCCCCCCAGGGCAGCGGCCCCAGGGCGCAGCAGATGGCCACCATCGACCGGCTGGCCCACGAGATCCTGACTGCCGACGAGACGGCCCGACTGCTCGACGAGGCAGCCAGCGAGCTCAATGGCGCGGCGGAAGACTCCGACGAGGCCTGCCTGATCCGGGTGGCCCGCCGACACTACAACCGGGGGGCCAACGTCCCCGGCAGCCTGGTGGAGGAGTTCAGCCGCACCTGCAGCCTGGCTCACGAGAAATGGGTGGAGGCCAAGCGCTCCTCCGATTTCCCGCTGTTTGCGCCCCACCTGGAGAAGATCTGGGGGCTTGCTCGCCAGATCGCCGATGCTCGCGGCTATCAAGAGCACCCTTACGACGCCCTGCTCGACGAGTGGGAGCCGGGCACCACGGCCGCCGAGGTGCAGGCCATGTTCGACGAGATGCGCCCCCGGCTGGTGGCTCTGGTCAAGCGGATCCGCGAGTCCGGGGTCAACCTGGACTCCTCGGCTCTGCACCAGAGGTTCGACGTCGAGCGGCAGATTGCGTTCGCCAAGTTCATGGCCGAGGAGATCGGCTACGACTTCAACCGCGGTCGCCAGGACATCTCGGCCCACCCCTTCTGCACCTCCTTCTCGGCCCACGACGTGCGCATCACGGTGCGCTACTTCGAGCGCTTCCTGGCGCCTTCGCTGTTCGGCACCCTGCACGAGGCGGGTCATGCCCTCTATGAGCAGGGCTCTCCTCCCCAGTTCAACCACACCCCCCTGCGGGGCGGGGCTTCGCTGGGCATTCACGAGAGCCAGTCTCGCTGGTGGGAGAACCTGGTAGGCCGCAGCCGGCCCTTCTGGAAGCGCTATTTTCCGAAGCTGGCGGGCTTTTTTCCCGAGCAACTGCACGGCTACTCCGTGGATCAGTTCTATCGAGCCATCAACCGCGTGGAGCCCTCGCTCATTCGCGTGGAGGCCGACGAGGTGACCTACAACCTGCACATCATGATTCGCTTCGAGCTCGAGCTTCAGATCATGGAGGGCAAACTGGCCATCAAGGACGTGCCCGATGCCTGGAACGACCGTTATTCGGAGTATCTGGGGGTGAGCGTGCCCAACGATGGGGCCGGCTGCCTGCAGGACATTCACTGGGCTCACGGCATCCTGGGCTACTTTCCCACCTACTCGATCGGGAACGTGGTTGCCTCACAGTTGTGGGAGCGCATGCTGGAAGACCTGCCCAACGTGGACGAGCTCATGGAGAACGGGCAATTCAAGCCCGTGTTGGGCTGGTTGATCGAGCACGTGCACTCGCGGGCCAAGAAGTACCTGCCCAAGGAGCTCGTGCAGAAAGTGACCGGCGAGGGGATCCAGTGCGGGCCGTTCCTACGCTATCTGGAGACCAAGTTCGGCGAGCTGTACGCACTTGACCGATAAGCCCACCCCGCGCGAGCGCAACATCGCGCTCAACCGCAAGGCGCGTCACGAGTACCACATTCTCGAGACGCTCGAGTGCGGCGTGGTGCTGGTGGGTACCGAGGTCAAGTCGCTGCGCCAGGGGAAGGCCAATCTCACGGATGCCTACGCGGTCGTGCAGCACAACGAGGTGTGGCTCTACAACCTGCATATCAGCCCCTTCGACAAGGGCAATCGCTTCAACCACGACCCCCTGCGGCCGCGCAAGCTGCTGCTGCACCGTATGGAGATTCGCCGCCTGATCGGCAAGACGCAGGAGAAAGGGCTGACCCTCATTCCTCTGCGGCTCTACTTCTCCAACGGCAAGGTGAAGGTGGAACTGGCTCTGGGCAAAGGCAAGAAGCTTTACGACAAGCGCGAGAGCGAGGCGACCAGGGACGCCCAGCGCGAGGTCGAGCGGGCCCTGCGATTCTCCCTCAAGGAGTAGAAAAGAGCGAGGGCCCCGTTGCCGGAGCCCTCTTTTGGTGGAGGTGGCGGGAGTCGAACCCGCGTCCGAAAAGGATTTAGCCGCTGACTCTACGAGCGTATTCCGGATTTTATTTAAGGTTGCTCGACTCCTCCGGACAGGATCCGCTCAACCTGAGCACCCAACTGATTCCCCTCGGGGCCAGGTGCGTAGCCCTATCTGGGTAGCCGATCTAGGTGATGCCCGGTTCCGCCCCAATCAGCGAGGGCGGATGGACATGGCCGTTGTTTAGGCGGCCAGCGCCAGGTTCGCCTGGTGGCGAGCCGGGAACGGGATAACGTTCTTGTTGGCGTTTGTTTTGTTTCCGACTTGATTAACGAGTGATTCGGCAACTCGGCTCGCATCTTCGGCCCGATCAGCTTCCCGTCGAATCCGGTCACCCCCGGGTTTTTTATGCATGCAGAGAATACCATGAGCAACGCCTTCGGACAACTGGAGAACCGTTAGAGTTCCATCTCATTGAGAAGGAAGTTTTGGCGAGGTGGCCCGAACCTGGCGGCAGGGAAGTTTGCCGTGCCTCAGGAAGCCCGCCCCATGCATATTGACGCCATGCTCTGCGATTTTGCCACGGTCCGCGAGGGCTTGTTGCACGTTCTCGGCGGGGGGATCAACCGGCTCTGGCGCGACCGCTTTCCGGCCGCCATGGGCGTCAGCCTGGCGATGGTGCTGGAGGTGCATCCCATCGAGGCCTCCCGGCATCACCGCATGACCATCGTGCTGCAAGACCAGGACGGCAAGCGCCTGGCCGAGATGGATGCCGACTTTCAACTCAACCGCATTCCCGACCACGCCAAGCCGGGCGAGCGCATCATCATGCCGATGAGCATCTCGCTGCAGTCGATGAGCATCCCCGTGGCCGGCACCTACAGCGTCGAGATTCTGGTGGACGGTCAGCACAAGCGCTCACTGGCGGTCGTGGCCGAGGCCATCAAGCCCAACGATCGGCGACGCCGCGAGCGCACGTTGGGCGGCGAGCCCACCAACCCTCCGGAAGAGTAGCTGACTCAGAGGTGACGGATGACGGCGCAGGTAGCGTTGTCGTCGGCTCCCCGCTCGAGACAGGTGGCCACCAGCCAGTCGGCCGCCTCGGCCGCGTTCGGGCCGCTGGCGAAGAACTCGCTTAACTCCTCGTCCTGGTAATACTCCCAGACGCCGTCGGAGCAGATCATCAGGTAGTCCCCGGCGGCCAGCCGGCGCTCGTAGAGATCCACCTCCACCTCGGGATTGGTACCCAGGGCCCGGTAGATGATGCTGCGTTGGGGGGAATGGCGGGCCTCCTCGCGGCTCATCTGGCCCATCTGCACCAGCCGCCCCACCAGCGAGTGGTCAGTGGTCACCAGGTCGAGCTCCGGGCCCCGGAATCGGTAGCCGCGTGTGTCGCCGACGTGGCCGAGCACGGCCGTGTCGCCTACCAGCAGCACCGCCGTCATGGTGCAACCCATGCCGCGCCTGGACATGTCGAGCTCGGCATAGTCGTGGATGGAGCGGTTGGCCGTTTCGATGCCGCGCTCGAGCAGCACCCGGGCTCGTTCGATGGGGTCGGTGGGGAGCAGCCGATTGGTCTCTCCGGCCACCTGGAAGTGCAGCACCGAGGTCAGAACCTCGCGAGCCAGCGAGCGCACCGCCAGGGAGGCGGCCTTGTCGCCCTCGGCCTCGCCGCCCATCCCATCGGCCACCACCACCAGGTGGGCCCGGGTTGGCACGTCCTTCTCCCAGACCACGAACTGCACTTCGGCACAGGCGTCCTGGTTGATCGAGCGCACGCAGCCGATGTCGGTTTTCATGGAGATCTCGTAGCCAGCGACCACCGGGGATGCAGCGGGGGCCTCGCTCGGGTCGGCCAGGCAGTCTTCCAGCGCGTGCAGCATCTCGCCGGCACTGGCAAAGCGGTCGGCCGGAGCTTTGGATACGGCCCGCATGACGACCTCGCCGATCTTTCCGCCGCCCAGGCGAGGGAAGCTGAAGAAACTCTCACGCGACTCGAGATCGGGCCGCTGGCGGCTGAGGGCGAAGTGGAGCACCGCTCCCAGGCTGAAGAGGTCGGAGCGGGGATCGAGCATGCCCCCCTGCATGCCGTAAGCCTCGGGCGAGGAGTAGCCGGGCGTCACGCTGTAGCTCTCATCGGGAGTCTGGGCCCGGCAGAGGCGCTCGAAAGGGTCGAGCACGGCCTGGTCTCCGACCCAGATTCGGGACGGTTGCAGGGCCAGGTGCAGCAATCCGTGCTGGTGTAAAGCCGCGAGGGCGCGTGAAACCTCGACCCCCACCCGGGCCACCCGCTCGGGGGACGGCTCGCCGGCTATCTCTTGCTCGAAGCGCGTCCGGCCGGGCAACGGCCCGGCCAGGTACAGCCGCCCCTCCTCCTCGAAGCGCTGGCTTCCGGTCCAGATGGAGGGCTCTTCCAGCGAGCGCACCAGGTCGTGCTGGGCGCCCAGAAGGCTGGGATCGGAGCACTCGAGCAGCAGAGCCGGCTGCTCGTCAGACTGCAGGTCGGCGGCCCGATACCGGTTGATGCGGCCTTCCTCGAGCAGCTCGTCCACCCGCCAGCGTTCTTGCAACACGCGACCCGGGGCAAGAGGCCCCTCCTGCAGGGCCACCGCGACCATGCCGTCTTGCGAGACGGCCAGCTGGGCCCCGCAATCTTCGCAAAAGCGAGAGTCGGGGGCGTTCTCGCTCCCGCAGGTGGGACAGTTCATGCGCCTCTCTCTCTCATTGCAGCCACCGATCCCAGGGCAGTTGGTAGAGTCCCACCCCTACCAGGGTAAAGAAGCCCAACCAGAGCGTGCTCAGCAGCGTGGCCACGGCCACGAAGATCCTCATGGCCGCGCGCTCGCGGCGCGGAGTCGAGAAGTAGGCCACCCCGAGAACTCCGGTGGCCACAAACCCGATGACCGGCAGCACGCTGGCCAGGCAGAGCAGAAAGCTCAACGCCTGGCTGAAGAAGCTCACATGGGCGCGCTCGACGTCCACTTCCACAGACATCGGCCGAATTCCCTGTTGGCCCTGGACCGTCAATTCAGCCTGAAAATGGCCCCCTTCCTTGAGCCCGGAGGTATGGGCGATCAGCTCGACGCGCACGTCTTTTCCCTGCACCTGCTCGGGCTCGACCTGGAGCCAGCGCTGGTTGCTGATCAGGCGGGCGTTCCAGTCTCCCTTGAGGACGATCTTGCGCTTGACCGACTGGCCCCGGCGCACCACACCCAGTCGCACCTCACGGGGGTCGAAACCGGCCGGTGAACTGTGCAGCACCTGGGTGGGCAGTTGCTGGCCACCGCCCAGGGCTTGCAGCGCCAGGCGCAGCTCGCGGGCTGACTGGAAGCGGTTGACCGGCTCCAGGCTGACGGCTTTGAGGACCAGCGCCTCCAGGCCCGGCTCGGCCAGGCCCAGGGGAGGGAACTGGAAGGGAGCCTGGCCCGGATCGCGCCCGCTCAGGGCGTGATACAGCGTGGCTCCCAGCGCGTAGAGATCGGTGCGCTCGTCCGACTGGCCGTGACCGTACTGCTCGGGGGCAGCGTAGCCCGGGGTGCCCAGGGCCCGAGTGTCGCTGGCCTTGTCGGGTTGGAAGTGTCGGGCGATGCCAAAATCGATCAGCTTGACCGTGCCGCCCGGGGCCATGATGACGTTGGCCGGCTTGAGGTCGCGAAAGATGAGGGGAGGAGTCAACCCGTGCAGGTACTCCAGAACCTCGCTCAGCTGACGCCCGAGATCGATCACCTCGGCCAGGGTGAGCTGACGCTGGCTCAGGACTTGCTCGAGGGTGGGGCCCTCCACGTAATCCATGACCAGATACTGCTTGCCGTCTTCCCCGAAAAAGTCGGTGATGCGGGGCAGGTTGGGGTGCTTGAGGCTGCACAGCACTTCGGCCTCGGCCCGGAACATGGCCTCGGCCTCCGGCTCGGCGGTCATCTCCTTGACGGCCCATTGACAGGGAATACGAAGATCGCGGGCCAGGTAAACCGCCCCCATGCCCCCCTGGCCGAGCACTCTCTCGACCTGATAGCGCGAGGCGAGTGTGTCGCCGTTGTTCAGCACCGCACGAACAAGGTTCAAGACCGCCCCTGGGACTCCTCCGCCTCGACCTCCTGCAGCACCCGGGTGCGGTCTTCCGGCTGGGGGTGGGTGCGATAGAAGCTGGCGTCGGCCCCTGACTGCTTCTCGAGGCGGGCGATGATCCAGAGGGCTCTGCGGTAGCCCTCCAGCCCGAATCCCGAGCGCAAGGCCAGGCGGGCGCCGTAGCGGTCGGCCTCCAGCTCGTTGCTGGGCCCGAGACTGTAGTCGAGGTGATTGCGGATCTGTTGGTCGAGCAACAGGGGGTTGAGCCGTGGATTGCCCTGCTCGAGCCGACGCGCCTGGCGCAGGCGCTCGCGCGCGTGGCCCAGGTAGGCGTGGCTGACCTCGTGGCAGATCCAGGCCGCCAGCACCTCCTCGAAGAGCTTGCGGGCTTGCTGCTCGCGCTCCCAGTTCAGGCCGGGGGGAGGGGGCAGCTCGGGGCGCTCCATCCCGATCTGGCGCAGGATGGACTCGGTGTACGGGTTGTCCAGCTTGCCATAGACGGCCTGGCCCTGAGAAAGTCGCTCCAGCCCCTCCATCAACAGGCTGTCCACGATGACCACCCGGTGCCAGCACACCGCGTTGAAGCCCAGCTTCTGGCGGAAGACCCGAAAACTGACGGGCTGGCCCTGGCCGGGAAACACCTGTCCAACTCCCACCACGAGTTGCTCGGCCAGCGACTGCAAAAGGCCGTCCCAGCGATGATCGGCCGAGCCGTCGGCGGAGAAGCGCTCGACGATCTGCTGATCCTGCCAGTCGAGCAGCTCGTCGAGCTCGCGCTCGTCGGGCTGAGCGGCCGCCGCCAGGGTCAAAAGCAGGATGAGAAGGAGTCGCGGCACCACGGATGCCCTATTTTCCTCTGAGCAGAAACTTCCTGGATGCGAGGATTCGACCAGGGGGGCGGGGAAGATCTTGAAGTCCGTTTTGCGACATGGGTCGCACAGGGGGTCCTGATCTCGGTGAGGAGGCCCGGAAATGCTCACACAGCTGTGGGAAAATCCGATCTTCGTGCGAGCGCGCCAGGTGGAGGCACGACGCCAGGGCAAGGGCCTACAGGCGTTCGTGACCCGCTTCGGGGGTGGAATGGCGCTCGTGCTCGGCCCCCTGGCGGTGACGATGTTCTTCACCGCCGGCGAACTGCTGGTGAACCCGGAAAAGTGGGTGCATACCTGGCTCGGCTCGGTGGTCGGCTTCACCGCCTTTCTGGGTATTCTGTACGTGACCATGCGCGCGGTCAGCGCTACGGCGGGGGCCATCTCGCTGGAGAAAGAGCAGAAGACTTACGAGTGCCTGCTGGCTACCCGCCTTCGCTCCGAGGAGGTCCTGGCAGGCAAGTTGGCGGCTCACCTTTGGCCCATCACCCGTGAGCTGATGGCGGCCACCCCGATCGCCGTCGGGTTGGGCATCCTCTCCGGCCACGCCCTGCAGTCGGTGCTCTTCGTCTGCCTGGCCGTGTCCTGCGTGAGCCTGTTCGGGCTGCTCGGCACCTGGGCTTCCTACACCTCGATCTCCAGCCAGCAGGCCAGCCGCAAGGCGATGTTCCTGGCGCTGGGCTTCGTGTTGATGGGCCCGATGGTAGACTTCCTGCTCTACGGCCTGATCGGGCCGGGCGCATCCTACTACGTGCCCGTGGCCACGCTCAGCAGCCCGATGGTGGCCGCCTGGTCGGTGTTGAGCCTCTCCGATGTCGGGCCGATAGCCGCCTGGCAGTGGGCCTGGGCCTGGACCTTCCTGCTCTACGCTGTGCTCTGCTCCATCTTGTGGTGGTCGATTCGGCGCAAAGCCGAAGAGGCCCGGGTCGCTTAGGAGGACGCGATGCTGAAACGATTCCGCCGCCTTGCCAGCTGGACCCTGGGCCTGCGCGAGAACCCCTTCGTGGTCTGTCAGCGCCAGTCCGAGAGCCGTCAGACCTTCTGGAAGCGTTTCGTGGCTGGCTACGGGCTCTACAGTGCCCTCTTGATCATTCCGCTCCTGCTCGGCGTCAGCGCAGTGCGCAACTTCGGCCTGGGCAGGACGGCCAGCACGGTCGAGTTCATCGTGGTGCTGCTGGCCTTTGCCCAGGTGCTCTACGTGGCCCTGAAGGCGGTGGTGCAGACCGCCGCCAGCGTCGTCAACGAGCGCCAGCGCGGGACACTTCTCTCGCTGGCCCTCACCCAGGTCAACTCGGCCGACTACGCCGACGGCATCGTGGCCGCCGGAATTCGTCCGGTGGTCCGCGAGATCACCGTGCTGATGCCTCTTGCCGGCCTGATCGGCTGGTTCGCCGGGGCCGACCTCTTCTCGATCCTGATGCTCTGGGCCGTTTCGGTCTTGATGGCGGTCATCTTCGGCTATGTCGGCGTGTGGATTTCGGCTGGCAGCACCAGTACCCAGCAGGCCACCCAGAAGGCCACCATCCAGGCCCTCTTCTTCCTTCTGATCGCGCCCTTCCTGATGGTGTTCGCGGGCTTCTGGGCCTTCCCGCTCTGGATCGTCCACCCTTACGTGGCCCTCAGCCTGGCTTTCTGGGGCAAATCCGATCTGTATCAACCCGACCCGTTTTCCTACATGCTGGTGCGCTGGTGGGCTTTGCTGGCCCTGCCCCTCTACTTCTGGATCGCCTCCTCTTGCCGCCGCAAAGCCATCCGCGCGCTGGAGCGGACGCACCTCATCTAGGCCATGGCCTCCAAGACCGGTCCTGGAAGCCTGCTGGCCGGTCGCTACCAGGTCGAGCGCTTGCTCGGGGAAGGGGCGGCCGGTACCGTCTGGTTCGTGCGCGATACCCGGCAGAAAGGCAGCACCTGGGCTCTCAAGGAGCTCGACTTCTCCACCGTGCCGCTGGACGAGCGCGACGAGGCCCGCAAGCTGTTCGACCGCGAGGCCGCCATCCTGGTGCGCCTGAGCCACCCCTACCTGCCCCGGGTGGTGGACCGCTTCCACCTCGACGAGCGAGAGTACCTGGTGATGGAGCGGGTCGAGGGGCCCACCCTGGAGCACATCTACCGCACCCAGAAGTCGCTCCAGGAGAACGAGGTGGCCGGCTGGGGAGCCCAGGTGTGCGAGGTGCTCGATTACCTGCACAGCCTCGATCCTCCCGTGATCTATCGCGACCTCAAGCCCGCCAACGTCATGGTGATGGTGCGTGGCGGGGCCATCAAGCTGGTGGACTTCGGCATCGCCCGAGCGATGAGCACGGGCAAGGCGGGCGACACTACCGCCTACGGCACCCCCGGTTACGCACCCCCCGAGCAGTACATGGGCCGGGCCGTGCCTCAGTCTGATCTGTACGCGCTGGGGGCCACCTTGTATCAGCTGCTTACCCGGGTCGAGCCCAGGCCGTTCGACTTCGAGCACCGCCCGGCTCGCAGCGTGAACCCGGACATCTCTCCTGGCATGGGCGACCTGCTCGACCGCCTGCTGGCGGTGGAGCCGGCCGACCGCCCCGCCACCGCGCGCGAGGTGCAAGAGCGCTTGCTCTCTCTGGCCGGCCAGACCCGCACCTGGGTCTCCAAAGCGATGTCCCGCCTGGGTCACTGGGTGAATCGACGCCAGGCCTGAAGGAAAGCCCGCTTCGACGCAAAACAGCGCGCCTTATGTTCAAGCGTGTGCTGGTGGCCAACCGGGGCGAGATCGCCGTTCGCATTCTGCGCGCATGTCGCGAGCTGGGGGTGGAGACGGCCCTGATCTGCGCCGAGGTGGATCGCGACTCGCTGCCCGCCCGCATGGCCGACCAGGTGCTGCTGATGCGGGGCCTGGCCGGCCGCCAGGCCTACCTGGACATTCCCCGCATCGTGGAAGCGGGCCTGTCGGCCGGCGCCGAGGCGGTCCACCCGGGCTACGGTTTCCTGTCCGAGAACGCGGCTTTCAGCCGGGCCTGCGCCGAGGCCGGGCTGGTCTTCGTGGGCCCCGGCCCCGAGGCCATCACCGCCCTGGGCGACAAGACCGAGGCTCGCAAGCTGATGGCCGCCGCCGGTCTGCCGGTCGTGCCGGGCACGGTGGAGCCCGTGAGCGACCTGGCAGAGGCTCTGCGCGAGGCCGATCGCATCGGCTATCCGGTGTTGATCAAGGCAGCCGGTGGGGGAGGAGGGCGCGGCATGCGAAAGTGCGCCGACCGCTCCGAGCTCGAGCGCAGTTTCTCCCAGGCCGCCAGTGAATCTCAGGCCGCTTTCGGCTCGTCGCGGCTCTTCCTGGAGCGCTATCTCGAGCAGCCCCGCCACATCGAAGTGCAGGTGCTGGCCGATCAGCACGGCCAGGCCGTTCATCTTTTCGAGCGCGAGTGCTCCATCCAGCGACGCTTCCAGAAGATGCTGGAGGAGGCGCCCTCGCCCTTCCTGGATGAGGGCCAGCGACGAACCATGGGCGAGGCGGCCGTGCGGGGAGCGCTCAAGGCCGGTTATGCGGGTGCCTGCACCTTCGAATTCCTGGTGGACAAGGACAAAAGCTTCTACTTCCTCGAGGTCAACACGCGCCTGCAGGTCGAGCATCCGGTGACCGAGTTGGTCACCGGGGTGGACCTGG
This sequence comes from uncultured Burkholderiales bacterium, assembly GCA_964637145.1. Classification (GTDB taxonomy): domain Bacteria; phylum Vulcanimicrobiota; class Xenobia; order Xenobiales; family QWHO01; genus QWHO01. The sequence goes on from CAZWUN010000003.1 coordinate 56,180, forward strand.
TGCAAGAGCAGCTGCGCATCGCCGCCGGCGAGCCCCTCTCGCTCAAGCAGGAGGAGATCAAGCTGCACGGCTGGTCCATCGAGTGCCGCATCACCTGCGAGGACCCCTACCACGGCTTTCGGCCCGATCCCGGGCCGATTCAGGCCGTCCACCTGCCCGCCGGACCGGGAGTGCGGGTGGATTCCCACCTCTACCCCGGCTACGTGGTGCCGCGCGACTTCGACTCGCTGCTCGCCAAGCTCATCGTCTGGGGGTCGGACCGCGAGCAGGCCTGCCGGCGCATGCTGGCAGCCCTGGATGAGATGGTGGTGGCCGGCGTGAGCACCTCGATCCCCTTCCACCGCGCCCTGCTCGAGCACCCGGAGTTTCGCCGGGGCAACCTCTCCACCCACTTCCTGGCCGAGCACATGGGCGATCTCAAGCCCGTCTTCAGCGACGAAGAGCGCGAGCTGGCCGCTCTGGCCGCGGCTCTGAGCCTGCATCGCCAGGGCGGCGACCGCCGGGCCGAGCTGGTGGCCCGCAGCCAGGAAGAGGCAGCCCTGTGGCGGCTGGCGGCCCGATGAGACTGGTCACGTTTCACAGCCAGGGTCGCTCGGCCCCGGGCCGCCTGGAAGGCGACGAAGTGGTGGATCTTTCCCAGGAGGGACGCTTCGCCGATCTGCGCGAGCTGGTGGCGGCCATGCCCCCGGCCCGCATCGGCACGCTGGAGGGCTTGCGCCGACCGCTCTCGTCGGTTCGCCTTTTGGCCCCCGTCCCGCGCCCGCCCAAGTTTGTGGCCGTGGGCCTGAACTATCGCGATCACGCCCTGGAGCAGAACAAGCAGCCTCCCGATTTTCCGATGTTCTTTGCCAAGGCGCGCAACTCGGTGGTGGGCCCGGGCGACCGCATCGAGCTGCCGCGCGGCCGCATGGAGATCGACGTGGAGGTCGAGCTGGGGGTTGTGTTCGCACTCCCCGGCGGCAGCCTCTCGGCCGAGAACGCCCTCGAGCACGTGCTGGGATTCACCATCGTCAACGACGTGTCCGATCGCCAGGCGCAGCGCGAGGACAAGCAGTTCTATCGGGCCAAATCGTTTCGGTCCTTCGGGCCCATGGGGCCGGTGGTGGTGACCCCCGACGAGTTCGACCATCGCAACGCTCCCCTGCGCTTGTGGCGCAACGGCCAGCTGCAGCAGGAATCGCGCACCAGCGATCTGATCTTCTCGGTGGAGAAGCTGGTCGAACTGCTCTCGGCCGCCCAGGACCTCGAGCCCGGCGACGTGCTGGCCACCGGCACACCGGCCGGGGTGGGCGTGTTCCGCAAGCCCCCCGTGTTCTTGCAGGAC
>CAZWUN010000004.1:0-9531 GCA_964637145.1 uncultured Burkholderiales bacterium
GTCATTACTGGAGCCGGGGAGGCGATTCGAACGCCCGACCTGCTCATTACGAGTGAGCTGCTCTACCCCTGAGCTACCCCGGCGGAACCCGGCAATTATAGTGCCTTCTCGCCACCCCGGTCAACCTCTCAGCGACCAGACCCGACCGGGCCCTGGACCAGGCCCTGAAAGGTCACTGACTTGCCGTTCAGCAGCCCCTGGCCGCTCAGGCTGGCGCGCAGGTTGCCCGAGCCGACCTGCTCCACCGTCAAGGTCGCCCGGCTGACCTTCAGGCGGGTCCTCCCGTCGTCGGGGATCAGCACGTTGTGAAAAGGCCCCTGCTCCCCCTTCAGCAGGGAAAGCCTCTGACCCGCTAGCTCCGGCAGGCTCCTGGCGGTGGTCGAGAAGGTCAGGTAGGCGGCCGGGCCCACCGAGTCCCCGCTGCATCCCTCATAGTGCAGGTCGAGTTGACCCGACTCGAGGACCATCCTCATCGTATCGGTGGTCATCTTGAATCCGGCAAAGGAAAACTCGGCCTGGCCTGCCTGAGCGGCAGCCAGCATGATCAGCAGCAAGACAAGCCCGGCTGCTCTCACCGGACGGGAGCCATCTCGAACGTTCCCCCGGTGGCCGTGCGAGTCAGTTTGCCCAGCCGGGACTCGAGCACGTAGCCGGACGGGTTGACAGCATACTGCAAAACGAACCGCGCGGGTCGATCGGGGCGGGGCAGACCGCTCAGAGTAGCCGGGTAGCGTCCGCTGGTCTTATGGTAGGCATCCAGGGCCAGCACCGTCCTCAGGAAGGTCAGTCGGTGCTGGAGTCGGTCCCAGTTTCTCATCACCATCGGCCAGGAGGTGGCGGCCAGCAAGACGTTGGCCGGCCGGGTCAGCTCGGACTGGACGGCGGGGGCGCCGCAGCGCGCCAGCACAGGGCGGGCGGCGCGGTACTGCTGGCCCAGGAGCGCCCGCTCGGCTTCCCAGTCGGCCACGGGCAGGCCCTCGAAGAGCTCTCTCAGGCTGACAGGCACCTTGCCCTCTCGGCCGATCTTGAAGAAGGCGCGATCCCAGAAGGCCCACTCGATGTCGGCGGCCATCAAAAGGTTCTCGGGCGGGAAGAGCCGCTTGATTCTTTCCAGCATCTTGCCTGGCTCGGCGGCGGGGCGGGCGGCCAGCTCGGTGAGCAAGGCGAGGATCGAGTCGCCGGCCAGGGAGGCCGCTACCATGTCCAGCACGACCGTTTGGCGGCCCGACAATCGGGCGGACATCTCCAGGCCCAGAACCAGCAGCTCCAGGTCGTGGCTCTCGCGGGCAGAGACGATCAGGCTCCGATTGAGGTTGCGCAGGGCCACCAGGTTGGGGGTCAGGTCCTCCCATCCCGGCTCGGCTCCAACCGGCCAGGCCAGAGCGGGCTTGCTCAGGGCGGCCCGCAGCCCGGGAAGCACGGCTGCGAAGGAGGCCCGAGCCTCCGGGCTGGGAGGCAGAGGGGGATCGAAGAACTGCTTGCCCAGGGCCAGGTACGGGGCGGCCTTCTCCTCCACATAGCGGTCTCTGGTCCCGATCACCTCGACCAGATCGAGATAACCATTTTCCGAGTCGGCAGCCTGGTTGCGGCGACGGCACTCGGCCAGCACGGCCTCGACGCTGGCCAGGGCTTCCGGGGCGGGCTCGAGCAGAAAGCCCTGGCTGGAAGAGACTCCCAGAGCCTGGTGGCTTTCATCCTGGCACAGCAGGGTGTAGGCGTCCGGATCGCGGGAGACAGCATAGGCGGCGCTGTAGGTGTCGCGGCCGGCCACGGGACAGACGGGTCGTTTCGCCATGGCCTCCTGGAGCTGAGAAGGGTAAACGCCCTCGTGCTCGCTGGCGTAGAGCTCCAGGGCCGCCATCAGGTTGGCCATGTTCTCCACGCACCCCCGGTCGGTTCCGGTAAAGAGGGCGCGCGAATTCCCCATGATGTCGCCGGATACATATCCCGGCTCGTTCTCTCTCAGTCCGACCGCCTGGTGGTGCGTGCCCTGACAGGCCAGCAGGTAGTCAGGAGCGGCAGGGTCGCTGGGGCCGACGTAGCCTGCCGAGTAAGTGTCCTTGCCCGCGGCCGGGCAGGGGGGCAGGCTGACTCCCAGCTCCTTGAGGCTGGCCGGATAGTTGCCGGTGCGGGCGAAATGGGCTTCCAGGGCGTCGCCCAGAGCATTCAGGTTGGCCAGGCATCCCTTCAGGTCGGATACCGGGTCGGCCTGGGCCGAACCGCAGAGCAGCAGCAAAATGATGAGAATTCGTCGCACGAAAGCCCCCTCCAGGCGATGGGCTTTCGGGCGTTGAGAGAAAGCTCCTGGCGGGAGTCGGCCGCCGGCGAAAGAACACACCCGCATGGAATACACCGTTCGCCCCGACCTCTACGACCTGCGTCACTTCGACGAGCTGATGCCCGGCGAGTTCGATTTCTACGAACGTCTGGCGACGCAGGGGATCGGTCCGGTGGTGGAGCTGGGCTTCGGCAGCGGCCGCGTGGGCCTGGAGCTGGCCCGCTGCGGCCACGAGGTGATCGGGGTGGATCGCTCCGAGAAGATGCTCGAGCGGGCCCGCTATCAGCTCGAAGCTGAGAAGCCCGAGACCAGAGCGCGAGTGCGCCTGGTGCAGGCCTCCATGACCGACTTCGAGCTCGACCTCGAGACCCACCTGATCTACGTACCCTTCAGCGCCTTCTTGCACCTGAGGACCCAGCAAGAGCAGCGCGCCTGTCTGCGGCAAGTAAGAAAGCACCTCGCGGGGCGCTTTGCTGGCAGCTTCTTTCGTCCCGACCCCCAGCGCCTGGTCAAGAGCCCCTACGAGCACGTCGACTTCGTCCGCACCGGCCGGACCGGGGAGCGGGTGGTGCAGTCGAGCTACACCCTCGAATGCGACCTGCACGAGCAGACGCGCTCGGTGTTGATGCGCACCGAGGTCTTCTCGCCCGACGGCGAGCAGCTCGAGAACGTGCTGCACGACTGCGAGATCGCCTGGATCTACGGGCGCGAGTGGCGCCTCTTGCTCGAGCTGGAGGGCTTTCAGCTCGAGCTTCTGGAGGGGGGCTTCCAGGGCGAGCCGGTCGAGGATACCTGGCTCTACACCTGGGTCGCCTCGTAAGTTCACACCCTCGAAACAAGCTCGACTTCCGGCCCGGCTAGATTAGGGGTTATGAGCGAGCAGGAATCCTCCCACAATCAACTAGACGTCAAGCAACTCGGCCTGGCGGCAGCCATCATCAGCCTGGGCTATGTGTTCTGGGTGGTGGGAGCGATGGAGATGGTGGAGCGGCTGGCCTTTTATGGCGTTCGCTCGGTGGCCACGCTCTACGGCAAGGACCCGGTTTCCAGGGGCGGATTGGGGATCACGCCCTCCGAGATGGGCACCATCTTCTTCTGGTGGATGCTCTTTCAGAGCTGGGTGCCCATCTTCACGGGCGGCCTGGCCGACCGATACGGCTACAAGCAGGCCATCGCCCTCTCCACGGTGCTCAAGATCATGGGCTACCTGATCATGGCCGCCTTCTCGACCTACTGGGGGTTCTTCGCGGGCGCCCTCTTCCTGGCCACCGGGACGGCCATCTTCAAGCCCGGCATTCAGGGCACGCTGGTCAAGTGCACCAACCGCCAGAACAGCTCCATGGCCTGGGGCATCTTCTACCAGACGGTGAACATCGGGGCCTTTATCGGGCCCCTGCTGGCCGGCTACATGCGCAAGATGGAGTGGCGCTACGTCTTCCTGGCTTGCGCCGGCATCATCTGTCTCAACTTCCTGCTGCTTTTGACCTACCGCGAGCCCGGCATCGAGGAGCGCAAGAAGCGCCAGGCAGACCGCGAGGCCAGCGGCGTCAAGCAGCGCCCCATGCTGGAAGAGACCCTGATCGAGCTGACCAAGCCCCACCTGGCCCTGTTCGTGGGCATCTTCGCCGGCTTCTACTTCATGTTCTACAGCCTGTTTGACGTGCTGCCCAACTACATCGACGACTGGGTCAACACCTCCGACATCGTGCAGAGCGCCGGCAGCCTGGTGCACCAGCCGGGCTCCGAGCAACCCCCCACCGTGTTGCAGAGAATCGTGGGGTTCGTGATGGTGCTTGACAAGACCGGCACCAGAATTCAGGCCGAGGGCCTGATGAACGTGAACGCCGGGATGATCATGCTCACCTGCTTCTTGTTCGGCTATTTCTCCTCGCGGGTGCGCATCACCACGAGCATCTGGATCGGCACCGCCATGGCCACCATGGGCCTGTTCATCTGCGGCTACTCGACCATGGGCTGGACGTGCTTCTTCGGCATCATCTGTTTTTCCATGGGCGAGATGCTCTCGTCGCCCAAGTTCGGCGAGTTCGTGGGCAACCTGGCCCCCGAGGACAAGAAGGGCACCTACCTCGGACTGTGCCAGCTCGCTCCGGGCATCGGGGCCACCATCGAGGGCAAGCTGGGCCTCTACCTCTACGGTATCTACGCCTCCAAGGAGCGGTTTTCGCGTGAGCTGCTGGCCGACAAGGGAATGTCCGCCGACACCATCACAGCCATTCCCGAGGGGGAGGCCTTCGACAAACTGGTGCAGTTCCTGGGCCAGACCCCTGAGCAGGTGACCGCCCTGCTGTGGGACATCCACTCGCCCGAGAAGCTGTGGTGGATCATGGGCGCGGTGGGCATCCTCACCACGGTCGGCCTGGTCTGGTACGGCAGCTGGGTCTACGGTTACCTGGCCCGCCGCCGGGCCCGCGGCATCGAGGACTGAGTTACTTCACCTCGTAGTTGATCGCATCCAGGGGGCGGCCATTGAGGGTCACCTCGGCCCGATATTTGCCCACCGGCCAGTCCTGGGGCAGCTCGACGTGAGCCGTCAGCGTGTCGCCCGGGGTGTTGCTCACGTCCGACTTCATCTCGGTGATCTTCTGGTTCTTGCCCGCGGCCGTATCCACGGCAATGAAGGTCCAGTGGGCCTCGGCCTTGCCCATCAGAAAGCCGTTCACCTGCACTCCAAAGTGCTGCTTGTGGTTGGCCGGCTTGAAGCTCTCCACCCGGGCCCCGCGGCCGCCCTTGCCGTCGTCAGCGAAGATGGCGTGGGCGGTGGCTTTCAGGTCCTTGACCTCGGGCGAGACGACGTAGGGCTGGGTGGCTACCAGCTTGTCGTTGACGTAGAGCTCGGCCTTGTAGTTGCCGTAGGGCCAGTCGCTGGGCAGGGTGAGGCTTCCAGTCGCCTGGTTGGCCACCATACCGGAGGCCTCGACCTCCTTGATGAGCCCGTTGTCGCCGCTGGCGACCTCGACGGCGATGAACTTCCACTTGATTTTGGTCTGGCCCAGCTTCATGCCGCCCAGGTCGGCCTTGAAGACCAGCTTGTGGTCCTGCGGGTGGAAGAACTTGACTTCCGATTCGTTGCGGTAGAGCTTGATGGTCGGGGCCGCCAGGGCGGTGGCCAGCAAGAGAGCTACAATGAGAAGAGTTGGATTGCGCATGGTGGCCGGGAGGTTCCCCGGGCCTCAGCGCAACTCCTGGCGGTCGAGCCGGCTGGCGGGCGGATCCATGCGGGGCCCGAAGCGGGGGGCGTCGGCGCCCGCCGACATCAGCATGCGCAGCACTCGAAAGCGCTGGCCCCGGTAGGGCTCGAGCAGCCCCAGCATGCGCTGGTCGTCGGCCCGAGGCTCGCGGGCCAGGTTCCAGGCCACCAGGTTGGGCAGCCCGAAATCGCCGGTGGGAACCGCATCGGCGTCGGCCAGTGCCAGGCCGGCCGTCCACTCGGCCGTCCAGACCCCGCAGCCAGGCAGAGAGGTGATGGCGCGGCGCAGGGCAATCGGATCGCGCAGGCGGTCGAGTCGGGCAAAGACCAGCCCCACCTCGCACAGGGCCCGGCCCCGTCGCGGATCGACCTCGGCCCAGCCCAGCTCACCCGCCGTCAGGCGCCTCAGGCGCTGGGGAGAGAGGACCTTGAGGCCCAGCGGGGCCTCCTCGCCGAAGCGCTCGAGCAGCTTGCGGTGCGAGCGGGCCGCGTCGGTGTAGGCTACCCGCTGCTCCAGGATGCGCCGGTAGACGATTTCGTGCACGAAGGGCCAGCAACCCAGTCGCACGGGAGGCCAGGGCAGCTCCAGCTCAGGCAGCTCGTCGGTCAGGCCCAGGATGTCGGCAAGCTGCTCTGCCGGGAAAGGTCCGTGGATCTGGCCCACGAGCCGGTCCGAGCGCTGCTCGACCGAGACCGCGGCCGGGCCCTGCTCGGTCCAGACAGCTTTCTGCCAGAGGCCCGGGCCGCGGCGCACGGCCGGGTCGTGCCCGCCCAGGTGGTGGACAGACAAAGTGGTGCCGAGATCGTAGCCGGGCGGGAGGGGCAACTCGATCATCCCTCCACCTCGATCAGGAAATAGTCCTGGGCGGTCAGGTCGGCCTGGTCCATCAGGCTGACGGCGTGGCGGAGCCGGAAGCGGGCCAGGGCGGCCAGGAAGGCCCAGGCCGGGCTGCCGGTTTGCTCGGCCAGTTGCTCGAGCTCTTCCAGGGCTTCGCTGGAGAGGCCCTGCACCGAGGTGCAGGGAGGCACGGCGAAGACGTGGGTCTGACGGCCGGCCACCCCCACCGCCAACAACAGGCCGTCGGGGGAGAAGTCCAGCTCGGTGATCGGTCCGGGTAAACCCAGCACGCCGGCCCGGACCCCTCGGTGGGTGTCGATCAGCTCCAGGACGCGGCTGCGAGCCCGGGCCAGCCGAAAGCCGTCGGGGGCAAAGCGAACGGGGCGCGAGTGGGCCGCGTGGAAGCGAGACACCACTTGCCCGGTGGCGATCTCGCGCACCTCCAGGTGGGTCAGACCGGCCGACAGCACCGTGCCGCCGGGTCCGAGCACGGCATCGTGCACGGGCTCTTCCGACTGCACCTGGCCTCGCAGGGCCCCGGTCTTACGATCGAGCACGCGCAGCTGGCGGCTGTCGTCGAACAAGAGTAGCGCCTCGTCGCGCCCGGGACGGACGCGCAGTCGCCCGGAGCAGGCTGCCTCGATGGTCCACAGCACCTCGGGCGGATCGACCCCCACCAACTGCAAGTGCTCCAGGCCGGCGCACAAGAGCTGGTCGGACCCCAGCCAGAAGAGTCGCCACTTGCGGCTGGGGCGCAGGGTGAGCTCCTTGTCGCGGACGGCCGGGCCGCGCGTCGTGTTCAGCAGCCGCAGGTTGGATTCGCCCTCCATGACGGCCAGCCAGTGCCCGTCGGGCGAGAAGGCGATGCTGGCCGGTTGCTTCAGCACCGGGCGCGAGAGCAGGACCGGGTTGCCGGGCCGGCGGACCAGGAGGCGCGTGGCATAATGGGTCTCACCAATGCACTGCAGGCCTTCTACCACGGCCAGTCGGTCGCCCGCCGGGGAGAGGCGCCAGTTGCGGCCCTGAAAGCCGACCGGCATTTCCAGGAGGTGCACCTCCTTGAGGTCCACCCGGCACAGCTTCGGGCCACCCAGTAAGAGCTCGCGCGGGGTCAGCCAGGTGAGGGGGGCGCCCTCGCTGCGCACGAGCTCTTCGGGGGTGAGCACCAGGTCGGGCCCCAGGTGCTCGAGCAGGAGCTGGAAACTGGAGCGGTCCTCCTCCTGCTCGGGCAGAAAGTTCTGTTGGCGCAGATGGTCGAGCACCTGGGCGGCCCACAAGGGGGGAAGCCGGCCCACCAATTCCCACAGCTCGGCCAGTTTGCCCGAGGAGCGCAGCAGCTCGAAGTGGGTCTCCCACTCCGAAAGGGACAGGTCCTGGCTTTCCAGCCGGCTGCCGGACGTGAAGCGGACGGCCATCTCGGCTTTGCCCAGGCGTCGCAGCGAGGCCAGCATGCGCGCGCGCAGGCCGGCTCCGGCGCCTTCGTAGGCTTGCCTGAGGAAGGAGCCGTCGAAGTCGAGTGCCTCCAGCTCTTCGTCCTGCTCGGTCAAGAGCAGCCAGGTCGAGCGCAGGGTGGGCTCCTCGGGCAAAAGAGCGGTGGCGAGCAGAGCCTTCTCGAGCGGGGCGGGCAACTTTTGCACCAGCAGCTGGCGGAAGAAGGCCTCGCGCCAGGGCAGAGGAAGCTCCTGGTCCACCCAGGCGCACAGCTCGTCGGCCAGAGCGGGAAGACAGGGCAGGTAGGGGTCGGGGGGATCCTGCAGCACGCTCTTTTCGCCCAGAAAAAGCGCGGTGCGCAGGCGCAGCTCGGGGGGCGAGGGAGGAAGGTAGCGCCAGCGCTGAATCAGGTCCGTCAGGGTCGGATGGCGCCCGGTGGCCCAGAGCCGGGCAACTTCCAGGCGTGAGCGAGGGTCGGCCAGCATGCTCAGAGCCTTGAGAAGCTCGGGGTCGGGGCTCTCGTCATAGAGCCGAACCAGGCGGGACACCGCCCGCAGGTTGCCCTGGGCGGCCAGCTCGCACACCGGACGCAGCTCCTCATGGCGCTCTTCCTGCTCGCGCCGTTGTCGCCAGAGACCCATGAGCCATTTGAGCATCGAGCAAGCATTCTCGGGCAGCCGGGCGGGCCCTGTAGAGGAGTGCGGCGGCCCGAGTGGAACTTGCCGCGAACTTTACTCCGATGGGGGTGCCATTGTGGCCGATGAACGCTGGGAACACCGCTGGGGCTTCAAAGACTCTGCCTTCGTCCTGAACGCTGACAAGAAGACCGTCAGCATGACGGGAGGGCGCTATCCGCTGTGCGGGTTCAAGATGCCTTACTTCCTGCCGTTCGTGGAGGAGATGCTCCAGATCAAGCTGGATTTCAGCCAGCCGCGGGTGGAGTCGCCCAAGAAGGTGCCGGCTCCCCAGGTCAACAGCGACTTTCTGAGCGAGGTCGATCGGCGTTTTCCGGACCAGTATTGCATGGAGGACCGCGATCGCCTGGTGCACAGCCACGGCCAGACGACCGCCGACGAGGTGGGACGGGTCATCTACGGCCAGCTCGACCGCATCGCCGACATGGTCTTTCGGCCTCGCTCCACCGAGGACTGCATCAAGCTGGTGGAGCTGGCCGCCAAGCACGATGTCTGCCTGGTGCCCTACGGGGGCGGAACCAGTGTCAGCTGCGCGCTGCGCCTGCCCGAGAACGAGAAGCGGATGATCGTCTCGGTGGATACCCGCTCGATGAACCGGGTGGAGTGGATCGAAAAGAGCAATCGGCGCGCTTCGGTGCAGGCCGGCATCACCGGGCTGCAGCTGGAGGAGGCGCTCAAGGCCGAGGGCTTCACTTCGGGCCACGAGCCCGACTCGATGGAGCTCTCCACGCTGGGTGGCTGGATCGCCACCAACGCGAGCGGGATGAAAAAGAACCGCTACGGCAATATCGAGGACCTGGTGGAGAGCTTCACCATGGTCACCCCCAGCGGGGTGGTCGAGCAGGAGTGCCCGGTGCCTCGCATGGCGCCGGGAATGCAGATCCAGAAGGCTCTGTTCGGTTGCGAGGGGACTCTGGGCCTGATCACCTCGGCGGTGATCCGCATCCATCCCCTGCCTGAGGTCAAGAAGTACGGCTCCATCGTGTTCCCCGAGTTCGACCGGGGCATCGATTTTCTCTACGAGCTGTCTCAAAGCCGCGATCTACCCGCCAGCGTGCGCCTGGTGGACAACGTGCAGTTT
>CAZWUN010000004.1:9541-54473 GCA_964637145.1 uncultured Burkholderiales bacterium
CGGGCAGGCCCTCAAGCCCCGTGCCTCGGGCCTCAAGGCCATCTTCGAGGCCATCCAGAGGTTCGTGGTGCTCAAGATCAAGAAGTTCAACCCCCACAAGATGTGCGCCGCGACTTTCGTCTACGAGGGCAGCCCCGACGAGGTGAAGGCGCAAGAGCAGCGGGTGGCCCGCCTGGCCCCCAGGCACGGGGGATTGCTGGCCGGGGCCACCAACGGCCGGCGCGGCTACATGCTCACCTTTGCCATCGCTTACATTCGTGACTTCCTGGCCGACTACCACGTCATCGGCGAGACCTACGAGACCACCGTGCCCTGGACGCGCATCCGCGAGGTGTGCCAGGCGGTGGAGCGGACGGGTCTGGAGCTGCACAAGGAGTTCAACCTGCCCGGACGGCCTTACATCTCGCCCCGCATCACCCAGATCTATCACACCGGGGTGTGCATCTACTTCACCCACGGGGCTTCGTTCAAGGACGTGAAAGACCCCGAGCACACCTTCGCGGTGATGGAGAAGCGCCTGCGCCAGGCCATTCTGGACGCGGGCGGATCCATCTCGCACCATCACGGGGTGGGCAAGCTGCGCAAAGACTTCCTGCCCCGCGTGTTCTCTCCGACGAGCGTGGGCACGATGCGCGAGATCAAGCAACAGCTCGATCCGCAGAACATCTTCGGCATCCGCAACAACGTTCTGGCCGAGTAAACCAGAATTCTTTCAGTCCGCCCGAGTACGCTCGTGGGAGCTATGGGCTGGAATGTGATCGGTTGGATCAAGGAGCGCTTTGCGCCGGCTGAGCCGGCGCCTCGGCCGGCTCAGCCTGTGCCTGCGGCGCCGCCCGTGCCTCCGGCGCCGCTCCCTCCTGCGGACGAGTTCGCCCCCGCTCTCGACCCGGCCAACCCGGTGGCCCGGGTGGGCCTGGCCGCGGTCGAGGCCTGCGAGACGGCCTCTGATCGCCAGCAGCTGAAGCTGGCCTTTGGGACCGTGGCGGCCGCATTCACCGGGGGAGCCCTGGGTCCGGCCGTGGCCCGGGCCTACCTCAAAGCCTACAGTGATGGGATGAGCAAGGCGGGCTACGCTGACGGCGTGCGGGGCGGGCTGACCTGCCTGGCCGGGCTGGAGCCGGCCGATTCGAGCAGCGAGCTGCTGGCCTCCTGCGGAGCCGCCTCGCTGGCCTCGGGCAACACCGAGGAGCGCTGCAAGCTGGCTCACGCTTTCTCTCAATCGCTCTCCAATGGCGAGAAACCCCTCCAGAACCTGGCCTCGGCCTATCGGAGCGCCGCCTCGGCCGGTTTGAGCTGGGAATTCTACGACAGCTCGCTGCAAGCCGGCTGGCAGCGGCTCGAGCGCCACGGCGACCCTCAAACGGCAGACTTTGCCCGTTCCATGCGCAACGTGCAGAAGGCCGCCGACCCGGGACGCGATCGCGGCCGCATCGGCAGCCACGCCCTGAAGCAGTTGGAGGGAGAGACGCCGGGTCGCCGCCTGGCCGGCTTGCTCGATGATGCGGCCAGGGAGGGGATGTCCTGGCAGAGCTTTCGAGCCTCCTCGCTGCAGGCGTTTGGCGAGCTGGAGAAAAGCTCGCAAGCACCCCCCGACGAGCGCGACCTGGCGGCCGTGGCCCGCATCTGCCTCGAGGCCTGCAAAAATGACGACAACGGGGGCAAGGTGGCCTGGAGCTTCCTCAAAGAGCTGCAGCAGGGGGCCCCCGACCCGGGTGCCCGCCGCCTGGCCCGCATCCTGCTCGACGCTTCCGACCGCAGCCTGAGCTGGGAGAATTACGCTCGCGTCATCCGGGTGGGCCTGGAGGCGCTGGAGGCGGACGGGCCCGAGGCCGCCATTCTCGAGGCCGGCGCCCGCTCGATGGACGCCTGCAAGAACGATGTGGATCGCGGCAAGGTCGGTCGCAGCCTGATGCGCCAGCTGAGCCACCCTCTCAGCGGCCCGCCCGAAGCGGCCGTGGCCCGCATGATGAAGGCCGCTTCCGAGGAGAATATGTCCTGGGAGAGCTACAGCCTGGCCTGCGAGGCGGCCCTCGCCAGCCTGCGGGCGTTTCCCCTGGAAGATGTCAGTCGGCTCTACGTGGAGGTTGCCAGCACCAGTCTGGAGGCCGGCCGGAGCGCCCAGGAGCGCGGCAGACTCGGCCGGGCCTTCCTGGCGGGACTGGAGAGCCTGGACCCGGCTCGCCCCGGGCCGACCCTTTCCAGAGCCTTCCAGCGGGCCGCTCAGGATGGCCTGTCCTGGGAGGGCTACGCTGATTCCTTGAAGGCCGGGCTGACGGCCTTGCGGGGCTCGGGTCGGGTGGGGGATTCCCTGGACACCGCTCTGGCCGCGGCCGGAACCCCTCAGGCCCGCAGCCAGGCCTACCTGGCCGGCCTGGCGAGGATGGGCCCGCTGCTCGAGGCCGACGCCGAGGTCAAGAAGCTGGTCTCCAACCCGGCCTCGGCCGGCGTGGAGGTGAGCGAGCAGCAGGTCACGGTGGGCGGCGTGCGCATCAAGGTGCGACGCGAGGAGTCTTCTCCCTGACCACTTCCCAGACCGGAGTGGTGCCGGTCTTTCCCTTGAAGGTCTCGTCGCCGAAGAAGTCCAGCTCGAAGTGATTTCCCAGCTTTTCGCGGGTGGCCCCGCTGACCAGGATGAAGGTGTGCTTGCCGTCGCGCGAGCGATCTTGAATGCGGGCGGCCAGGTTGACGGTGTCGCCCACCACCCCGTACTTGACCCGGTCTTCGGCCCCGATCCACCCCTCCACCAGTTCGCCGGTGTGCAGGCCCACGCCCATCTTGATCTTCTTGAGCGTCTCGTTCTCGGTCCGCTGGCGCAGCCGGTCCAGGCTGGCCTGCATGTCCAGGGCGGCCCGCACGGCCAGCACGCTCGAGCTGACCCCGTCCCGGTCGTGAAAGACGCCCAGAATCGCATCGCCGATGTACTCGTTGATGTCGCCGTGATGGGCTTTGAGGGCCAGGGACATGTCCTGCAGATACTCGTTGAGCAGCTCCACCACCGCGGTGGGGGAGAGCTTCTCGCTCATGGACGTGAAGCCGCGCAGGTCGCTGAACATGATGGTGGCCTCGATCCACTCTCCGCCCAGCTTGATCTGGCTGTCTTTCTCGATCTCGCGACGGGCGCCCTCGGGGGCCAGCTTGCGGAAGGCCTCGCGCTCGCGCAGGCCTCCGGTCATATGGTTGAAGGCCGCGGCCAGCTGGGCCACCTCGTCCTGCCCTTCGACGACGGCTTGCTGCTCCAGGTCCCCCCGACCGACCTTCTCCATCTGATCGGCCAGCCGCTCGATGGGGCGGGTGACCGCGGCCGCCAGACGGCGCGAGAGGAAGAGCCCGGCGGCCAGCGCCAGCAGGCCCAGCCCACCCACCGAGACCATGAGGCCGGCGACCTGGGATCGCACCCAGCCCAGATCGCGCAGGAAGTAGACGCGGCCGACCTCGCCTAGAGGCTCGGAGCGGACCAGGTAGTGCCGTCCAGCGCTCGAGAGCTCCCGGGTCTCGGGTGTCAGAGCGGCGCTGGACAGGGCTGCCACCTGGGCGGGAGGAATCTCCTCGGGCTTGCCTTCCGCATTGGCGCGCGCGGCCGAGAGGAACTGGAGACTGCCACCGGCCGATCGCGTGGCCAGAACCATGGTCGAGTCCGGGGGGGCGGACAGACGTTGGAGCAGGAAGCCCTGGACCATCAGGCCGTCGACGCTCTGGTACTTGATGTACGGTACCACCGAAACCATATAGAGCTGCCCGCCGAAGAGCATGAAGTCGGGCCTGGGGTGGGGGCTGGTCAGGGCGCGGTCGATGAGAGCGCCCGGTACAGGTTGGCGCTTTGCATGGGGGTCTTGCTCGGGGAACTCTTCGCCCTCCTCAGGCTTGAGCAGCTCGAGCACAGTGCGTGGAGGAGTCGTGGAAAGATCGACCAGCAGCAAAAGGTCGGCCCCATTCTCGCGGTTGACCTGCTCGGAAAGCAGGTCGGCCAGGGTCAGGTAGGCGGCCTCGTGGTCTTCGATGGCCTGGCTCTTTCGGTAGGTCTCCTCCAGCTCTCGCCACCTGCGAAGCTCGGGGTCGAGGTTCTGCTGCTCGCCGCTGAAGGAGTAGACCCGAAAGTGTGGCTCCAGCGACCGGTAGAAAAAGTCCGGGGCCCCGTCGAGGTCTTCTCGAAGCTGCTGGGAATGGGACCGGTAGCTCGACAGCCCGACCAGAGCCGCGGTGGTGGTGATCAGGGTGACCAGGAGAATCGCGATGGAGCCGCCGAGCCGATCGCGGAGGCGGCGAGCTTTCACTTCAGGACGATGTCCTTGACCGTTCGCTCGTTACCGACCTCGATGGTGCCGAGGTTGAAGAGCTTCGGCTCGGTGCGGGGGTGCCAGGCCTTCAGGGTATACTTCCCGGGCGGGACATTCTTGATGGAGTAGTCCCCCGACTCGCTGACAGTCGCAAAGCACTGGTTGGGCAGCACGACCACGAAGGCATTCATCTGAGAATGGATGCCGCAGAAGAGCTCGATCACCGTCGGCACTTGCCCGCCCTTGATACTGAAGGTCTTGCTCTGCGTATTGCCGCTGCGGTAGCGCGGAAACTCGAAGGAGGGAGCGGTGGAGTAGACGTGGTGAAAGATCTTGTCACTGTTGGGAAACTCGACCTTGCTGCCGCTTACCACGGGCAGCACGTGAGGCCTGAAGATCTTGTTCTTCTGGTCCATACTCGCCAGCCGGGGCTTGCCAGGCAGGCCCGGGCCCTCGAGAAAGACGACCACGTTGGCCACCTCCTGGGTGACGCCCGTACCGCCGTTGCCCCCTTTGCGGGCCACCTCCAACTCGGCCGAGGTGTAGACGTCGTCCACGTTGCGGCGCCCCGGAGGGGTCTTGCTGGTCTGGGCCTGCAGGGTTACCTTTCCGGTGATCTCGCCGGCCAGCGCTTGAGTGGCCACGAGGGCCCCGAGAAGCAGTATCGAGAGGATTCGCATTCCCATCCCTTCCCAGCTTTGTCTGGCATCCCTGCCAGGGGAGGAAATCCGCGCCGCACCCGAGAAACAAAACCATTACCTGAATTCAATTCAACCGATTGAAGACGGGCATTCAAGTCTATGCGGAGGGTCCCCAAGTGAACAAGACGATGCTCAGCCTGGCGCTGGCGGCCACGCTGTCCACCTCGGTACTGGCGGCCCCTCTCTTCCCCGACGTGCCCGACAATCACTGGGCTAAAGACGCGGTCGCGGCTCTGGCTGCCAAGGGCCTGGTGGAAGGCTACCCCGACGGCACCTTCAAGGGCGACCGGGCGGCCTCGCGCTGGGAGGTGGCCATGATCGTGGCCCGCCTGCTGGCCAAGATGGAGCAAGAGCACGCCACTTTCGCAACCAAAGCCGAGCTCGAGGAGCTGCGCAAGCTGGTCGAGGCCCTGCGCGAGGAGCTGAACGCGCTGGGCGTGCGGGTCACCAACCTGGAAGAGAATACGGCCCGCATCGACAAGCGCGTCACCGAGCTCGAGCGAGTGACCTTCTACGGCAGCATTACCGCCCGGGCCGGGACCCAGAACTTCAAGAACGTGGGCAGCGCTCAGAGCGACCCCACCGCGCCGCTGGTCAACTACCAGGCGGCCGTGGGCACCGTGGTCGGGGCCGGCGACGTGGTGCCCGGGACGGGAGCCAACTTCGACCCCTTCACCTTCGGCGTCTTGCCGGTGGTCAACTGGGGCAAGGGCACGCCTTTGACCAGCGGCCAGACCTTCACGACAGACATGCGGCTGGGGATGAAGGTCAAAGTCTCTGACGACATTCGCGGCGAGATCGAGTTCGCCGCCTACACCGCCCAGGGCGATGCCCTGGTGGACGTGTACTACGGCACCCCCGCCTCCTACCTGCTCAACCCGTTCACCGCTCTCTCCACGGTCACGGGCGGACTGGCCGGCACCCAGCCGGTCAACCACCGGCCTTTCACCCGCATGGTGCTCGACCACGTCTGGCTGCGCCACGAGCCCAGCCGCACCGAGTTGACGCTGGGCAGCTTCCTCAATACCGATTACGATCCGCTGGTCTACGTGCCGATGATCAACCCGGGCGCCTTCGGACCCAAGTATCTCGGCAGCTATGGCGCCCAGGTGCGCGGCCAGGTCACCCTGGACGGCGAGGTGGACTCGGACGGCAACGAGACCCGCTACACCTGGATGGACTACGAGGTGATGGGCACGCTTCTGCCCGACCGAAACGGCGGCGTGGGCGGGGCCAGCTACTTCAACCACGCCGAAGGGGCCAACGTGGGCTTCAACTTCCACGACCGGCGGGGCCGGGCCCGGCTCAACTTCCTGCACGCCGGCCAGGATGCCACCGGCGGCGCGGCCCTGCAGACCGGCCTGATCACGACCGTCAACACCAATTCGCTCACTCCCTGGGTCAACCCCAATGGTTTCTACGCGGGCCAGGTGGGGGCGCCCGGCTCGGCCGGCATCGGCTCGGTGACCGACGTGCGGCCGGTTCCCATGCCGGCCGCCTTCGACGGTTTCAGCGGCACACCGGGCCTGGCCAACGTGGGCAACGTGGGTCCCCAGGACCAGACCATGCTGGGCGCCAGCCTGAAATACGTCTTTGATCACGAAGCCAAACCCTTCCTCGGGGCCGAGGTCGGATTCAGCGACTACAGGCCTCAAAAGAACTCGGGCTATACCACCTCGGGAGAGGCCTGGCGCATTCGGGCCGGAGCCGAGCTGCTCGACGGCGACCTCAACCTGGAGGCCGAGTACCTCTCGGTCGCCCCCCGCTACGACCCGTTCGTGCTGCAGATCCCGCGGGTGGGCGGCATCGGCCTCAACCACTGGCGCCCCTTCGACCTCAATCAGTATGGCAATCTCTACAGCCTGCACGATACCGAGCTCTTCCCGCACAACCGCCAGGGGGTGCGTTTTTCGGGAGACTGGGTGTTCGCTCGCTCCGACGAGGCCCGCGGCCAGATGACGTTAGGTCGGTTCTTCCTCAAGTACGCCAACCTGACCCAGCACACCACCTCGCTCCAGGATGTCCGCTTCTCGACTGGCTCGCTGGGCGGCGGGGTGCCCAACTCGTTCGTGCTCGGTTTCTCGCCCGGCTTCGTCGAGCCGGCCTTCGGGGCCCTGTCCATCCTGACGTTCACGCCCGATGCCAGCGGCAACCTCATCGGCAACGTGCTCGAGAATCCCAGCGGACGCATGGAGGGCCTGCAGGCGGGGATCTCCTACAAGTTCTTGTTCGATTCGGCCGAGGACAAAGACCCCTCGTCGCTCGGCATCACGCCTTCGTTTCAGTTCCGTCGCAACAACTTCTTCCGCAACAGCAGCCTGGCTTCCTTGCGTCCTGGTTTTGCCGGCATCATGGGAGAGAACCAGAACTTCCAGGACTACACCTACCAGTTGATCCACGGCCAGATTGACTATGACGCCAGCGAGTCGGTCGTGCTTCGGGTCGGATACGACCAGTATGACCTGTTCGGCCACTGGGATCCGCTCGGCACCTACGGAACCTACGCGGCCACCACCGGACAGACGCGTTTCACCAACCTCGATACCACCATGGCCAATCCCTTCGTTGGCCTGGACTGGCAGATCGAGGAGAGTACCAGCGTCAGCTTCGAGGGTCGCTACTACTCGACGCGTGACCACGTCCCGGCCAGCGTCTTCCCGACGCCGAGCTTTCCGGCCACCAATCTGCTTCTGCCCGCCCAGCGCTCGGCTCACCCCTTCAACTGGGAAGGCTTCCAGCTGACGACCGCCTTCAACTTCCGCTTCTAGACCGGTCAGTTCGAGGAGATGAGTCGGAGTCGTTCGAACCTCCCGCTTTGAGCCGTTCATGGTCGGGGTGGATCGGGTCCCGTTTCGGTGGGCTGGATCACAGTTCGGACCCCTGCAGGGTGCTATAGTCCCCCCAGAGCCCGACCGGGCTCAATCGAACAGGGGAGTTCGTGTGATGCGTCATTTCGAGTTCAGCGAGGGAAGCTCCAACAAATTCTGGGAGATCGACCTTCAGGGCGACAGTTTCGTTGTGCGCTGGGGGAAGATCGGGACGGCCGGGCAAAGCCAGACCAAGAGCTTTGCCAGTGAAGCCAAAGCTCAGGCCGAGCACGACAAGCTGGTGGCTGAGAAGCTGGGGAAGGGCTATCAGGAGACGGGAGGGGCCGCCCCCGGAACCCCGACCCCCAAAGCTGCCCCGGCAGCGAGCGCTGCTCCCAGGCCTTCGCCGGGCGTCGGCTCGACCGCGCCTGCGCCTTCCCCGGCACCGGCCAGGTCCAGCAGCACCGCCGTGCTCGAGCGGCCCACTACCTCGACCGGATTGCACTGGACCGCGGCCGCGCGCAAGCGCATCCTGCCCTATCAGGGCATGAGCGACCCTCCGGCCGCTCCCAAGGCCGAACTGAAGAAGGCTCGCGCCAAGCTCGAGGATGTGCGCAACATCATCCAGGTGGTCGAGACCAAACGTTTCGAGCCAGCCTTCCAGCACCTGGCCGAGGGCGTGGCCGCCCGCTGGGCCGATCCCACCGGCCCTACCTCGTCCGACCCGATGGTGGAGGGTGGATTTGCGGTCGCGCTGGCGCTCAACGACGCCTTGTGGGATACCGGCAACGATGTCGGGGTGGCCATCGTCCAGGTCTGGTGCAGCGAGCGCGGGGTGGCCTTCGCCACCCGGGCCCTGGCGGCCACGTTCACCATGGGTACCAGCTACGCAAGTCCCGGCAACTCCAGGGGAGTGTTTCTGGCCGCGCGCTCGGGCTACGGAGCGGACAAGACACACTTCGGCCCCCTCAAGACCTTGCGCGCCTTCCTGGCCGCAAGCTCGCAAGCCGATTATGAGGAAGCCCGTCAGGCGGCCGCCGAGCTCTTTGCCGAGGCGCCCAACCACGGGCGCTGCAACCTTGCGTTCCTGTTCCCGGACCGGCAGGACTGGGCCGAGCAGGCCTTCGACGAGGGTCCCAGCATCGACAACATGATGAACCTGAGCGCCTCGTTGACAGACCTCAAGCGTCTGGAGACCATGTACGCCAAACTGGCCGCGGCCCCGGGTTACATCCCCTCGGTTCCCCTCGAGGTGGTGCCGACCATGGTCGACCGGGTGGGCCCCTCGGCCTGGAAAGTGGTGCACACCTTGATGACGGCCGCCAGCAAGGCAGACAACAAGCGCCTGCTGGCCGAGAGCCTGCTGGCCATGCACCTTCCCGAGGTGGCTGAGATCTTTGCCGGCCTGCTCAAGGACAAGGTGCTGGGCGCCCAGGCCAACGAGTATTTCCAACTGGCGCCCGAGGTGGGGTTGGCCGTGCTGGCTTCCCAGAAGTCGAGCGACGCTCAGGCGCTGGTGCAGCGCCTCACCGCCGCGAACCCCGAAGCTGCTCGGGCAGCCCTGGGCCAGGCTGACGGGGCGGCCCAGCGTCAGCTCGAGCAGAAGCTGGCCAGCCAGCAGGCCCAGGCGGCCGTGCCGGTGGCCCCGGCCAGCGCCCTGCCTGCCAGTCTGGCGGCTCCGCCCTGGCTGGGCTCGGGCGCTTCCAAGCTGCCCGTGGTCAAAGGCCTCAGCGTGCCAACCGGTCCTGAGGAGGTGCGCTGGGCTCCCGGCGAGCGCGAGAAGGCTCTGGGCAAGCCGGATGTTTACCACGGCAAGGACGAGGACAAGTTGTTCGCGCTCTTCGAGGAGTTCCGGGCCAAGCAAAAGGGCTGGTTCGTGGAGCGGTTGCTGCAGTTCTCCAACAAGGACCGGGCCCTCAAGATCTGGCGCACCTTCCCTCCCGACTTCTGGAATCAGTATGATCTGCGAGGGGATGACAACCCGGCTCTGGGCCTGCTGGCCTTTCTCGGGCTGGACGCGGTGGATGGGCTGCTGGGTGTGCTCAAGATGGCACCTGACAATCTCCACGGGGTGCTGGCCCACGTTTCCAGCCCGCGCCTGGCCCAGCTTTTCGCCGAGGCATTGCAGGGCAAGAAGCAGAAGGCTGTGGCCCAGCAGTGGTTGACCCGCAACGTCCGCGTCGCCTCGCTGGGCCTCGTCCCCACCGCCGTCGGGCCCCACGGGAAAGCCCGCCAGACAGCGGAGAACGCCCTGCGTTACCTGGCCAGCAAGGGTCACCGGGATATGGTGTTGCAGGTTGCTGGCCAGGAGTTCGGCGCCGAGGCCCGCGAGGTCGTCAGCGCGGTGCTGGCCAGCGATCCGCGCCTGGCTCCGGGCATCAAGCTGCCGGGCCGACCCTCCTGGCTCGAGCCGGCCGCCCTGCCTGCGGTGCAGCTCAAGGCGGGCGGGCGATTGGGCCCGGAGGCGGTGGAGCACCTCCTGACCATGCTGGCCCTGAGCACGCTCGAGGACCCGCTTCCCTGTCTTGCCGAGGTGCGCGAGGCCTGTACGCAGACCTCCCTGAGCGAGTCCGCCTGGGAGCTCTTCAGCGCCTGGCTCCACGCCGGAGGGCCGAGCAAGGAGAACTGGGCTTACAACGCTCTGGGCCTCATCGGAGGAGACGAGGCCGCTCGGAGGCTCACGCCCATGCTGCGCAAGTGGCCCGGCGAGGGCTTCAGCTCACGCGCCGCCGATGGGCTCGAGGTATTGGCCGGGATCGGCAGCGACCTGGCCTTGATGCACCTCAACTCGCTGGCCGAGAAGCTGCGCTTCAAAGCGCTGCAGGACAAGGCCCGGGCCAAGATCACCGCCCTGGCCGAGGAGCGCGGCCTGACGGTGGAGGAGCTTGCCGACCGGCTGGCTCCCGACTTCGACCTGGAGGCGGATGGCTCGCGCAAGCTCGAATTTGGTCCGCGCCACTTCCGGGTGGGATTCGACGAGCAGCTGCGCCCCTTCGTCCTGGATGAGGCGGGCAAGCGGCAGGGCGACCTTCCCAAGCCAGGCAAAACCGACGACCCGGCTCTGGCCTCCGAGGCTCAGGAAGTCTGGAAGGCTCTCAAGAAGGATGTCAAGGCGGTCGCCTCCTCGCAGCTGGCGCGCCTGGAGGTGGCGCTGATGCGACGCCGGCGTTGGAACGTCGAGAACTTCCGGATGTTCATGGTGGACCACCCGCTGGTGCTGCACCTCTCGCGCCGGCTGGTCTGGGGCGCCTACGACGAGGCGGGCAAGTTGACCGGCACCTTCCGGGTGGCCGAGGACCGCAGCCTGGCCGACGTGCAGGATCGGCCCTTCGAGCCGAGCGGCAAGGTCGGGCTGGTGCACCCGCTGGAGCTGACCGAGGAGGCCATCGGGGCCTGGGCCCGGCTGCTGGGTGACTACCAGCTGCTGCAGCCCTTCGCCCAGTTGGGTCGGCCGGTCTTCCGCCCCACCCCGGCCGAGGCTCGCTCCAACGAGCTGACCCGCTTTGCCGACCGTCAGGTGAAGTCGGGCTCGGTGCTGGGCCTGGAGAACCGCGGCTGGCGCCGAGGTTACGTCGAGAGCGGGGTGCTGACCGAGCTGCTCTGGCCTTGCGATCAGGGCGAGGTGGCCCTGCACCTCGACCCTGGCGTCTACCTGCCCGAGCCGCCCGTGAATCCGGTGCAAACCGGGTTGGTGCTCAAGCTGCCCGGCCAGCACCTGGTCTCAGAGCTCGACCCGGTAACCTTCAGCGAGCTTTGCGCGGCCCTCGAGCAGCTGGCCCAGGCCTGATCCTTCAGCGACGACAGGAGCGGTCGCCCGGACCCTCACCGGTCCGGGCGACCCGCCTCGCGCAGGAATGCTGGCCCCGCCCCCTCGAAAGCTGATCGGTCACGAACGAAAGGGGCGCACCAATGCGAAAACGACTTGGCGTTGTCGGGGTTGGCTCGGCGGGCGTTCTCAGCCTGATTCACTTCTGCACCTGGCTCAACAACGACTGGGAGATCGTCTCGATCTACGACCCCAGCAAGAAGATCCTGGGCATCGGCGAGAGCACCAACGGCGGGTTCGTGGGCCTGCTCGAAAAGGGTACCCACTTTGCCCTGGGCCATCCCAAGGACCTGGACGCCCTGGACGCCACCCTCAAGTTCGGCAGCCGGTTCGTGAACTGGCGCGAGCACTCGTGGGTCAATCCCCTGCTCGACGGCAACACCGCCATCCACTTCAACAACTTCTTCTTCAAGGACTTCGCCTTCGAGCGCATGCGCAAACTGTGGCCCAAGAAGTTCACCGTGCTCGAAGGCAACGTCTCCAAGATGGTCAACCACGAGGACCGGGTTACCCTGACCGTGGACGGCTCCGAGCACGACTTCGACTACGTGCTCGACTGCATGGGCTTTCCGCCCGATTTCGAGGGTTACCACATCAGCGACTGCTCCCCGGTAAACCACTGCCTGATCCACAGCCAGTTGCCCGGCGAGTTCACCTACGAGCCCTACACCGACCACATCGCCCACGAGAACGGCTGGATGTTCGGCGTGCCGCTCCAGTCGCGCAAGACCTTCGGCTACATGTTCAACAACAAGATCACCGACAAGGCCGAGGCCGAAGCGGACATGATGCGCATTCTCAAGACCAAGAAGATCGACGGCGAGGTGGGCCGCGGCATCAAGACCCCAGAATACGTCTTCAACTGCTACTACGCCAAGCAGATGATCGACGGGCGCATCGGCAAGAACGGCAACAAGGCGCTCTTTTTCGAGCCCCTCATCGCCAACTCGATCTTCATCTACATCTACACGGCCCGCCTGTTCTACGACTACGTCAACGGGGTTGCCAACCACATCGACATCAATCGGGCCTTCGTCAAGGCGGTCCAGGAGATGGAGGACGTGATCACCTACTATTACCAGGGTGGCTCGCTGTACGATTCGGAGTTCTGGCGCTACGCCGTGCCGGCTGCCAAGAAGCGGCTGGAGACGCGAGGTGAGTTCAAGCAACTCATGGCCCTGTTCCGCAATCTGAAGAACCAGGGCATCCTGCACCACGGACCCACCTATGCGTTCCAGCCGCTGACCTGGGAGATCGTGGATGATGCCCTGGGCTATGGATTCATCGAGGAGAAGGCCGGGGCCGCCGTCTGACCTGGCTCAAGAGGTGGCGCGCGAGCCAGGTCTCCAGGCCGAGTTGAGCCGCTCGGGCACCTGCTCGAGCGCCCGCACGCAAGAGCCGTCCTCGCGCCGGCGCACCAGCTCCACCCCTTCGGGGCTGAGCATGACCACCGCCGGGCGCAGCTGGATGAACTGCATCGACTGGGAGAAGTTGTAGGCTCCCACCTTGCGGATCAGCACCGGATCGCCGCGCCGCAGGGGGGGGAGCGATACCCCCAGCTGCAGGCAGTCGATCTGCATGCACAGCGGCCCGAATACGTCCACCTCCTCGAGCAGACCGCCCGAGTCCACCCCGGGCACGATCTCGTGGCGATACCAGGCCGAGGTGTAAAGCAGGTTCACGCCCGCATCCAGCACCAGGGCCCGCCGGCCTTCGCCGCGCCGCCGGTTGGAGAGCACCCGGCAGCCCAGGTGCATCGTGTCGTCCACCAGCGAGCGGCCGGGCTCGAGGAAGAGAGTGGGCAGGTCGAGCTCCGAGCTCAGCAGACGCGAGCAGATCTCCTCGGCATACTGCTCGAAGGAAGGGCAGGCATACTCGGCCGGCATCCAGGAGCCGTGCAGCACATTCTTGCTGGCAAAGCCCCCGCCCAGGTCGAGCCACTCGATCTTCACGCCGAAGTCGGTCTTGAGTTTCTGCAGAAAGGGGATCAGCTTGCCCAGCGCCTTGCCGTAGACGCTCGGGTCGGTGAGGTAGGTGCCCAGATGGCAATGGATCCCCTTGAGCTCGAGGTGGGCGCTGGAGGCCAGCCAGCGCACCGCCTCCAGGGCCTGGCCTGACTCGAGGTTGAAGCCGAAGCGGTCCCAGGGCTGGGAGTTGACCTGCAAGTTGATGCGGATGCCCATGGGGGTGCGCCGGGTGGCCAGGCTCTCCATCTCCGAGAGCTCCTCCAGGCAGTCGGCGTGGATGCGGGCGCCTTCCTCCATGGCCCGGCGCAGCTCCTCGCGGCGCTTGCACGGCCCGTTGAACACGATGCGCTCGCCCGGCACGCCGAGCGTGCGGGCGTGGTCGTATTCAAAGCCCGAGACCACTTCCGCCCAGGCTCCCTCCTGGTGCAGGATGGAGCACACCGAGGAGAGGTAGTTGGTCTTGTAAGAGTAGGCGATCACCGTGCGCGGATAGCGCCGGCTGAAGGCTTCCTGCAGGCGTCGATAGTTGTCGCGCAGGGCGGCCTCGCTGAGGAGCCAGAGCGGCGAGCCGAACTCCTCGAGCAGCATGGTCAGGGCCCGACCCTCGACGTGGGTCTGGGGGCGGGTGGAGTGGCTGCGGCCGAACTGGTTCATGACTCCCACCGCGTGGCGGGTGATGCTGGGGCGCTCGTAATTCATGGCGTCAGGAGCTCTCCTTTCATGGTGAGGCTTTCCAGGTTCTGGAGGGGGCAGACCACGTCCACCGAGTGGCGCACGAAGGTGAGCCCGGTCTGGTAGTTGCCGGCCGGCTCGGGCTCGACGCCCAGGGCCACCTCGGCCACCCGGGCGGGCAGGTTGAGGCCGCAGGCGGCCGCCAGGTAGACCCAGGAGGGGAAGCGAGGGTTGATCTCGATCAGCCGGAAGGTGTTGTCCTTCTCGCTGAGCAGGAACTCGAACTCGAGCGGACCCACCCAGCTCAGATCCTTGAGGGCCTTCTCGGTCAGTTCGAGCAGGCGGGGATGGCAGACCGACACGCCGGCCCAGGCGGTGCCCTTGGGGGTCACGCGCAGCTTGCGCATGGCCACCATTCCCAGCGAATCGCCCTGGCGATCGGCGGCCGCCACCACGTCATACTCCTCGCCCGCATAGTGGCGTTGCAGCACCACCGGCGAGCCCCACTGGCGCTCGATCTCGCGAAAGCGCACGCGCGCCTCCTCCAGGCTGTGGGCCAGCACGGCGCCGTGAAACAGGCCCTTGACCACGATGGGCAGACCGAGCTTTTGGACGGCGCCGGGCAGTGCTTCGACGCTAAAGGCTACCTCGGTTTCCGGGTGGGGCAGGTCGTGCTCTTCGCAGAACCTGGCCAGGTTGGCCTTGGAGCGCAGGGCCAGCACCTCGGGGCGAGGTAGCAGGGTGGCGATCCCCATCTCGTTGAGTCGGCGGCTGAGCGAGCAAAAAGCCATCAGCTCCGAGTCCAGGGTGGGGAGGATGAGGTCGAGCGGGGTGCGCCGCTGGATCTCCTCCAGGCGCTGCATCAGAGCCAGCTCGCCCTCGCTGGGGTA
Organism: uncultured Burkholderiales bacterium; assembly: GCA_964637145.1. Classification (GTDB taxonomy): domain Bacteria; phylum Vulcanimicrobiota; class Xenobia; order Xenobiales; family QWHO01; genus QWHO01. The sequence continues at coordinate 24,679 of CAZWUN010000004.1, forward strand.
GGGGAGGAGGAACACCTCGTTGAGCAGCCCGCGGCTGTGGATGCCGGTATCCAGGGCGTCGTAGCCCAGACCCACCACCCGGATCTCGGGGAACATCTTGCGCAGGCAGCGGGCCACGGCCAGGCCCGGGGCGGGGTTGTCGGCCGAGTTGAGTCCGGTGACGGCGATGGTTACCTGCACGGGGCACCTCCAAGTCCGAGTCGCTCCAGGTTGTCCAGGAAGTAGCCCACGTCCACCGCCGCCACCTCGGGCGCCAGAGCGAAGCGTTGGGCGAACTGCAGGGTCAGAAGATCGGGCGGAGTGCCGTTGCGGATCCCGTCGTAGAGGAACCGTCCCGAGTCGTTGAGCACGTATGTGTGCCCGGTCTGGGGCTCGAACAGGAAGCCGGTCTCGGCTGCGGGGGGGAGGCTTTGCTGTTGCCAGCCGGAGAGCTGCTTCATTTCGAGGCCCTCGTGATGGCGCCGGCGTGGTAGGCCCGCATGCCTTCCATGTGGTAGCCGTTCAGCTTGCACCAGCTGCATTTGGTAGGGCAGCTCGAGCGGCTCACGCGGCGATCCCAGAGGGCCATCTCGTAGCGGCCGCCGGGGGTCAGGCTGACGCGGAACACCTCCTGCAGCGAGCCGGCCTGGACCTGGCGGACCTGGTGCCAGCCCTTGGAGTCGGTGGGGCTGTAGACCGAGATCCCGATCCAGCCGGTTTTCTCGCAGTTGCCGGTGACCGTGAGCGAGGTGGTGGTGAGCCGGGCGGTCAGCGATTCGCGGCTGGCCGCCGTGGCCATCAGGGTGCTGGCCAGCAGCACCGCCGCCAGCATCAGGGATTTTCTTGTCATGCCGTCCTCCTGATTCGTTGGCCGGCTGCCGGACGGCCCGTGCGGACCGGTCGGCGCTCGACCTGGTAGTCTTGAAATCGGGTGGGAAGGGTGGGGGCTCCGGGCCAGGGCTGGGCCTGGAGCTGGATGTGCAGGTGGGGCTCGCAGGAGTAGCCCGAGTTGCCGCAGCGTCCCAGCAGCTGGCCGCGCTCGACCCGCTGGCCCAGCTCCACCACCAGGCTGCCCTGACGGAAGTGGCTCAGCTCGGTGTAGAGCCCGTTGCCGTGCGAGAGCACCACCAGGTTGCCCCAGTTGGAGAAGACGTTGGGCTGGCCGGGGGGGTTGTCAGGCACGTCGTTGACCAGGGCCACCACCACCCCGGAGGCGGGTGCGGCCACGGGCAGGTCGTAGCAGTAGTAGTCTTCGAGCGCCAGGCCGCTGCCCCGATGGCTGCGCCCGGCCGCGTCGAGCACGATGAAGTCCCAGGCCTCGTTCCAGGGGCCCACGTGGGTCCAGCCGCCGTCGGGGGGCTGGCACACCGTCCACTCGCCCCAGAAGGGCAGCGTCCAGGACACCTGGCGCCACCAGGGGGCGGCGTAGCGAGCCCAGCGAGCCTCGGGGGTCTCGAGCTGCAGTACTTTGCGCTTGCCGGCCAGGGTAGCCACCAGGTGCAGGGGCAGTACGAAGACGGGCAGGGCCAGCCAGGCCAGGGCGCTGGCCACGAGTCCGCTCAGGGCGGCTCCCGCCAGGGCCCGGGCCAGGGTGGTCAGGCCGGGGGGCGCGAACACCCCGCCCAGCACCACGGCCGTCAGCCCGCCGTTGAAGAGAGCCTCGGGCCGGGAGCTGACGGCGGCGGCCGTCAGCCCGCCAAGCAGCAGGAGCAGAGCATAGTAGCGACTGGTGAGGGCTACCGCCAGCAGGCACACCAGCGCCGAGAGAAGGTCGGGCCGAAAGACGACCGCTCCAAAGGGAGTGAGCAGGTGGTCGACCAGGGGGGGAGCGGCCGGGGGGCCGAGCAGGAACCAGGCCGGATAGGCCAGCAGCAGAAAGCCCCAGGCCATGGTGAGGTGGGGGAGGATCAGGCGCACACCGATCAGGGCCAGGGCCAACCAGAGAAGGGGCCAGCCGGCCCAGCCCCAGAGCAGTCCCAGCAGGATGGAGTTGCAGGCGGCGATGGGGCTGCGGGGGGCGGCCAGCCCGGCGGCCAGTCCGGTCAGGCCGGGGATCGGGTCGAGCAGGGTCAGGGCCAGCAGGGCCGCTCCGCTGGCGGGGCGATCCGCCCCCAGAATCAGCCCGTAGCCACGCAGCAGGGTTTGCATGCTCTGAGCTTAGCGCTCAGAGGTTTCGAGCCGACCCGCAAATGTATCGAAATCGTAGCAGGCCGCACAAATGGTTTCTACAGTTGCGCCCATTGAAAGTTGTCAATGCGCGCAACTTTAGCCCAGGCCGCCCTCCAGCACCAGCCGGTTGCCCTGCGTGCCCAGGTGCGTCAGCCGCACTTCGAGTCCGGGCGGCAGCAGGCTTCGCGCGTCGAGCACCAGCGCCTCATCGTCGAGCTGCAGGTCGAGCCGTTTGAGGGCCTCGCCCGCCAGGGCCTGGGCGATGGTCAGCGCCAGGCGAGGGACCGGCAACCCCAGCACCTTCACGCGCTCGGGAGTGAAGCGGAATTTCTGGTCGGCGGTCAACTCCAGCTTGCCCCGCAGGGTGAAAGGCACCCTGGCAAGCTTGTGCAGCACCCCCCTGACCTCCACCAGGCCGCCCGGCTCGAAGGCAAAGCTGACCTCTCTCAGGCCTTCGCGGGCCAGCACCGCTGCCCCACCCGTGCGGACGGCCTCGTTGGCGACCAGGGCTGGAATGCCCAGGCGCACTTTGCGGATGCGAACCGGGCCCCGGCTCAAGAGCCGGGCTGGCTCGGCCAGGAGCTCGGGGGGAATCTCCTGGTCCATCTCGGCGCTCAGCTCCTCGACGTGCACTCCCGACAGCGTCAGGTCGAGAATCTCGAGCTTGTTTGCTTGAAGGTCGAATTGGGCGGCCGGCCCCACGGCGTGGCGGTTGGCCAGGTCGGCCTGCAACTGCTGGTTGGGAGCAGGGCGAGCGATCGGGTTGTCCTCGGGAGGGGGGTTGGGGGCTCCGAACCGTTGCCGGGCAGCTTGCATCGGGTCTCGAAAGAGCACGGCTCAGTATACCACGGCCGTCACCCTGGCAGGTGGCGGACCGCCCAGGCCACTCTCTGGGCCGCCCCCAGGCTGACCAGGGCGGCGGTCAGCCAGAACCAGCCACTCATCCAGGCCGGGAAGAGGAGGAACAGCGAGTACAGGACCATGGTTTCCGCCCCACCCACAATCCCCGGGGGCATGACCAGGGAGGTGGCGCTGCCCTCGGGTCGCTTGAGGAGGGCTGAGAGCAGCATCCAACTGGCGGCGTTCACGTAGTAGCTGCCCAACAGGAAAGCCAGGGCCAGGAGGGTGGCCCGGTCTGGGCGCGAGCAACCCAGAGCCAGCACGACGGAGGCGTAGACCACGAAGTCGGCCATCAGGTCGAGATAGCCCCCCCGATCGGACTGCCGATTCTGGCGCCGGGCTACCAGCCCGTCCAGCCCGTCGCACAGCCGACCCGCCCAGAAGAGGGCCAGCGCCTCCAGGAATCGGCTCTGGGCGGCCAGCCCGGCCGCGGCCAGGCCCAGCGCAAGCCCCAGCAGCGTCAGCCAGAGGGGAGGGACGGGCAGACCGGCCAGCGGCTCGAGCATTCGGTCTTTCAGCGGGCGCAGCGCAGAGTCAAGCATGGAACTCTCTTCGAGGCCCCAACGAGGATTCTCTCTGCGGACCCTCGCATAGGCCCGCCATGCGCCGGATCATCAAGCTGGAATCAGTCCTTGAGCAAACATCCCTGCAAGACTGCGTCCTGCAAGATCTTGACCTGAGCGGGCTGGACCTGGAGCGGCTGGCGCGTTCGGCGGCTGGAGCGGTCTTTCTCGGCTGCCAGTTGCCCGAGGGGGGCCTCTCGCGCCTGTCCCAGGCGGGGGCCTTGATTTTGCCCCGCCTGCCGGGGCTTCCTTTCAATCCCTATCGCACCCGGCTCTACACCTGGCAAGAGCTGCGCGATGATGACCTGGACCTGCGCATCTACCAGCACTTCCTGGCCCGGGGGAGAAGCCAGCCGAACGTGGTGGAGGCGCTGGCCGAGCGACTCCATGACCACGCTATCGAAGACGCTGTGCGCCAGTTCCTGGCCGGGGGGCCGCGGATGGTGGGCATCATGGGCGGACACAGCGTCGCCCGCGCCCATCCCGACTACGCCCGCACCGCGGAGGTGGCCCGCCGGCTGGTCCAGGAAGGCTACACGGTGGCCACCGGAGGGGGGCCGGGGTTGATGGAGGCGGGCAACCTGGGGGCCTACCTCGGCAACCGCAGCGCTTCCGAGCTCGAGCAGGCCCTGACAATCCTGCGAGCCGATGACGACCACTATCGACCGGCGATCAAGGTCCTGGAGCGCTTCCCCGAGGGATGCGCGAGCCTGGCCGTGCCCACCTGGTTCTACGGGCACGAGCCATCCAACGTCTTTGCCAGCGCCATCGCCAAGTTCTTCTCCAACAGCCTGCGCGAGGACGGTCTGCTGGCCATGTGCCTGCACGGAGTCATCTACGCCAGGGGGAGCGCCGGCACGACCCAGGAGATTTTCCAGGACGCCGCTCAGAACCATTACTGCACCTTCGGGTGGTACAGCCCGATGGTCTTTCTCGGGCGAGAGCGTTACGAGCAGGAGACCCGGCTCTACGAAACCCTCCAACAGCTGGCCGGCCAGCAGACCTATGCCAGAATGCTCTTTCTCTCGGACAGCCCCGAGGAAGTGGTGGCGCACATCAAGAGCCACCCGCCCATCCCCCGGGAAGCTCTGTAGGTTGTCAGCGTTCCCATCTTCTGTAGCACCGTCAGCGATTCGGGTCGGTCGAAGTCAGAAAGCGCTCCGTCAAGAAGTCGGCGAACTTCTGCATGGACTGACGGGAGGCCACCAGTCGCTCGGCCAGGGCCGCCTTGTCGGCCTCGCTCTGGCTCTTGAAGTCGCGATCCAGGTCCGCCTTCGACCCTGCGTAGACCCGGAAGGTGCCCATTGCCAGCCGGTCGATGGAGATTCGGTCGACTTCGGAGTTCCTGGCGTTGTAGGCCCCTACCAGCTCCTCGAATCTCGTCCTCAGAGCCTCGTTGGATGCAACCCAGGCCTGGAATTCAGGGGTTTCGCCCCGACTGTAGGCGCGGTCGTGAGCTTCCACGTGCAGTCCCCGGTTTGCCAGGTACGAGTCCTGGCCGCGGTCGAGCATCTGGTCCACCGAGAGCCCGTTCTCGCGGGCGACTTCTTCGAAGACCTGCCGCTGCCCGTTGTATCGCGAAATGATATGGATCGCATTGGGGAACTCGGGGAATAGACCGGGCGGCTCATGGGCGGCCTGGACGTCCACCCAGGGCGCCCCGCACCCCCAGTCGACGTGGCCTTCGCACGAGGCCGACGTTTGGAACCCGTTGAGCTGCAAGGCGGCCACCGTGTCCACGATGCCTTCGTCGAGCCCCAACCCCAGCCCATCGGTGTAGCCGCGGACCTCGGCCAGTTTGGCCAGGCGCTGCAGCTCGCGTTCCCCGCGCAGGGTGGGGAGCGGGACCTCCGCGACCGGCGGAGCCATGAGGAGCGTGGCCTCGGGAGCCGGCCTCTGGCCCAGGATGACTTCATCGCGAGGCACCCCCGCCGAAGTCGGGGCGCTGTGCGTGGCCCGCGAGAACGAGACCCGATCCATCAGGTTCAAATGGGTTTGAATCATCGCTTTTAGCCTAACGTCAGGAGCGAAAAAGTCTCTGAAACCTCTGATTCAGACGGATTTCCGAAGCCCCCGCTAAGCTGTCACCATGAACTGCATATCGCCTGTGACCATCCGGGCTACCCTCGAAAGGGACGCAGCCGCCGTGGTAGCGCTGCAGCGCAAGGCCGATGAGAGTCGAACCGATCTCCCGGCGGAGGCTCTCGAGCTCGGGGACCCTGAGGTGGAGGCCGCCGCCCTGGCCTACCGTATCAGGAATGCCGGGAAGCATCAGTTCAATTTGTTGGCAGAGGATGAAAGCGGCCTCCTGGGCAACGTGGCGGGAGGCCCGGCCAGCCATGGGGTCGAGAACGCAGGCGAGATCTATCGTCTGGCCGTCAGTCCCGTCGCCTTTGGCTCGGGACTGGGCTCCCACCTCGTGCAGTGCGCGCTCGAGCAACTCCGGGCTGCGGGTTGCACACAGGCTTTTCTGTGGGTGCAAACGGACAATCATCGGGCGCGGGCCTTCTATGCCAGGGAGGGCTGGGCTCCTGATGGAGCGACCGCGACCCTCTTCAAGGATGGCTTTGCGCTCCCCAGCATGCGCTACCATCGCAGTCTCGAGGCAGCAGCACCGGCTTGTAGCCTGCACGCGCGGGAGATCGTTTGAGTCCAGCGAACATGGACACGTGGAGCTGCGCCCCGTAGGAATCCCCCACCTGGTGGCCCCGAGCCGTCCCCAGCCCGCCCTGGCGGCCCCGACGGAGAGCATCCAGTTGCAGGGGGGGCCCGACCTCAGCGCGCTGATGGACCCGAAGCTCACCAGGGAGCAGCGCGCCGAGGTGGAGAGGTTCCTGCAGAGCTTCTCGGGGGAGGAGCTGGCCAGACTCCAGAGCGAGGGCCTCAAGATCGGGTTCGAGCGCCTTCCCTCGCTCTACAACGGGCTTTACTGCCGGGACACGAGCTTCTTCTTCCCACTCAAGAAGCCGCGCGTCAAGATGAACGAGAGCTGCAACGAGGTGCGGGGGACCGGCATCCACGAGGTGGCGCACGCGCTCGACCGAGCCGAGCTCAAAGGGATGGTGGGCAAAGTCGCGCGACTCCTGGGACTCACCGCCTCGCATGCCAGCGAGGTCAAGCCTGCCCTGGTGGAGCTCTTCCAGGACTACCAGGCGCGGGGGACGGCGCAGCTGGCGGCCAGCATCGCGTCCCGGCTGGATGGGCCCCAGAGAGGCTACCATAAGACCAACTTCCCGGGCGTGCACTACTACTACGATTTCAAGCCCGGCACGATGGATCTGCGGCTGCACACCAGCGCTTACGACAAGGCGCGCGAGCTGGATGACAAAGAGGCCGGGCTGATCTTGGGAGGGACTGCTCTGGTGGCCGCGGGGGTCGGGGTCGCCTGCACGCTGGCCGCGCCCCTGGGCATCGCGCTGGCCGCGGTGGCTGCGCTGCCCATCGGGCTGGGCATCCTGCGCCATGCCCTCAAGAAGAAACGCGTGGACAACTGGAACAACTTCCAGCGCCAGGTCGAGCTGCCCAACGGGCAGACGATCAAGGTCACCCGCGAGGGGGCCAACACTCGGGTCGAGTTCCCGGGCAAGCCGGAGAAGACCCCCGACTGGACCTGGAGCGAATATGCTCTGCACACCCAGGAGCCCTGGGAATACTATGCCGAGGGCGTGCGGGCCCGCGAGGAGAGCCCCTCCGACCTCAAGGCCCACGACCCCCGTTTGCTGGGATATTTGATGCCCAGGCCTGACTGAGCTGCAGGGTCGCGGCCGGTCCGCACCCAATGGAGGGCCTCATGGCCTTCGAGCTCAAGAACCCCATCGCCACTCTGCGCCAGCTGTGGTCGTTCCTGCGGCGCGTCCCCCTGGGAAGACAGATTCTCAGCTTTCTGTTTGGCTTCTTCGTTCCCTATACGGGGAGCATCCGGCCCGAGATCGTCGAGCTCGAGCCCGGGCTGGTCAAGATCAGAATGCGCGACCGCCGGGCGGTGCGCAATCACCTGCGCAGCGTCCACGCCATGGCCCTGGGTAACCTGGCCGAAGCCGCCACCGGGTTGGCCGTCAGCCTGCTCTTGACGGAGGACCGCCGGGCCATCCTGACGGGCTTTCGCATGGACTATCTCAAGAAGGGCCGGGGTCCTCTGACGGCCATCTGCCGCTTCCAGCTCCCCCCCGGATTCCGCGAAGGCGAGCTGGTGGTGGAGGGAGAGATCCAGAACCAGGCCGGGGAGACGGTGGCGGCGGCCCGGGCCAACTGGAGAGTCTCCGGGCGGTGAAGTTCGATACCGCGCTGACGCGCCATGCGGGGATCGAGGCCCCCATCATCTGCGGGGCCATGTACCCGTGCAGCAATCCCGAGCTGGTGGCGGCCGCCTCAGAGGCCGGCGGGATCGGGATCATCCAGCCACTCTCGCTGGTCTTCGTCCACAAGCACGATTTCCGCGCTGGTGTGCGCCTGATCAAGCAGCTGACCCGAAAACCCGTGGGGATGAACATCATCACCGAGAAGTCGTCGCGCAAATACCAGGAACGAATGCGAGCCTGGCTGGACATCGCGCTGGAGGAGGGGATCCGCTTCTTCGTGACCTCCCTGGGGGACCCCGGCTGGGTCGTCAACCGGGTGGCCTCGGTCGGGGGCGTCGTCTACCACGACGTGACCGAGAGAAAATGGGCCCTGAAGGGGATCGACAGCGGAGCTCGGGGGCTGATCTGCGTGAACGACCGGGCCGGGGGGCACGCCGGCCGCTTCAGCGCCCAGCGCGTCTACGAGGAGCTGGCCGACCTGGGGCTGCCCCTGGTCTGCGCCGGCGGCATCAGCACGCCGGAGCATTTCGCCGAGGCGCTGAGAATCGGTTACGCCGGGGTGCAGATGGGCACGCGCTTCATCGCCACCACCGAGTGCTCGGCCCACGACGACTACAAGCGCGCCATCGTGCGGGCTTCATCTCAGGACATCGTGCTCACCGACAAGATCAGTGGAGTACCGGTCTCGGTGATCAAGACCCCCTATATCGAGCGCAAAGGGACCAGGGCCGGCTGGCTGGCGCGATTTTTCCTGCGCCATCCCAGGCTCAAGCATTTCATGCGAATGATCTACAGCTTGATGGCCCTCTGGCAACTCAAGCGCGCCGCCCTGGAAGGCGCGGGCTACAAAGACTACTGGCAGGCGGGCAAGAGCGTGGACGGCATCGACTCGATCGAGCCAACGGCAAGCATCATTCGACGCTTGATGGACCTCGGGTTGGCTAGCTGAAGCGGGCCCTGACGTAGCTCTCGAAGCGGTCGAGGTCTTCGCGCATCTTGGGCTCGAGGGTGGTGAACTCCAATCCCAGCCGGCATCGCTGGAACTGGCCCGTGGGGCGGCTCCAGATCACCCGCGCCCGGCAGATCACCGAGGGAATCTCCCGAATCTCGGTCTCCAGGGTGAGGGTGAGCATGGTGTCGATGGGCACGTCCCCCTCGGCCTCGATCTGCAGGCCCGAGCGGCTGAAGTCCACCGAGATGGCCTTGAAGGCCGGTAGCTCGGGCGACAGGATGCGCACCCCCAGCTTGAAGCGCTGGGCCCTGCGCACCTTGTCGGACTTGTCCTTGTTGTGCAGAGCGGCCTGGAACTTCTCCAGCCCCTTGCTCGAGGGCACCTCGCCGTAGCAGACGAAGCCTGGTTCGTCGGGACGGCAGCTCTTGATGGTGACGGGCAGGGTCAGCTCGGGCAGATCGGGCAGTGAGACCCTGACCTTGACCGTCTGTCCCACCTGGTTTTCCTTCTGGCTGCGAAAGCCGAGTGTGCGGTCCTCGATCTCGAGCAACTCGACCTGCTGGGGCTTACTTAGAAAGCTGAACATGGCTCCCCCTCTGGTGGATGCCCCCCGCTTTCGGGCCGGTCGCAGTCGAGCCCTCCAGGCAGGCCCGACCCCAGAGTCGGGGATTTCCCATCACCTCCGGCCAGGCGCTCCAGCCTACCCGGCTGAGGTTAGAGTTGGCTCCGGTGGCCGCTCTGGGGTCGTCGGCGTCGTAAAGGAGCACATTCAGCCCGAATTCCGAGGCCAGTGGCCCGACCTGCGAGCGCGGGATGGCGGCCTCCAGGAGGTAGCCCTCCGAAGTGACTCGTGTGGCCAGCTTGAGCCCGGGCACCGGGCCCGGGCGCTCGTCCGCGTCCCGAAAAGCGAGCGGATGCCCCTGTCGGGTGCGCACGATGATCCCCAGCTTGAAGGTGGTCAGCGTGCTCGGGCTCTTCCCGCCGGGATCGAGGGTCAGCTCCAGGGCGTCGGTGCGCCAGTGACCGGCCGGGTCATCGGACTGGATCTGAGAGATAACCCGGTCATCTTGCACTTGGGCGGCCAGATAGAGCCAATCCGGGTCCCAACCCAGCCAGAAGCTGCCCTGGATGCGGCTCGGCTCCCCCTCCCAGATCTGCCTCAGGGGCTCGGGTTTCCAGCCGGCCACCTCGTCGAGCCTGGCGTCCACCACCCAGGGCCGCTGGACGCGAGGCACGGTCATGAAGGGAACGACCTGCAGCCGTCCACCCCCCTCGAGACGGAACTCGCCCAGCTTGGAGGCCACCAGCCCCACCTCGACCTGGCTGACCCCTGGAGAAACGGTCAGGGTGCGCGCAGGCTCGAACCGGATCGCCGGGCTCTGGCAGGTCGGCGCCACCCGCATGGAGGCCGGCTGACCGGTCCGGTTGGTCAGCTCGAAGCGCACCCTGGCGGGACGGGCCAGCGTGACGGCCGCCTCCGGTTCGGCCAGCACCGGGTCGAGACCCAACCTGGTGGCCCACTCTCGGTAGTCGGCCACGGCCGGCGTGGGGGCCAGCTCCATCTCCAGCGGGGCACGCACCCGCACGCACCAGCGCCAGACCGAGCCCCCCAGCCTGGCCTGGACGATCTGCTCACCGGCGCGGTCGGGCAGAACCCACCAGCCCTGGCCGCGGCGCTCGACCTGCCAGTCGGGGGGCACCTGCAGGATCGCCTCGGGACGAGACAGGGAGAGCTGGCCAGGCTGACCGGCGACCAGGACAACCGGACGGACCGCTCCTGTCGTCGCAGAAGGTTGGACCGCGTCTGTCGTCGCCGAGAGCTCCAGGTCCAGCGGATGGTGCAGGCCCTCGAGCAGGTCGGTCCAGCCGGGAGCGCGGCTGTGGGCCACCGAGAAGCTCTCGGGGCCCAGCACGAAGCGCGGTCCGGCTTCGGGCAGAACGTCCCAGCCCTGGCTGCGATAGAGCCGCAAGGCTTGTAGCTCGCGCTCGGCGGTGGCCTGGTCGGGAGTGAGCACAAAGTCGGGCTGAAAGCCCTCCTGCCCGTAGCACAGAGCGTAAGCCAGCCGTCCCGGGGCCCAGGCAGGCAGCCCTCCCGGGTATCGGGTCGGATCGGCGGCCGCGAAGTAGGCTTCGCTGGCCATGCGGGCGGCGAACTGGTGATGCCCGTGGCCGCTGGGGTACGGGTTCATGGTCAGGATCAGCCGGGGGCGCAGCTCTCGCACCAGGCCGACCAGACGGCCCAGGGTCTCCTCGGCATCCCAGCGAGAGGCGGTGGCGGACTCGCTGGTGGTGTAGCCCCAGTCGAGCCGATCCAGGTAGAGGATCGTCTCCACCCCGAGCATTCCCAGCGCTCGACGCTCCTCGTCCTCGCGCAGTCGACCCAGGGCCTGGCCCTGCTCTCGGCCGAGCGCGTTGCCGCCCCCCTCCCCCCGGCTCAGCGTGATCACGGCAGCCCGGGCCTTCCCCTGCTCGATCCAGGTGGACAAGGTCGCCGTAACCCCGGAGTCGTCGTCGGGATGGGCCCCCACGAACAGCACCGTCACTGCGCCAGGACCGGGGGAGGCCGCAAGCGTCAACCAGAGAGTCAGGAGCAGTGAAAGAAGAAATGCTCGCAAGGTTTCATCCCTTTTACGGATGGCCGACCTTTCCCCTGATCTTGGCAGATTTCTATGCTAACCTGAATCTTGAGCGGGGGTCTTGGGCGGGGGACGCTCACCGAGGGGGGGGAGCGGCTCCCGTCCTCTTTCAGGAGAAGGAACGCAGCCAGCCAGGGCAAAGCCCGCGCCCATGGCTCGCTTGATTCTGAAGACTCCGCTCGAGGCCAGCGCCGAGGAGGTCTTCGACTGGCATTCCCGGCCCGGGGCTCTGCAGCGGCTGCTTCCCCCCTGGCAGGACGTGCGTCTGGAGGAGAGCCGGGGCGGCCTGGAGGTGGGAGCGCGGCGCACCCTCTCACTGGGGCTGGGCCTGGGCCGTCTGCGGGTGCCCATGCGGGCGGTGCACACCGGTTGCGAGCCGGGTCGCGGCTTTCAAGACGTGCTCGAAAGCGGGCCCTTCCGCTCCTGGAAGCACCACCATCGGTTCCATCCTCGCGATGACAGTGGCTCGGTTCTGGAAGATGAAATCGAGTTCAGCTATCACGGGGGCAAGCTGCTCGAGCTATTGGTCAATCCCTTTGTGATTCCCCAGTTGCGGCGCATGTTCACCTTTCGTCATCGGCGCACCCGGCACGACCTTGACCGTCACGCGGGCCGAGCCACCCTGCGGGTCGGCCTGACCGGCTCGAGCGGCTTCCTGGGCTCGGGACTGGCCGCCTTCCTGGAGTCGGGGGGGCACAGCGTGATTCGTTTCCAGCGCAAAGGCCCGAGCGCTCCCGGCGCGGTCTTTTGGAATCCCGCCACCGGAGAATGCGAGGGCGAGGACCTCGAAGGTCTCGACGCCCTGGTGCACCTGGCCGGGGAGAACATCGGCGAGCAACGCTGGAATCCGGCCTTCAAAGACAAGATTTGCACCAGCCGGATTCAGGCGACCGAGGCCCTCTGTCGGACCCTGGCCGGTCTGCGCCGTCCACCGGCCTGCCTGCTCTCGGCCTCGGCCATCGGTTTCTACGGCTCTTCCGAGGCGCCGGCCACCGAGCAGCGCGAGGCGGGTCAGGGATTTCTGGCCGAGGTGTGCCAGGCCTGGGAGCAGGCCACCCGGCCGGCCGAGGAGGCCGGCATTCGGGTCGCCCATCTTCGCATCGGCACCGTTCTGGGCGCTCAGGGAGGGGCCCTGGCAAAGCTCCTGCCGGTCTTTCGGATGGGTGGCGGGGGAGCGCTGGGCAGCGGTCGTCAGGGCTTCAGCTGGATCGCCCGTGAAGATGCCATCGGGGCCATCCACTGGCTGCTTTATCACCAGGTGAGTGGCCCGGTCAACGTGGTGGCCCCCAACCCGGTCTCCAACGAGGAGTTTGCTCGCACCCTGGCTCGCGTGCTCGGCCGCCCGGCCTTGCTGCGTCTGGATCCGTGGCTTCTGCGCCTGCTGGTGGGCGAGTTTGCCGAAGAGGCCCTGCTGAGCAGCCAGTGGGTTCTGCCTGCTCGTCTGCAGGAACAGGGTTTTTCTTTCCTTTACCCGGACCTCGAGGATGCTCTGCGAGCTGAGTTGGGCCGATTTACCATGAAACCCGAGGGGGTGACGTAGATGCTGGAAGGCCTGAACAAGATGGATCAGGATGAGCTGCTGGGGGCGGCTCGCATGGTGGGGATCGACCCCGTGCGCGAAGGCCTGCGCGACAAGGAGGCGCTGCGTCTGCGGCTGTTGAGCTGGATGGCGGCCCGGCTGGGAGTCAGCGGCGCCTGGACTGCCGAGTCCGTCGAGCGGACTGCCCTGGAGTGGCTGGCGGCCCAGACCGATCACCCTTTCGACAGCTCCACTCCCACTTCGGAGCTGGAGCACGGTTTGTGGTCGCACATCACCGAGGAAGCCGCCCGGCAGCTCCTGCCGGTCTGGCGGATCGCCTCCTCGATGGCCTCGCTCGGGCCTCCCTCGGCCCTCTCCGAGGAGGTCCAACTGCTCGACCGCGTGGCCGAAAGGGTCTTCCCTTCCGGCAAGGCCCGCGACGAGATGCGGCGCGGTTGGGAGGACTACTGCTCGCGCTCGGTGATGCTGGCCAGCGATCTGATCGGGGGACTGAAAGACGATCTGAAGGAAGTGGCCGCCAATCCCGAGCTGGTCACCCCCACCCTGGTGTTGACGCTGGTGGTGGCCATGGCTGACGCCAAGTATGAAGCCGAGGAGAGCAAGCTGTTCCTGGCCGTGGCCCAGGCCCTGGGCCTGGAGGAGCGAGTGGCCGAGGGGGTGCAGGAGAAGGTGGCCCGCACCTTCTGGGATACGCGTCGCGAGCTGAACACCGAGGTTCTGGGCGAGCACAAAGCCTCGCTGATCGCCGCCCACAAGACTCTGGAAGCCAGCGGGGCTCTGCGCAGCCTGGTAACCGAGGTTCAGTCGGGTTTTCTCGAGCACCTGCACCAGTCGCTCTTCAAGGACCCTGACTTTCAGCGCGGCCTGAAGGCCTGGAACAAAGCCCCTTACCTCTGGCCGGTGGGATTTGCCACGGGACTCTTGCTTTATTTCCGGCGCCGTTTGCATCCGGCCGAGAACCGGGGTCTGAGCGCTCTGCTCTACGAGACCTACAGGCTCCAACAGTCAAACTGAGGTGATGAGAGGCGCCCCGAAGGATAGGCAAACATTCAGATACGTGCAAACTCCTGCATTCATTCTTGCGGCATGGCGGTCGTAGTACGGACCAGGCTCCGGATCTCGGCGTCGTAGCCGAAGCTGAGAGCGTTGGCTCCGTTCACGGTGCGGCCGGACGTCCGGAAGTTGTTGTCGTAGGTCCACCCTGCCGAGCCGCTCACCGGCCCGCCCGAAGTCAGGCTCGAAAGCAGCGCTCCCTGGTAGCCATAGCTCCGAGAAGAACCGCCCGGGCAGGCGCTCTATCGGCGTTGCTTCCAGTAACCGGGCTTGCGCTTGTGGTGGGCCACAGCCACGATTCGAATCCGGCGGGGCGTGAGCCGGTAGAAGATGGTGTAAGGATACTTCTTTCGTGGCATTACGGCTTTCCGAAAGCCGTCGCCGTAAGCTGCTCGGGATACCGCTGGATGAGGTTCAGGAGGTCGGTGAACTTCATCTGGAAGCCCTCGGCCGCAGCGTCCGAGTAGCTCTGGAAGGCAGCGGTGGCTTCGGCCTGGGCTTGGCGGTGGAAGGAAAGCGTGCGCTTCAAGAAGTCTTGCCGAAGATCTGCCGCAGAGCCTCCTCGCCGTCGACCCAGTTCTCCGGTCCATCCTGATCGCGCCGGCTCAGCTCTTCACTCCAGGCTTCATCCCAGCCCTCGGGCTTCTCCGGCTCGTCTTCCTGGCTGGCTTGGACGGCAAGCAGCAGTTCGGTGAGTTGGGCAAGCTCGCCCGGCTCGAGCTGAAGGGCGAGCTGAAGCACTTCCTTGGCCCTGGTCGTCACGGTGCGCCTCCTGGAGGATTCTCCTCGCAGAATACCACGCCGGCACGCTCTTTCTCAACCTTGCGCGGATGCGTTCGCTCATGCTCGGCCACCAGGTCGAGCGGCTCGAGGTGCGTCGAGGTCGGCCAGGTCCAGGGCGCACAGCTCGCCCGCCCGCAGGCCTGCCGAGCAGCCACTGCTTCACGCAGTAGAGTGCCTGGGTCCAGGTGGCCGGGGACAGCCGGCCGCCCCCCGGCTTGGGCCGGCGCTCCAACTCCAGGCGCCAGCGCGCCAGGTGCCGGGCGGTCACGGACGCCGGCACCCCGGCCCTCCTCGCGGCAGAAGTCCGCGAACCGCCCGCACCAGCCCCGCTGGACGGCCAGCGTGCGTCCGGACAGCCCCCGCCCGGCCAGGTGCTCGAGCCAGCTGCGCTGCAGGGTGCCGAAGTCCGGTCTCACGGAGCGCTCTCCGACCTCTTGCGCCGCTCGCGCGGATGGCAGCGCGCGTGCACCCGGCGCAGGTCCGAGACCTCCACCCGGGTGTAGCGCTGGGTCGTGGCGGCGGAGGCATGGGCCGTGTTGCAACGGCGCCTCAGTACCTTGCTGAGTCTTCGACTATTTTTCAAGGACGCTACCACTCACACCTCACACTTGTAGAATGATTTTCAAGCTTCGTTGGCGAAGCTTGCGGGGAGATGTCTGAGCACCCCCACCCCGATCAAGAGGAAGTCTGGACCTACCGGGGTTACCACATCAAGGCCAGCGAGTTCACCACGGCCATGGTGCATATGTTCCGGGCCGAGGTTACCCGGGCCAACGTCTGGCGACAGCGCCTGGACTCCACCACCAACTGGGCCGTGATCACCACCGGCGCCTCCATCTCGCTGGCGTTCTCCGAGCAGGCCGTGAGCCACCTGGTGATCGCCCTGAACACCCTGCTGGTGACCCTCTTCTTGACCATCGAGGCTCGCCGCTACCGCTACTACGAGCTGTGGAGCTATCGCGTGCGACTGATGGAGACGGACTTCTTCGCCTCCATGCTGGTGCCGCCGTTCAAGCCCGCGCCGGACTGGGCCGAAAGCCTGGCCGAGAGCCTGCTGCATCCCGACTTTCCGGTCTCGTGGTGGGAAGCGGTGGGCCGCCGCTACCGGCTCAACTACGTCTGGATCTTCGGGGTGCTGGGGCTGGCCTGGCTGGGCAAGGTGATGCTCCATCCCACCCCAGCTTTCAGTTGGAGCGACTTCATCGAGCGCTCCTCGGTCGGACCCGTGCCGGGGGAGGTGGTGGTCTCGTTGGGTCTGGCCTTCAATCTGGCCATGTTGGTGATGGGCCTGATGACCCGTCACCTCACTCAAGCCAGCGGGGAGGTCTTGCCTCGCTTCGGCCAGCACGTGAGTGAGCACGAGCACAAGAAAGCCTGGTTCCGCCCCAGCCGCAAGCGCCAGCAGGTTCTGGTGATCGTGGTGACCACCTCGCCCGAGGAGATGGGTCGGGCCATCCTCAAGGAGATGAACCGCGGGGTGACCGCCCTGCTCGGCAAGGGGCTTTACTCGGGCAAGCGGCGGGCCGTCTTGATGACGGCCCTGACCGTGACCGAGCTGACCCACCTGCGCGAGGTGGTGGCCAAGACGGACGCCAACGCTTTCGTCGTCATCTCGCCGGCTCGAGAGATCCTCGGCTCCGGCTTCATGCCTTTGTTGGAGGATGAGGAGGAGGGTTAGCCCATCGTCACCACGTTGTCGATCTCGATGAGGTAGGTCACCCGCACCTCACCCGGCTGGCGAAAGGGATACTTGTCGGCGCCCAGATACTTCTTGGCCAGCCCGTCGATGACGTCGTCGGCTCCCTGCTCGGTGATCTCCACCACCCGGCCGCGCAGCGCGATGTGGCGGTAGTCGTTCTCGGGGTCCACGATGGACAGGGCCACCTGGGGGCGGGCCTTCATGTTCAGGTCCTTGGTGCGGCCCCGGGCCGAGTTGACCCGAATGCGATCACCCACGGTATCGAACCAGACCGGGCTGACCTGGGGGGTGCCGTCTTTCATCAATGTGGCCAGGTGGGCCAGGGCCTTGGAGTTCAGGATGGGGCGGAATTTCTCCGGTACTTTGGCGCTCACGGGGCGTCCTCCTCATGGATTGGGCGTTCTCTATCGGCCCAGGTTTTCGGGCAGATCCCTTCAGTCGGTATGCTCTTCAGCCAGGGCCCGCGAGCGTTCGGCGAGATAGCGCCGAAGCACCTCCTGGCCATCCCCGGCCAGAGACTCGAAGGCGATTCCGCAGCGCGGGGACAGTCCAGCCACCGAGCCGCTCCAGGCCACCACGCCTGTGGCCGCCACTACCTCGTCCCCCAGGTGGATCAAGAGCTCGACGTGGTCGCCGATCTTCAGGTCGGCCACCCCTTCCAGGGCCACCCCTCCGTTGGACAGGTCGGCCGCCAGCCGGGCTTCGCGCACCCCGAACCGCCCCACCAGCTCGACCCGGAAGTCCACATCCCAGCGCCGATTGCGACGACGCTCGGACTGGTTGCTCTCCTGGAAGGTCCCCACCTGGTTTCCTCCATAGCTCTGAGCCTGCTGTAGGCCGAGGCTGGCCCGCTTGTGGAGGAGGTTGATGGCGGCGTCCACGCTGCCCTGGGCCTGCAGATCGGCGGCCGAAAGGCAGGCCAGACCGACGCTGAGGGTGGCGGGGATTTCCAGGGCGGTCTCCCGCTCCACCGCCAGTCGGGTGGCCTCGGCTCGTTTCAAAGCTTCCTCGGGATCGATCCCTCCCAAAAGCACGGCGAACTTGTCCAGCGCCACCCGGGCCACCAGGTCAGCCCCCAGGTTCTCGCGCAGAAGCTCGCTGACCAGCACCAGCAGGCTCTCGTGCTGGAGGGAGTTGAGTTGCAGGGCCAGCTCCGGGAAGCCGTCCAGGTCCAGTCTCATGAAGGCGATGTGGCCCAGCTCGCCCCGCATCAAGGGGGCCAGCCAGTGGCGCAGGTGCTCCACCAGGAACTGCCCCGAATAAAGTCCGGTGACCTCGTCGCGAATGGCCTTGAGGCGAAGTCGGCCCTCGATCTCGAACAGACGAACGTGTTGCAGGATGCGACTTTGCATGACCGCCAGGGGAGCCTCCCAGCCGACGAAATCGCTTGCGCCGGCCTCGAGCCCCTCCTCGATCCAGCCCTCCACCGCTTCGTTGCTGGTGAGATAGAGCACCGGCAGCGAGCTCGACTCGGGTGAGGCTTTCAGGCGCTCGCACAGTGAGAAGGCCGCTCGTCCCCCATTCGTGCTGGGCTCGCTCTCCAACTCGAGGTCGATCAGCACCACCGAAGGGTGCCAGTTGCGGGCTCGCTCCATGGCTTCGGGCAAGCTCAGGGCCAGGCGTACGTGAAAGCCCCTCTGCTCCAGCGTGCGGCGCAACTCCTGGCCGCGAGCCATCTGAGAGGTGACAACCAGCAATCGGCCGTGGGCGCGTCTGGTGGTCTCCAGCATGAGTGTCCTTTTGGGGCGCGGGGCACCTTGTCCTTCGTGCCCCCCGGCCTCAGGCGCCGATCTCTTGCTGGAATTTCTTGATGTCCAGGGGACCGCCCAGGTCCACGGCCGGCCCCGGCTGCCAGGTCACCCGGGCCTCGCCGGCGCTGAGCAGAATGCGCTCGGTGCTCCAACCCAGGCGCTCGAGCTTGTCCAGGAAGCCCTGGCTGTCGGCGGGAGCAGCCCGCAGGCTGGTCTTGATGGCCCAGTCGCGGGCCGCTTCCCGGCTCTGATTCTTGCTCAGGTCCTTGAAGGTCTGGCCGGTTCGGGCGGCGGTCAACAGCTCGGCCTGCACCATGGCCGCCACCATGTCGCGGGGCTGGGCCTCGGGGTGAAGGGCGATCTGCACGTTATCCTTGCCATCGAAGTCGAGCACGTAGCGACGATCGCGATACCACGAGCGCAGATCGTCGAAGTGAGCTTTGTCTTTGGTGATCTCCTCCAGCGAGCAACCGAGCTTGACGTCGGTCTCGTTGCGGAACATGCCACCCGGGGTGGGGAACCAGGTGAAGAAGCCTCCGCTCGGACCGGGTGCGGGCAACTGCCCTTCCTTGACCCAGTCGCGCACGGCGCTGCGCAGGCCGGACTCGGTGATGTCGTAGATCTGCAGCACGTCCACCGACTTTTTCTGAGCGAACAGCGCCAGAGCCGTGGTGCCGACGGCCAGCAGCGGAACGGTCGCAGGGCCGAGGAAACGCTCGCCCACCAGCTGGCCGGCGATGGCGAGGCCCGCCCCCAGCGCCGAGGCCAGCATGGACTGGTTGCCGTTCTTGGAGCGCAGGTCGCCCAGGTTGTTGCCCAGCGCCTGGTGCTTCTCGATGGCGGCCGAGGCGGCGTTCTTGGTGCCCGTGCCCATGGCTTTGCAGATGTTGGCCAGCGGTGCGGTGATGGGAAAAGTCTGGGGGGCGAGCAGCAGCGTCGTTTCGGCCAGGCTGCCCACTCCGGCGAAGACTTCGCCCTTGACGAACCAGGCTCGGGGGTCCTTGTCGGCCTTGTGGGCGATCAGCGAGGCGCCCATCTTGCCCACGCCATCCACCGCGTCGCGGATCATCCAGGTCATTCCGGCCGAGAGGGGGCCGATCTCACCGAACCCCATGGCCCCGACCAGGGCTGAAGTCGCATAAAAACTGGTCATGCCCGCGGACACGTCGCGAATGAACTGCCACTTGCGGTGGGGGGCATAATCCTCGTGCACCGAGGCGGGAAAGTTCTCGGGTAGCAGGACGCGCTTGAAGAAGCCCTGCTTGGGAGGGCCGGTCTTTCCATCCGACAGCACGACGTGGTCACCCGTCGATTGGTAGACGGTCACCTGCTCGCCGTTGACCTCGCTGGCCAGAGCCGTGCCGTCAGCCACCATGCCGCGAGCCCGTTCGTCGGCACTCGGCGTCTTGGCGACCGTGAGCTGGACATTCATAATCTGGTTCTACCTGAAGGCCAGAAAAAGTTCCTGAAAAGGGCTACCGTCCCGAGCATTGATCGTGCATGAATTCACAACCGGTTGAACTTCGTCGCATCGCCCGTGCCACTTCACTTTGGGAACGTTTCGAAACAAGTTTCGAAACGCACGTTACCTGGCACGGTCCATGCGACGAAGTTAGCGCTCTTCCAGGGTGACTCCCAGAAACTCGGCCACCTTCTGGCCCAGCTCGCGGGCCGCCGCCTGGCTGACCAGCTCGTCGTCCACCCGCAATCGACCCAGCACCCCGTCCAAAGAGCGCTCCAACTGGATCTGGAACTGGTCGCGGGGTCGCTTGTAATGCTCTTCGGGGCGGGTGGCCACCACCACCAGGAGGTCGTAGCCTTCCAGCTTCTGCCGGTCGAGCCCGTTCACGGGCAGGATCCAGGGGCCCAGGGCCAGGCCCCACCAGCGGTGCAGAGTGCGCTCCTTGCGGTCGAGAGTGGTGACCCGGCGCCAGGCCAGCAACAAGAAGCCCATGGCCACCGTGACCAGACTGGCGCAGGCCAGGCCGAGACGGGCATTGCGGCTCCAGGGCGGGCCGAACCCGTAATCCAGGGCGGCCGTGCCCACCCCCAGCACGAGACCGGCCGATACCAGGGCCGTGCCCACCTGGCGGGGCCAGCCGTCACCGCGTCGGATATCCATCACATCAGGCACGGCTCAGTTGTGTGATTTGAGTGTGGCGTAGAGCTTGCGTTGCTCGGCGCAAGCTGCTGCGATCGCATTGCAGGCGTTCCGCCAGAGCTTCCTGATTGTCCTCGATGCGCGCCAAATCGAGCAGATTGCGCAGCTCGGGGCTCACTCGTCTTGCACCTGATTCCGGGCGAGGCGCTCCCACAAGCCCTCCTCGAAACCTTCTTCCGTCGCTCGTATGCTCCCTCGCGACCGGTGGAGCAAGCCTTCATCTCTGATCCTCACGACTTGTCGGCTCGAGGGACGCGAGCAAGATGCAATGCGTCTCGAAATCCGCCTGCTCGCGC
Organism: uncultured Burkholderiales bacterium; assembly: GCA_964637145.1. GTDB lineage: Bacteria > Vulcanimicrobiota > Xenobia > Xenobiales > QWHO01 > QWHO01. The sequence continues at coordinate 45,459 of CAZWUN010000004.1, forward strand.
TCCAGCCGCTTATTCGAGGCCTGGATCTCGCGTCGTATCGCGCAGGCTTTATCTCGCGCCTGCTGCTCGTTGAGTCCTCTTCGCGGCACAGGGCGCTCAACACGTCCAGGCAGATACGGCGCCTTTTACGACCCTGATTGCTGGACGAACGACTCGTAGAGATTGGCGTCGCCAGGACCCCAAATAGGGCCATCACGGCTCGATTCGCCGGATACCCGGAATCCGGTCAAAATGCCTGTCGAAACTGACCACTTCTCCAGCACACTCGTCCTCAGCCAGAACTGCGTGAAACGCGTCTGCAAAGGGCAAATTCAGGTCTTCATAGAGTTCGAAGACCCGGCGGTAGCGGCGCTTACCGGGCAGGGCCAACCCGGGCAACTCCAGAAGCGGCAACAGCGCGGACCTGATCTCCGATTTCGTGCGCCCGTACAAGCGTTGCAGTGTAAAGACCGCCTCAAATATCACCGTGTCAGAGAGTCTGAGCTCCAACTCGCCTCGCTCTACGCTGGTGAGGCACGCGGTGGCGCGAGGGGAATGCTCGGAATGATCCCCCGTCAGGTGCCTGAGCAGCACGTTGGTATCCAGGAATGCCGCCACGCGCTACTTCTTGACTCGCTCCGCGGCCTCCGCGGCAATTGCTTCCTCAGCAGCGGCTCTCAGCTCCCCTGCGGACAGCGCGGGGCGGGACGACTTCAAGCTGCCAGCGGTGCGGGATACGACTCTGCCGCCTCGCGCAAGACGAACCTGATCACCGTCCACTACGAACATGACCTTGTCGTCAGGCTCGAGCCCCAACAGCTGGCGGATCTCCTTGGGAACGGTGACCTGGCCCTTGGAGGTAAGCGATGAGAAAAACTCCTTCATGACCCCAAAATAGCACAGGTAATACTATCATGACAATGCTCTTACTGCTTGAAAATCTTGCACGCTGGAAATTGCCGTGGCGTTACCGGGCGGTGAACAGGTCTTGGACAGGATGTTCAGGCGCTTGTCGTTCCACAGCATCTCGGCCAGCCGGCGGGCCTGGTCGCTGGCCAGGGCATTCATCGGGTAGAGAAGGATGGCCTTGATCCCGGGCTCGTCGCGCAGGCGGTAGCAGTGGTCGAGGATCGGGTAGAGGAAGCACTCGGTTTTGCCCGAGCCGGTGCCGGTCACGACCAGCGTGGGCTGAGAGCGATGGCCGTCCTGCGTGGTGAGGCGTTCGAAGGCGCTCTGTTGCTCGGCATAGGGCCGAAACGGCGGGGCGATCTGGAGAGGGAGCTTCGCGTTCTCGTCGGCCTGGCGAAACGGGAGGCGGACGTCGACGTAGGGGCCGCAGAACATGCCCTCAGGACTTTCGAGAAAGTCGAAGAGCTGGCGCTCGAAAGCGCGGTCGCTGAGGTGGAACGTGGTCTTGAGGTAGTCCAGGAGAGTCTGCTGGACTTGGCGCGAGAGAACGAAGGGATTCATTGCTTCCTTGAGATGCTCTAAGGCTTCGAAGTTCGTAAATCCTCTGGATTTCCCCCGCCAGCTGGCGATGGCAGGTTGAACATTTCTCATCTACTTGACAATTTGACGAAAGTTGCTGATTGGTGTAGTATGCGTTATGGACATGACGCAGAACCTGAACGCAACCATAGCGGCCAACTTGTTGAGGCTGCGACAAGAGCGAGGCTGGAGCCAGGGCAAGCTGGCCAAAGCCGCCGACCTATCTCGGCAGGCCTATATCGCCATCGAGTCGGGCAAGGTGAAGCTGCAGTCGGAATCACTCTACGCCCTGGCGGAAGCGCTCGAGACGAACGTCGAGGACCTGCTGGCTCCAGGCCCGAGCTTGACGGGAGCTCGCTTTCGGTCCTTCAAGCGCCTGCGAACTCGATCCCAGATCGTCGGTGAGGTCGCCCGAAGGCTTCAGGGGTACAACCACCTCGAGGATGCGCTCGCCGACCATGTGATCTACCGTTTCGCCAGTCTTGAGATTGCGACGGCCCCGTGCGGCCGCCAGCGTGCGATCGCGGCAGCCGCTCAGGCTCGCGAGAAGCTTGGCCTTTCGACTCGTGAGCCCATCAGGGACATCTGCGGCCTGCTCGAGTCTGCCGGTATCAAGCTTCTGACTGTGGGACTCGCGAGCGATGATTTCTTCGGGCTGTCCGTCGCGCCCAACGGTGGGGGTCCCGCTATTGTGGTCAACAACTGGGACCGCATCTCGGTCGAGCGCCGGATCTTTACCGCCGCCCATGAGCTTGGCCACCTGTTGCTGCACCTTCAAGCTTATCGTCTGGACGAGGCTGATGAAGTCGACCAGGAGGAGATGGAGGCCAACACTTTTGCCTCCTACTTCCTCATGCCGGAAGAGGTTTTTGCAAAGGAGTGGCGCGACGCGTCGGGGCTCCCCTTGCTGGACCGGGTGAACAAGGTCAAGAGGATGTTCCGAGTCAGCTACAAGACGGTTCTTTACCGCATCAGCCAGTACGGCGACGTTGGAGCGGCAATTTGGTCGCGATTTTACGCAGCTCATAAGGCTCAGACCGGAAAGTCGTTGGGTAAGGCCGACGAGCCTTCTCCCGTGGAGGAGAGCGAGTTTCGGCGCTCGTTCCCCGAGCCGAGTCGCGCTCGAGAGCCCGAGACTCTTTCCCCGGTCGATTTCGCCGAGGACCGCCTGTACAGCCTGGTTCGCAGAGGCCTGGAGGGCGCAGAGATCAGTCTCATACGAGGAGCCGAGATTCTTGGCCTGGATGTCATGGCGATGCGGTCTCTCGTGAGCACCTGGGTAGGTAGCGCTGAAACGGAGGCCCGATCGCGTGCGCAAAGGCGTGATTAGTGACACAAACATTCTGATCGACTACATGGAGACCAATGCGAGGCTCTTGACCTGTTACCACCAGGAGATCGAGCCGATGCTGGTCCCGAGGCGCGTCAAGAGCGAGCTTGGCGCGATGAAAGGAGCCATGCTCGCCGGTCTGGGACTGGCGATTCATCTAGAGACGGTCGAGCAACTTGCGGCAGCCAGATCGTACCAGCACCCGAAGCTGTCTGAGGTAGACAAGGTCTGCTTGTTCGTCGCCCACGAGCTGCAGTTGCCGTGTGTCACCAACGACACGGCTCTGCGGGCCGCCTGGGCCGCGATGTCAGTCCCGCAACTCTGGGGATTCGACCTGATGGTGACGCTGGTCGCTCAGGAAATGCTCGAGGCTGTCGAGGCGATCGAGACGGCGCGGCAGATTCAGCACCTGAGCGGGCCGGTGTACTGCCCGCAGTGGGTGGTCGACAAGTTCATCCAAGACGTGAGAAAGGCGAGTTGATGACCACGAATTTCCTGCACTACCGATTACAACTGGATGGGGATGATACCGTCCGAGTTCGGCTGGACAAGCAGGCCAATGTTCGCCTGCTGGATCCGCAGAACTTCCTTTCTCTATCGGAACGGCCCTCCCCATCGGTACTACGGAGGTCGGGCGATCAAGACGCCCTTGCTGATTCGGGCCCCCCGGGTCGGTGAGTGGCACCTGGTGGTCGATAGGGGGGGCTACAGTGGGAACGTTCAGGTTGGCGTCTCGGTGATCAGCGAGTGAAAGCTGACGAGAGGAACGTGAGAGGAGGTGAGCGAGATTGGCTAAGAATACTGGAGACGGTTATCGCAAGGGCGCTGTTCAGCGTCGTTCGCAGGTCCAGAACCCCAAGACGGGTCAGTGGACCAAGCGTGACAGCGACACCGGGCAATTCGTGGATGGCAAGTCGGATGGCGAGCCGTTCAAGGGCGTCCGGAAGGAGAAGTCTGGTGAGTAGCCAGGATGGTCCGGGCGGGCACTGCCCGTCCGGTCCTCATTGGTTGGGAGCGCGAACATGAGAATGGAATTCGAGCGCTGCATCGTCTGTCTGTCGGACGGTCCGATCACGCGCGAGCATATCTTGCCCAGGGCGCTCGGAGGACGCCTCACTGCTTGGTGCCTCTGCAAGCGCTGCAATTCTCGTTTTGGGCAAGAGCTCGTGCCGAGGCTGCTGGGTGATCCGTCCGTCATTCTGGCTGTAGAGGCCGTGAGAAAACGTGTGCCAACGTTCTATCAGGAGCGAACCAGTGGGCAGGTGTACGTCGGAAAGAACCCTGATGGCTCTGCTGTTCGAGTCAAGGTGAAGAACGGTCGGCCAAAAGTGGTCAAGGGGGAAGGCTCGCAGGGGTCCGAAATCTGGGACACTGAGGACTACTTGAAGCACCGGCTGGCTCCTGAGCTGTCAAAGTCCGGTATCAGCCAGGAGGCTCTGGGCGAGACTCTCCAACAAATTCGGGAGCTGCCCACCGGGGTTTGCCTACCCCTTCCCTTTGGCAAGTCCATCATCAAGCACCCGCTTCCGAACGAGCTTGACCCCTCCCTGAAAGGGGCCAGGCTCGTAGACCCGAGGATGGTGGCTCTCCTGGCCTACGAGTGGCTCGCCGTGTCCTGCGCCGGAGACCAGATTTTCCAGGATTGCTTCGGGGCAGTTCGGAGCTTCATCCAGGGTCCAGAACCCGACTTTTCTCCGGATTATGATCTCGAGGACCTCGAGATCTGCCGGCTTGGTGGGAAGGATTACCGGCCCGCGCACGACCTCTACACAATCAGCCGGAAGGACGGTCTGTTCGTTTACATCCGGCTCTTCGGCTGGCTCGTCTTTCGGGTGAACTTCAAGAAGATCCGCTATCCCTATCGTCGGGCGCTGCCGGTCTATCGAGAGGACCTGGAGCTGGGCGAGGGTCTGGCGGCTACTTCGCTTCGGGCTGCCCGGAACGGGAACTTCCGAATTCTCTTCCCGGCCAAAGCATCCTGAGCTGCCAGGCGATGGCGCAACGCTCTCAAAGATATCCGGCAACGTCAAAGTTGGGGTCCTGGTTGGTTCGCGCGAAGCTCGAGCAGGCTGAGCTGCGGCAAGGAAACGTGGCCAACCGGCGGTCGTACTCATCCTCGCCCTCGACCACGAAGGTGACCACCCACTCCCGGGTCTCGAAGTAGAACACGGGGCTGATCTTGAGGTCCCCGTTTTCCTCAAAATGTACTTCATTGGTACACCGGCTTTTGCACCGCATCCGGCTCCGGTTCTGAGGTGGTTTTGTCGCCGTAGCGACGCGAGAAACTCCTCGTATTCGTAGGCGCGCGCCATGTCTTCTTCGCGCTCGCAGCGGTCGAAGGGAGGGACATAGTCCGACGCCCAACCACCTGCGTGACCTCTGTCGGAGCAAACCACTCGCCCTTGAGAGTCGAACGACATCAGCCTTTCATTCTGCCTCAAGGCAGAAAACTGAATTCTATACATAGATAGGTGTCCCTGCCCGGCTGAGCCTGTTCTCCAGCCGGTCGCGGACGGAGCGTGGTACTTGAAAACTGCGCTATGTTCGGCTCAGCCTGGGCAAAGCCATCTCCCAGACGTCACCGAGCCAGGAGAAAACGGCCAGCTCCATCCCGCTTCTCCAGGGCCCTTCCCAGAAGCTGCCCGGGCCCTGGTCGGCGCTGTCGCGCTCCCAATCACGGTCATCCGGCCAGTCGGGGCATTCATCGTCTTCACGGTCTTTGTCACGACCTACGCGGAAACTCGAGGTGATGCGGGTGATTCCAGGCCCGGTGCCCGAGTAGCCGATGGTCGGCACGACGAGCTCCAGGCGGTGGTTGCCCGGGGTCAGTCGTTGTGCCGGCCGCGCCTCCACTCGAATCCGCTCGAGCCATTTGCCAGGGCGTGGGTTCTTTTTCAGGCGGTGCCGCAGGCGCCGGTCGGTTGTCAAGGGCTGTCCGTCCAGCAAAATCTGAATTTTGTCCTGATCGATGCGCGCCTGGCCGAAGTCCACGCTGGCCTCGAAGCGAATCCGAGGACGCGGGCCCGTATTATCGTTGGATTTGGGCGAGCGCAGCTTCACCTTGGGGTCGACGAAGTTGACCTGTGGTGGGGTGTCGACATGGAAGGTAAAGCTTGTCGTGGCCTCGTTCAAGCCATCGGCTAGGGTCAAAGCAGCAGTGTGTGGTCCGGCGGCCAGGGGCGTCGTGGGGGTAAAGCGGATCTCCATGGTCTCAAAGTAGGGGGAGTTGGGGTCTGCTGAGAGCTCACTGTGAAAGGACAGCTCCGGGCTTACGTCTTCTCCATCGAGAACGAGGCGGGTTTTGGTCTTGTCGATCTGGCTTTGCTGGTAGTTGCCTGCACTGGCCCGAAAGAAGAGCTCGGCCACACCGGGTAGCCTGGCTCCATCGGCGGGAGATTGCGCTAAGAGCAGGGGAGGAGTTGTGTCTCGAGGCTGGTCAGTCACGCCCGCCGACGCCTTCAAGTAAGTCTTCAGGTCATAAAAGCCGTAATTGTCATTCTTAAATGTGTTTCGCAGGAACAGCGCCCCACGGAAACGGACTTCCAGGACTTGCGCCTCGGCTTGTCTCAAGATATAACGCTGGTGAACATACTGTCGATAGGCCTCGGGAATGGAGTCCTCGGAGAAGGGCGGGTCGGGAATGTCGTCGATCACTTCGCTCCAGGGTCGGGCTCCGATCTGCCGGAAAAGCTCGTCCTGCTCAGCGTTCTCCTGGCCGTCAGGCGAGAGGATCCGGGCTTCCATGGCGCGTGCCACAAACCAGTAACAGGTACCCGCGAAGCGCTCCTTGATCAGATCGAGCTGCTCGCGCATCTCTGCTTCCTCCTGGGCCATCTGGGCCAAATTCAGTCGGGCGGCCGCCTCGAGGCCCGTCCCGGCGTGCTCTTCGATCACTTTGTTGAAGATGGCGCGGATTACGGCGCGCGCGTTGGCTGCGGCTGCCTCATTGGGATAACTGCGGTGCTTGAGGTAATAAGCGTATTGGAAGACCTCGGCGTTGTAATCGGGCCCAAACCACGTCGTCTCTTCGTACTGGGCCCAGGCGGTCCCAAAGGATAAAGCCAACAGGACGAGGATGGTGCCGAGTCGATAGGAACTCATAATGAATGCTCACTCCCGTCAGATCTTGTCAAATTCGCCCTGCGCGGCGTCCGGCATGAAGTCGCGGGGAGGTTTTGGCCAGAGTTTCTGGACGGTGAAAGGCCCCTCGCCTACTTCTTCCAATAGTTTTCGGAATTCCGAGGACCGCAAGTACGTCCAGTAAACCCGGTTCACGCGATAGATGGCCCTCAAGCGATTAATCTGCTTGCCGCTCTTCCTTATAAGATAAGCGTCAAACCCGTTGTCTCCCCAGTCGGTATCAAATTTTATGAAATAGTACCACTCTCCCTGGATCGCCGCAGCATTGTCGCCAGCTCGGTCCCCGTCGGCTGCATTGGCGAGGAGCCAGGCCAGCGGAGCATCATAGAGGCCTGAGGCGAAATAGGACTCATAGCGTTTCAGAATTTTCATGTCCGTAAGCTGAGAATCCGCAGTCTTGATAGGACCGACGTAACTGGGTCCGCCCAAAGGGGCTCCTCCGGCATATCCGAGGAGAAGCGCATTGTCGCCCACGACACCCTGCCACTCTCGGCCTGGAGCTATGACGCCAGCGTTAATGAAGCCTGGATAGTCATTGAAATTTCCGATATCCAGGATAGAGCAGCCCGCTACAATAAGGGTTTGCAGGCCGTCGTTCCAATCGTTGGGGCCGACGGTATAGGAATCCGCGTCGCCCTGGACGGTGGAAGGCAGAAGGAAGCCCCCATCCGCTTGAATTCCTCGGTCGTGCCAGCCGTGCGAAGAGACGTAGAGGCTGGCGGCCTGATTCTTGACGCGAACCCAGCAGTCTCGTGCGCCATACTGAGCTCGAATCGTCTCGTAGCCGCTCGCCTTGAGAGCGGTGACTGTCGAAGGAGCAAACGGCGTATACTTTTGGTTTCCGTTCGCATCGGTCGTGTCCGCTCGCCACACCGGCAAGCTGTAGGCGCGCCCCACCTGCCGGTTACCCAGGCTGAGCGCCCAGCGAATGAACTCGAGCGAGTCTGCCAGGGATCCTTCCTCGCCTGTTGTGTCCCAGGTCGTGAAGGGCGAGGGCTCTTCTTGCACCGCCTTACGAATCTCCACATACTCAGCCGAGGGGTCGTCCACCGGACCTTGACCCGGCCGACCCAGAATCAGCTTCTTCTGGTAGGTCGAGCTTCCGTTCCGCGTGCCCACCCTCTGCAAAGTGATGACGCGCTCGTCGATGCTGTAGGTGCTGCTCAGAGTGACCTCGATCGTGGCTCGGTCCAGTGGATCGGGCACGTTGCGGAGGTAAATGGTCATCTCCTGGTTCTGGCTGGGTTCCTTCAAGATCATGAAGTTGTTGGCCTGAGTGAAACGAAGATCGGGCCCACTCAACGCCAGAGGGTCGCCAACGTCCGTCTGGTCACCACTCGAGGCCACGGGGCCCAGACCGATTGGGGCTCCGTCAAAGCCTATCAATTGATCCTCAGTGGGAACTGGAAGGCTGATCGTCTGGGGCTCGGAGGTGGCGATGATGGTATCGTTGTCATTGCGAATCTCAAGCACTTCGTCGCCCGTCGGGTCCCCGTCCCCGCTCACCGTAAGGGTCGTCGTCTCCTCGGCAAACAACAAGATTGGCCCGCCATTCTCATTGACGGCGCTTTTCTCTCGGACAAAAACTGTGAGGTTCCCGTAATACTCGCCCGCGGGACCCGGACGACCGAGGTCGTCGCGGCCGGTCCAGGGCACCTCGAGCTGAAAGTCCGAATTGAAGTCCTGAAAGTCCCCATTCCCGGCAGTGACGTAGTCGATGGCCAGGTTCTCCGGGTCCTCCGGGTCTGGCCCGGACAGGACAAAAGTCCAACGGATCTCGGGGTCGTCGAAGAAGAACGAGAGAATGCTGGCCCGGAAGGTGGAACCCTGGGAGGGATCGGTCGGATTGGGCTCAAAACGGCCGTTTTCGATGTAGAGCTGGCGCTTTCGAGCTGGCACGGTGCCGCCTCCTGTGGCTCTCATCCGCAAAGGAGTCGCCAGGGAGGGGTAGGTAATCGCTTCCCCTTCCACCCGGTAAGGAAAGGATGTCTGCGCTTCTCGTGCCTGAAGGTACTCTTGTCGTGAGGGATACTCCTGCGCTTCGGAGGGCACCAGACGAAATCGACTGCTCCCTGCCT
>CAZWUN010000005.1:0-51289 GCA_964637145.1 uncultured Burkholderiales bacterium
GGGCGGTGGCCTACCGGGGGATGGCGGCCACGGTGCGGGCCGACTATCTGCTGGCGGCCGAGCTGTTGACCCTGGCTCTGCTCTCGGCCGGGGCCATCGCCACCGGGCTCTTACTGGCCAGCGCCCTGTGGCGGTTGAGGCCGCGCCCGCGGCTCAGCCGAGCAGCTTGCCCAGGAGGATGAGAAATCCCCACGGCCAGTTCGACCGGCGAACTCATTAGCTCATTCCACCTCAGGGCATCACGACCACGGGCAGCAAGACCCCCTGGACCGCAAGCAGCCCGGCCAGAACGACCATTGTGAGTCTCAGAACGCCAGCAGACAAAGCAGGTCCGGCACGTGAGCCAGAACGTACAGGATCCACTTGACCACGATCCATATCCCGCGGGCTACGTAAGCGACGAACTCGAGGCGGGTGCTCGAACCGACCGGATCGGGTCCCAGGCTCAACAGCACCAGGAGAGGCGTGAGCACCAGGGCGAAGAGAAAGCTGAGCTTGAGCCAGGCGACCAGGGCGGCGCATCCAAACAGGGCGCGCAGCAAGGTTTCCACGGGGCGAAACAGCACGTTCTTGTCTCTCCTTCCGGGTTCTGTGAGATCCTGCTCATTGTAAGCCGGCGGCTGCCCGCACCGAGCTCAAGCGCCAGAGCGGCGCTTGCCTGGCCAGGTCTCTCGCGGATTGGTTGGTCTGTTTCAGACCCGATGGTCTGTTTGGACCGAAGGGGACCGAGCCCCGGCCTTCGAAAGGGCGCGCCTATGTGGTTCCTGGTGATTCTGCTCCTGCTGTCGCTACCGGCTCGGGCCCAGTCGGACGATCCCGACATCCCCCGTGACGAGACTCGGCACTCCTCGGGCCGCGTGCGCCTGGGGGGCGAGGAGGGTTTCGGGGCAGGCACGGCCACCTCCGATCCGACCGCTCTGGAGGGGCCAAGCCGCATCGAGACCGTCCTGTTCAATTCCCGACGCTACACGAACGCCGACATCACGCTGCACTACCTGCAGGTTCTGGCTCCGGAACAGAGCCTGTTGATGGAGGTGCAGGGCGACCTGCGCTCGCTGGGGGCCGATTTCAGCTACAGCTTCAACGACAATCTGACCGTCAATCTGTTCGGCTCCTCGGCCCGCAATCCGGCCTTCGAGCAGGGGTTGCGTCGCGTCTACCTGGCCGATGGCGAGGAGCCCTTCGTGCGCGCTTACGGAGGCGGACTGGAATACTCCGATCAGCTTTCCGAGGAGTTCAGTTTTGCAGCCGCTTTGAACTATCAAAGCCTCACAGTCGGGAACAGCCTGCTCGGTCCGGTCGTGGTCCCCCCGGTCGATCAGCTTGGCAACCGGCTCACCTTCTCGCCCGGCGGCCGAGATGAGCTCTTGACCCTGAACTTCGTGGGCCAGCTCAACACGCTTGATCGCATGAATAATGCCACTTCGGGTTCGCGTCTTCGCTTTCAGCTCGAGCAAGCGATTCCGGTTGGGGACAGCCAGATCGGCTCCACCACGCTGGCTGCCAACTTTTCCCAGCTCATCCCAGCGCCCGGATTCGGCGAGCTGCCGAGCTATTTGCTCTTGAACCTGCAGGCGGGGACCATCGGCGGCGATGTCGCGCCCTATCGAGCCTTCAACCTGGGCGGCCCCAACTCGGTGCGGGGCTACCAGCTGGGCGGATTGGCCACCGCATCGTCTTTTGCGCTGGCCACGCTGGAGTACCGCGGCTCGCTGACCACTTTCGACCTGTTCGGCCACGAGTTGGAGATGAAGGGTGTGCTGTTCTTCGATTACGCTTCCGATCTGGGCACGGCCGACCAGGTGCTGGGCACACCCGGGCTGGCTCGCCAGAAGCCGGGCGAGGGGATCGGCTACGGGGCCGGGATCTACTTCTTCAGCGACGTGGGGCTGATTCGCCTGGAGACGGGCTGGAACCAGCACGGGCAGAACCAGCTTTTCGTCACGCTGGGGGATCGCTTTTGAGCAACTTTAGAGCTGCGACGAACTGACCGCTTCCGTTTGGGCCAGGAGCTCGGCCAGGTGCCGCAAGAGGATCTGGTTGTCCTCTTTCGAGCGCATTCCGATGCGCAGGTAGGAACGGCCGTCCGCGAGCTTTTCGCTCACGTCCTTGACCAGCAGTCCGCGTTCCAGAAGCCTGCCCTGCAGACTGGGTCCGCGCTGTCGGAGCAGGAGAAAGTTGCCGCCTCCCGGATAGACCTCTTCGACACCCGGAACCTTTGCCAGGGACAGCGCCAGTTCTGAGCGCTCGCGGGCCACCTGCTCGAAGGAGGCCTGCATGGATTCTCGGTGCTTGAGAAGAAGCTCCAGGAAGTGCTCGGCCAGGCTGCTCGAGTTCCAGATGGGGAGTCGATCAACCACAAACTTGCGCAAACGTGGGCAATCTGTGTAGAGAAAGCCCAACCGCAGGCCCGGGGCGCCCAGCGATTTGCCCAGGCTCTTGAGCACAGCTACGTTGGCGAGCGGACTCAGCTCAAGGAGCTCCACCATACCTGTCTGGCCGGAGAAGTCGAGAAACGACTCGTCCACCAGAAAGAAGCGGTCCGGACGTCTTTGACACAGGGCATAGAGCTCGCGGGTGTCGACCTGGCTGCCGGTGGGATTGTTCGGGTTCACCACCACCGCCACCGAGGCCTGGTCGAGATCCGCCTCGATGTCATCGAGGTTGTATCCGACGCGGTCAGCGTAGCAAGGCCCCTTGAACCAGCGCGGGTACTCGCCAAAGGTCGGCCAAGGTTGGAGAACCTTCTTCCCCTTCCAAAATTCGCTCAGCCACGGAAAGGCTTGCGAGGCTCCGTTCAGCACGATGACCCGGTCCTGGTCGCAGTGCAACAGGTAGGAAAGCTTTCGATTCAGGGTTGTCTGGCTCGAGCCATAATGGCCGAGAATCGTCTGGAGGTGGGCCTGCAAGGCCGACCACAAGGCCGGGCTGGGAAAGTAGGGGTTGCGCAGGTAGCAAAAATCCAGCACGGGGTAATTCCAAAGCCCTCCGTGATCGCATTGCACGGCTCGAGCCAGGCCCCCCGGCTCGAATCTGGCCCGGGCCAGGGTCAGATCGTTGGGATCGTCGATCTCCGCCCAGCACTCCTCGTGGACCACCTCGGCGTGAATCACCGCCGAACCCCGCTCGACGATCTTGTCGAGCAGGACTTCATAGCAGGAAGCGAGGTCGTGGTCGGAGTCGTCGGCCGCGAGCACCTGGCACAATTCGGCCGAGAGGCGATAAAGATTGAGGGTCTTGAAATGGGATGAGAGCACGATCTCGGGGAGCTGCTTATGGGAAGGGAGAAAGCGCCGGATCCGCTCGCCCTCCAGAGCCACGACCGTTCCATCCATTCCCACCCTGTAGGGGGCCACCAGGGCCACATTGGGATGGGGCGAGCGGTGCAACCGCTGAAACACCGTCTCCGAGAAGATCAGGTCGGACTCGATCAAAGCCACCGGATGGTCGAGGGGAATCGCCCGCAGAGCCAGGACGAGGGAAGTGAGGTTGCCGGTCTCCTGGAAGCGGCCATTCTCCACGACTCGCACGCGCGGATGCCCACGTAACAGGCTCTCTACTTGATTGGCCCGGTAGCCGGTCACCACCACGACCTCCTCGAAGTCGACGAGACTTGCGAGGATGCGCTCGATCAGACTTTGCCCTCCCACCACGAGCTCGGTCTTGTGTTGCCGGTCGGTCAGGGGACGCAAGCGCGTCCCTCTCCCGGCGGCCAGGATGATGGCCCTCATGCTCCAGGGGTTCACGGCCACGTGTCAGAACTCTTGCTCTCTGAAAATGCTCTGTCCCGTCACCATGCGACCGGTTCGGCCCGGCGCTTCCTACCGGGTGGCCGGTTGCGAGCGGCGCGTTCCCGGACACCTGGTTTTTTCCCGCCCGGCCTTTTTCACGCGTGCCCGGGTCCTGGATGAGCTGGCTCGACTGCTCGAGCTGGCGGGGAGGCGGCTGGACAAGGCCGGGATTTGCTGGTGGGTTACCCAGGGCACGCTGGTCGGGGCCATGCGCCACCAGGGATTCATCCCCTGGGACCACGACGCCGACTTGAACCTGAAGCTCGAGCAGCTCCCGATGCTCCTCGAGCTACAGGCTGAGTTCGGACGCTCCGGGCTCAGGCTGAAGAAGGCCGCCGGGGGCTACAAGCTCGGCTATGACCGATGGCCTCTGTTTCCCTACCTCGACCTGGTGCCCGTGGCCCGCCGCCAATCCACCTGGCAGCTGGCCTTCCCCCTGGACGAGGCCGGCCTGCCGACCTTCGGCAAGCACCTTCAGTGGCCCCAGGAGGCCATCCGGGAGCAAGACCTCTTTCCTCTCGAGCTCGTGCCCTTCGAGGGGTTCGAGGTCTGGGTGCCTGCCCGGGCCCGCGAGGTCGCCCGGCAGATGTACGGGCCCGACTGCCTGGAGGTCGGTCGCTGCGCACGGTTCCCGTGGCTGGTCAACCACTACTGGGACGCTGTGTTGTTTGCTCTGGGGCTGACGGGAGGCTGAGAAGTGCACGAGCTGGTCTACACCTGGGTGGATGGCACCGCCGAGGGCTACGCAGAACTCTGTCGCCGTTTTGCCACCAGCCCCGACGACCTCAACCCGGAGCGTTTTCGCGATCCCTACGAGTTGCTGCGTTACAGCCTGCGTTCAGTGGAGCGCTACCTGCCCTGGATTGAAAGGGTCTTGCTCTTCACCTGCCGGCCCCATGTTCCTCGATGGCTTTCCTCCGAGGTGACCGTCGTCCACCACGATCAGGTGATCGACCCGCGCTTCTTGCCGACCTTCAACCCCAATGCCATCGAGAGCCACCTGCACCTCCTTCCCTTCCGAGAGCAGGTCTTTCTCTATGCCAACGACGACTTTCTGTTTGCCGGTCCGGTGGCCCGAGAGGACTTTTTGACGGCTGCAGGACGGTTGCGAGTGTATGGCACCCTTTTCGGGGAGCGACTGGCCGGCCGGGTCCGGGATCGAACCCAGATTCCCTCCTTTGGCTTCCTGGAGCACACCCCCTATCCGATCGACCGCCAACTGTGGACCCAGATGCTGGAGCATTTCGCGAGGGAGGTCGAGGCAACTCGACGGAGCCGCTTCCGCTGCGTGGAGGATCTGAGGATGGATCGCCTCTGGCGTCACTATCTCCTGAGCCGTCATCGTTCTCGTTGCTCGCTGGTTTCCGGTTGGGAGGTGGTGCGCGGAGCCGCTTTCCTCAAGCTGCACAATCGGGCCCTCCGGCTTCGCAGACAACTGGCCGACGTCCGCAAGCGCTTTCTCTGCTTGAACGACGACCAGGGTCCCGAGCCTGAGCCGGAGGCTGCAATCGCGGTCAGGGAGTTCCTCGAGAGGGCCTATCCGCATCCTTCGAGATGGGAGAAGACAGCCATCGGCCGCGAAAATGACGGATCATGATGGTGTTGGAACGCCTCTCCGGGTTGCCCTGGCCAGAGTTTACCCTTCCCAGGGAGGTGCGGCGGTAGAGGCCCGTCAGCCCCGGATGCTGGGTCGGAAAGCGCGCGAAGGGCTCCACCCAGCGCTCCGAGCGACAGTGGGCCGAGAGCCAGACGTCGTCGACAAAGTAGGCAGCGCGGGGAGCCGTGCTGTAGTCGTGCACCTCCGGACCGAAATAGCCCGGCTCGACTCGATAGCCCGAAAATCCCTGCAATACATCGATCCTGACCGGCCGTCGCAGGCGGCTACACTTGAGCGGTGTGGGCGGAAGGCCCGCCAGGTTGCTCCACAGCGTGGTGGGCCGGTCGGTCAGGTCGCCAGGGACCCGCCACCCACTCAGCCCGGTGGCTCGAGTCTTGCAGCCCTCCAGATGGGCCAGAAAACCGGGCGGGTAGAGCCGATCATCGTCCACCACCACCAGCGGCGTACGCTCGGGGAGATCGAGGGCCGGCAGGAGTTTGGTGGCCGGTCCCAGGTCAGAGCAGCGCACCAGCTCGACCGAGCGCAGGCGGGCCAGCCACTCCGGGATTCGATAGGAGGTTGCTTCGCGGCGGCTGTGCTCGGGCAGGTGCAGACGAATGCGCGCTGGCAGTGGATGTTGCGTCAGCAGGCTTCGCAAAGTCCAGTGCAGGTGGGGCAGCCGACTGGGGAGGGAGGTGAGGCAGATGGTGAGGTCGCCTTTACCAGCCTGTGCCCAGTTCCGGTCAAGCTGTTCGAGGTCGCAACGAGCCAGGCGGGCCAGGTCGAGCAGGTCTCGGATCAGGTCGCCTCCGGAGAGATGATTGCAGGTCGCCAGGCCGGCCCAGCCGGCCAGGGCGAACGCGGCTAAGCTGCGTTCCATCCGCCCGAGCTTCGGGGCCAGGAGATCTGGTCCTGGCGCCAAACACCCCGCCGTGACCAGGGCACGGAGGTTGCGGCAGATGCTGTCCGGGGGGGGACTGGAGTTCCTGCTGGAAGCCCACAACGCCCTCTCGGCTCGCATTGCCGAGCAAGCCGGATTTTCCGGCATCTGGGCCAGCGGTCTCACCATGTCGGCCCAGTTCGGGGTGCGGGACTCGAACGAGGCCAGTTGGAGCCAGGTGGTGGACGCGCTCGAGTTCATGACGGACGCGACCAGTGTGCCGATTCTGCTCGATGGCGATACCGGCTACGGCAACTTCAACAACCTGCGCCGCCTGGTGAAGAAGCTCGAGCAACGCTCCGTGGCAGGTGTGTGCATCGAGGACAAGCTCTTTCCCAAGTGCAACAGCTTTCTGGGCGAGCGCCAGCCGCTCTGCGATCTGGAAGAGTTTTGCGGCAAGATCAAAGCCGGCAAGGAAAGCCAGAGCGACCCCGACTTCTGCCTGGTGGCGAGGGTGGAAGCGCTGGTGGCCGGCCACAGCCTGAGCGAGGCATTGCGGCGAGCTGAAGCCTACCGCCAGGCGGGGGCCGATGCCATCTTGATCCATTCGCGCCGCAGCCAGCCCGATGAGGTGCTTGCTTTTGCCCGCGAGTGGGCCGGCCGCGGGCCGCTGGTGCTCGTGCCCACCAGCTACTTCAGTACCCCCGCGGAAGTGTTTCGCCGGGCGAACGTGCAGCTGGTGATCTGGGCCAATCACTTGCTGCGGGCCTCCATCGCGGCCATGCAGTCGGTGGCTCGCCGCCTTAAGGAACAGGAGAGTCCCGTCCAGGTGGAGGATGAGATCGCCCCGCTGGCTGAAGTGTTCCGACTGCAGGGCGCTGACGAGCTGATGGCCGCCGAGCAGCTCTATCAGGGGCGCTCTCTGGGAGCCGTCGTGCTGGCCGCCACTCGAGGGGACTTGAACGGACTGACCTGCCACCGCCCCAAAGGGATGATCCCGATCGCCGGCAAGCCCCTCCTGAGCTGGACGGTGGACTCGCTCAAGGCCCTGGGCGTTCATCCCATCACGGTGGTGGCCGGCTGGCAGGCCGAAGCCGTCGATCTCCCCGGAGTCGAGCGGGTGGTGAACGACCAGTACGAGTCCTGCGGGGAGCTGGGCTCGTTGGCTAGCGCCGCGGATGCCCTGCAGGGCGACGTCCTGGTTCTCTATGGCGATCTGTTGATGCGTGGCTACATTCTGCGCGAGCTGGCCGAGAGCGAGGCCGAGGTGACGGTGGTGGTCGACTCCGACCTGGGGGGACGCCGCAAGACCGGGCAGCAGGACTTCGCCCGCTGCGATCAGGGCGATGACCGGGCCGTGTTTCAGCCCCGTGTGGCCCTGGTCGGCATTTCCCAGCTCCCTGAGGGTGCCCACGGGCGCTTTATCGGGGCGGCTCGCTTTCGAGGGGAGGGCGTGAGCTGGCTGCGCCAGGCTCTGGCTGAACTTCCCCACCAGCAGAGCGTGCCCGATCTGTTGAATTATCTGGTCGCTCGGGGCTACCCCGTGCGAGTTCTCTATATTCACGGCCATTGGGTGGATGTCAATACGGTCGAAGATCTCCCTTCGGCAGGTAGCTTCATCGCGTGAAATAGGCCTTCGGCCAGAGGCGGAAGCCCGTCCGTCCGGTTGGATGAGGCGACGCGGGCCCCAGGTGAAGGTCGCCCTCGAGGCTCATTCAGTAACAGTCGAGGAGAAACTCTTCCTCTCCCAGAACCGGTTCGTACGGCATGCGAAGTGATCACTCGGTGGCCCGCGACCCGTCTCGCAGACCCAATCCATGAGGTTTTCGATCCTTATCTGCTCACTCGAGCATCGCCAGGCGCTACTCGAGCGCCTTCTGGCGTGTTTGCCCGCAGAGCCCGGAGTGGAGGTTCTGGTTGGGTGGGAGAGAAGCGTAACAGGTTGCTCGAGCGCTCGACAGGAGACTGGGTGGCCTTCGTAGACGATGACGACCGTGTGGCCCCGGATTACGTTTCGCGCATCCTGAAAGCTCTAGAGCAGGCGCCTGACTGTGTGGGAATCGAGGGGGTCAGACCACGAACGGTCGAGGCCCTCGACGTTTTGTGCACTCCATGCAGTACCTGGATTGGTTTGAGCGCGATGGGGTATATTACCGCTGCCCCAATCACCTCAACCCGGTGCGCCGCTCTCTCGCGATTCGGGCGGGGTTTCCGGCCAGGTCGTTCAGGGAGGACCTCGACTACTCCCTGGCGCTCCGGCCACTGCTTAGGAGCGAGGTCTTTCTGGAAGGACCGGTCTACTTCTATGAATTCTGCGCCAAGAAGCGCGGAATCTTTGGCCTGTGGTGAAGCTCATCAGCTTCAGTCTGTGGGGTAGGCAGCCCCGCTATCTGGTTGGAGCGGTCGAGAACATTCGACTGGCTCGCAAATTCTACCCTGGCTGGGTCTGCCGCTTCTATTGCTCTGCCGACGTGCCGATCGCTTTGCTTCTCGAGGAGGGGGCCGAGGTTCGTCGCGAGGTGGCCCTGGGACCCTATCATGGGCTCTTTTGGCGCTTCTTTCCGGCCAGCGAGCCGGGTGTGAAGCGTTTTCTCGTTCGGGACGCTGATTCGCGGCTCTCACAGCGGGAGGCTCAGGCCGTCCAGGAATGGGAGGTTTCCGGGAAGCAGTTGCACGTTCTGCGAGACCATCCGTTGCACGACCGTCGGGACTCTCCCATCTTAGCCGGGATGTGGGGCGGTGTTGGGGGGCTCGTGCCTGACATGCGTGCAATGGTGCGGACCTGGGGGAGATTTGATCACAGGTTCTGTGACCAGGAATTCTTGGCTCGTCACCTCTGGCCCCGATTCAAGCGGGAGTGCCTGCAGCACAACGGTTCGCCCTCCTCCTATTGGGGGGGAGGATTTGAGCTCCCTCCCGCCGAGCAGGATCACATCGGATTCGCCGTGCTTGATCCCGAGCCCCTCGTAGACCATCCCACCACTACGGCACCCGAGCCGCCGTTCCTTACCCTGCTCGCGATTCCTAAGCCGTTTGAGGGTCACATCGGAGTGATTCAGGAGAACGCCTTGCAGAGCTGGACGCGTCTTTCCCCCCGCCCAGACATTGTGCTAATCGGTGACGAGCCTGGCACCGCCGAGGCTGCCAAGCAATTCGGGGCTATCCACGTGCCCGAAGTGGCTCGTAACGAGTGGGGTACCCCTCTTTATCACGACGTGCTCATGAGGGGACAGCAAGCCGCCAGAACGGAGCTCGTCTGCCACGTCAACGCTGACATTCTGCTCCTGGACGACCTCTGCCAGGCGGCTCAGAAAGTCCGCTCCTACTTCAGCCGCTTTCTGATGCTTGGGAAACGGACTGACATCGAGCTTTCGCACCGGCTGGACTTCGATTCACCCGACTGGCGTAAGGAGGTGCACCGAGAGGTTGCCCGGGGCGACCCGGGCAGCGTTACCGGCGTGGAATTTTTCCTTTTTCCTCGCTGGCTACTGGTGGACCCGCCCGGCTTCGCGATCGGGCGTTTCTTTCACGATAGTTGGCCGATCGTCACTTGCCGCGAGCGCGGCATTCCGGTCGTGGATGCCACGGAGGTTGTGACCGTGGCCCACCAGAAGCACGGCTACAGCCATGTATCCGCCCCCAATAGAGACTTGCCTTACCTCGAGATCCTCCAACTTCCCGAGGACGGGGCCAATTTCAGGTTGTTGGGAGGGGAGGGTCGCCGATTCTCAATCCGTCACTCGACCCATCGTCTAACCGCTCGGGGCCTTGTGAAGGGTTTCAGTCTGCCGTTTGCGATGTCGTGCTGGGCCAACCGGTGGAGGTGCTGGGAACGGGAGCTCGAGAGACGGATCACCAGGATCTGGCGCGGACGGTAGACCTGCCCGGAATTCGGGCCTGCAGAGTGTAAGGCCAGAGGCCTTGCACTTCCAAATGAAAAGGGCCCTCCGCTCGAGCGGAGGGCCCGCGTGCGACGCAGTCCGATGATCAGCGAACGCCGATCATCAGCGCCGTTGGGAACTGCGAGGCGGCGTTCGGTCGGCCGTCCACGATTCCGTGCATCACGGTGCGGTTGGGACAGAACTGACCGGAGGTCAGGTTGACCTGGACCATGCTGCCGGTCAGAGTACCGTCGGCGTTCACGCTGAAACTGCCTCCCACGACCGCGCCCATGACCTCGCGGACCAGCGGGAACGGGAAGATAGGGACAAAAGTATCGGCGTACAGTTTGGTAAACTGGAGGTTCGTGATGACCCCTCCCAAAAGGTCGACGTTGGTGATGTCCATATCGGCGAGCAGCGACCCGTCACCCCCACGCAGGCCCACGAAGCGGATCTGGTTGGGCAGGTCGTCGTTGCTGGACGTAGCCGTGGGCAGAGGGGCAGCGTAGAAGACGAATTGTTGGAAGCCCGCCACTGCCGGGGTGGCAACGGCCGTGAGCATGACACTGCCGTCCCCTGCCATGGTCCCCGTCAGGCTAAAGTCCGAGACGCCGGGGATATTGACCGTTCCCGTTACGTCACCGTTAGCGGCTACGTTGTATGTCCCCGTCGCCGAGTTGCCCAGCACGGTGCCCGTCAAATTTCCGGCTCCGTCGAAGAGGATGTCGGCCGCCTCGGCGCCCGAATTGGCAGTGAACCCGACCACGCCAGAGCCCGAGACTTTGAAGGGTCCGTTCAAGCTGGCGTTACTGAGGCCAGTTTGGGCCTTTTGCAGCTTGGCCATGCCCACCATGTAGTCAAAAGTCGGGGTATTGGCGCCGATGAAGCTCGTGTAGACCGCGTCACCCGCTGGTGTGACCGTGACCCGGCCGTCCCAGTCGATCTCGGCAATGCGGTCGGTGATCATGTCTGCGTGGAAGTTCCGAGCGGCATCGATGGTGTAGGTTCCGCCGGTGATGTTGTAGGTGGTGGTCAGGTAGGTGGCGGGCGGGCCGACCAGAGTGGCAAACGGGTTGGTCTTGACGATCTGGCCCCCGGTGATGTTGCCATTGCCGTCCAGGGTTACGTTGCCATCGATGACCCCGCCGCCAACTGCGCCGCTGGCGCCGGTGATGCGATAACTGCCTACGGTAAGACCGTTGGTGCCGGTCAACTGGTCGAAGAAGTCAGGATCGTCGATGGCAAAGGTCTCATTGGCAACCAGTTGGACAAATTGGGTGAAGGTCCCAATCACCTCTGTGCCCTGGAGAAGTTGCACCACCAGGATGACGATGGTGGGATCGACGTCCTCGATTAGAATCTGAGCGGCCAGAGGCAGGTCGGCGGTTTGGAGCAACTGAGTGCCGCTGGCGTTGAAGCCGGTAACTCGAATCGCAGTGACGGTGTTGGGAACCTGGCGGGGTTGGAGGTCGAGGTTGAGCTGGATGTCTGCCAGGTTGTTGGGGACGTTACCGCCCTGGGCGGCTCCTCCGGCGGCTGCTCCGCCGGCGTTTCCACCGGCTGCCGCCCCGCCGGCATTGCCCCCGGCGGCGGCACCGCCGTTGTTGCCACCGTTATCGAAGGTGAAGTCGCCCCCGGTACCCCCACCGTTGACGTCGGAGCCGCTGGTGCACCCGAAGACGATCAACGCAGTGAGGAAGACGAGGAGAACGGCAAGTTGTCTGATTTGAGCCAAAGTAGAATCCCTCCCTTACGGTAAAGCGCTGGAGCTTCGGAGAGTGGATGAAAATCCCCTGCAGGGGTCCATTCTGGCGCGACCGAAGCCCGCCCAATGCCCTGGTTGTTCTTCAGTAAGCTCGGCAATCCGGCTATCGAAGAGTTGACCAGGGCCCTGCGGGGTCTGGGGCTCGCCGTCGAGGCCGTGCATCCAGGTCTGGCCCGGTCGCCCCTTTCGCGAGGGGTCCCGGTGCTGCCGGCCGGCCCTCGCTGGGTTGATCGGCTGCACGGGCCCCTGCTCGAGCGGCTGTGCCCCGAGGTGGTGGTCTACACGTATCCTGAGCAGGCGCCGCTGGCTCGACGATTCCCTGGTGCCAGGAAAGTGTATTATGTGCAGGATGACTTTCGAGCCTACAACTATTCTCCTGGTCGATTGCGGGATTGGGAGGAGGAGCTCTTGCCCTGCATCGACCTCCTGGTTGTCGTTTCCGAGGCTCTGGCTGATTCGTATCGCGTGAGATACGGCTTTGGCGGGAAAATTCTGATGGCTCCACTCGCAGTCCCAGAACGTTTCTTGCCGCCCAGCCCTCCCCCGCGCCTCTCTCGAGGCGGAATCGTAGGAATTCTCGGCCGGATTTCCAGCCGTTTGCGCCTGGGATGGCTGCGCCAAGTGGTGGAACGATTGGATTGGATTCGGCTCGAGCTGGTGGGAGACGTCGAGGCTTCCGAGTTGATGCCTGAGGACCGCTACCACCTGCGTTACCTGAAGCAGAGCCCTCGCTGCCATTTTCTTGGTTGGAGGCCCTTTGACCAACTGTTCATCCAGGCTGCGCGGCTCGACCTGGCGCTCCTGCCCTACAGTACTCGGAGCGTAAATCCATCGGGGTCGGCCTATCGTTTTTTTGTGCATCTACCCTTTGGGGCTCCGATGCTGGCCACCCCGGGCGTGGCCCAACTCGAGGAACTGCAACCCCTGGTTCAGATCTGCCGGAGCAGCGAGGCGCTGGTGTCAAGACTGGATGAGCTGGCTGGACTGGGATTCGATGACGGTCTGCACGAGAAGCGTTGGGAGGCAGCCAGGGCCAACACCTGGAGTCACCGGGCCCGTGCCTTGCTGGAGGCCCTGCAGTGAAGATCGTTCAGGTGTCCTTGCGATTTTCCGAGCCCGGGGAGTTTAAACGGGCTTCGTCTTGAGGGCTACGAGCCCGAGGTTCACGAGCGGATCGGAAGGTCGCCCCTGGATTTTGAGCCGCGCAGCCGCCAGGCCAGCACGTCCAGCGCGCGGTGCAAGCAGTAGAATGCCCGCACCAGCGGGTCGGCGGCCAGAGGGATGAGGTTGCTGACCTTATTGCGCGTGCGCAGGAAGGGCACGGGCCCGGCCGAGCTGATGTCGAGGGCGTCGCGGGTCAGGGTCACCAATCCGCGCTCCTGGGCATCGTAGAGCAAGAGGCTCAGCAGGGCCTGCTCGAACTGGTGCACTGCCAGTCGGGCGCCCGGTGGGCTCTGGATGCGCGCATCCAGAGCCCAGTTTTTCCAACGCGCCGTCAGGGCTCGAACCCATTCGCGCCGGCCGTCGAAGGCGCAGACCCCGCTGGCCCGGGTGCGAAGGCGGGCCAGTTCGGGGTTCACTCCCGTGAGAGCCAGCGCCGTGGGAAGCACCCGGATGGGGCCGCCGCCTCCAAACGGGGTGTAGAGGCCTGTCCGCTCCAGTTCGTGCTCGATCCGGTCGAGCGGGCTCAGCACCACAGTGGCTGCGTCCAGCCACAGCACAGGCCCTCGGGTCTGGCTGACCAGGTCGGCCACGATGATGGGTTTCCAGGCGTAGGTGCCCCGTTCGAGCCGCACGTACGCCGGATAATGTCGGAAGGGAAAATTCCACAACTCGTGGCGTTTCTCGAGCCATTGGCGCTGGTCCGTTGTCAAGCCAAGATCATAGAGCACAAGAGGGTAGGAGCGGCCAAGCCGCTCCAGGCTGAGCAAGAACTGGCGAAGCGAGCGATAATAGACCCGGTCGGCCCCCGAGACGATCAGCACAGGCTGGGATGGAGGCGTTGAGCCCGGGCCAGCTGTTTAGCGTCGTCGATTTCGGCCCACAGCAGGTCCTGCACCAACGGGCAAGCGATGGGGTTGGAAGGAGCGCAGCCGACCAACCCGTCGCACTCATAGTGCTGGCCCGGCTGGCACAGAAGCTTTCCATAGAGCTCCTGGCTCACGCGCGAGATCCCCACCAGTTCGCCGGTCACGTTGCTCAATTGGTTCCGGTCTTTGGACATGGATACCAGCCAGCCGTCGCGCGACTCAACCCAGACTTCATCGCCCGCCCCGGTGGGGCCTGACAGAAGCACCGCATCGGGATGAGGGTTCGCCAGCAAGACCTCGAGCGCTCGCACTTCGTAGATCAGATCCGACTCGAGCAGCAGGAAGTCGCTGGTCAAGAGCTCTCGCGCCGCCGCCAGGCTCTGCAGGCTGCCCGTTCTCGCATAGTCGGCATTGTGAACCAGGCGCACCCCCTCCAGCTCCTGGTAAAAGGAGGCAAGATGTCCCGTGACCACCACCACGTCGCTGATACCGACCGAGCGGAGTCGTTGCAATGATTCCGCCACGATAGGCCGCTCCCCCAGGCGCAAGAATCCCTTGGGGTGGGGGAGAGGGCCGAGTCGAGTTCCCTGTCCGGCAGCCAGGATGCAGGCCATCATGGCAGTCGAGCCAGCTCCTGGAACTGAGGACTGGAGAGGAGCAGCTCCTGGTAGGTGCCTCGAGCTTCCACCTGGCCCTCGTTGAGCAGGTAGATCTGATCACAGGCCTGCACCGTCGAAAGTCGATGGGCGATGACCAGCAGTGTCTTGGAATGGGCCAGTTCGGCCAGGGCTTCCAGGAACCAGCGCTCGGTCTGGTTGTCAAGAGCGCTGGTGGCTTCGTCCAGGATCAACAGCTCGGGCTCGTGGTAGAGGGCGCGGGCGATGCCGATGCGCTGGCGCTCGCCCCCGCTCAGAGCCACTCCGCGCTCACCTACAAGCGTGTCGTAGCCTTCGGGACGACTGGCGATGAAGCCGTGCAGGTGGGCTGCCCGTGCAGCCCGCTCGACGGCCTGCTCGTCGATCTCCTCGTCGGGCACCCCGAGAGCAATGTTGCGACGAAGCGTATCGTCGGTCAGGTAGATTTCCTGGGGGACATAGCCGATGCTCTGGTGCCAGCGCGTGAGGTCCTGGGGGCTCAGCGGTTGCCCATCGATGAGCAAGCGGCCCTGTCCCGGCGTCAGCAGCCCGGCCACCAGGTCGGCCACGGTGGTCTTGCCCGAGCCGGTTCGCCCTACCAGCGCTACGGAGCTGTTGCGAGGGATCGTCAGCTCGAGCCCGCGCACGGCGGGTTCAGTCGCGCCCGGATAGGTGAATTCAACCCGGCGAAGTTCGATGGCTCGGTTGAAGGGCAGGGGGGGGCCGCCTTCGTCGGGCACCGGAGGCTCGGGGTCGGTCAGTTCCGAATAGATCTCTTCCACCAGGGGCAGCCGGAACTGCAGATCCACCAGGTCCTCGTAGAGGCACTGCAGACACGGCACGAGCCGCCAGGCGGCCATGACGTAGGCCCCAACCAGGGGCAGGGCGGCTCGACTTGTGTGGGTGATACACAGGTAGACGAGCACTGTCACGATGGCGGCCAGGGCCAGAATCTCTGTGCAGGGGCGGGAGATCTCGCCAAGCGTCAGTCGCTTCAAGCGCAGCTCGGTCTCACGGTCGAAGGCGCGTCGGTAGCTCTCCAGGAAGTGACGCCGGCGCGGCAACGCCTTGGCCTCGCGCAGGGCCGATAGGCTTTCCATCGCGATCCTGGTGCGCCGGTGGCCGGCCTCGTGGCACTCTTTTCCGAGACGTTCCATCTGTCGGTTGAAGAAGCTGTAGATGGCCACGAACAGCAAGCTCAAGGCCACGCCGGTGGTCAGAGCCACCCGATAGTCGAGCCACAGAAGCCCGGCACAGAGAAAGAGCGAGGTCATCGCCCGCATAGTCATGGTGGCCAGCGTGCGCACCACTCTGTGGACCAGGTCATCGACCTGGTGCAGCACGATTCGTGTCAGTCGGCTTGTGTTCTGGCCCAGGTGCCAAACGTGAGGGCGGTGCAGGTAACGGCGTAGCAGGCCGAGCGAGAGGTCGGAGCTGACCTCCGTGGTCAACCGATAGGTGAACCACCAGGTCAGCGTATTGACCAGAGTGGTCAGGGTGAACAGGAGTAAAAACAGGATGCCGAGCAGGGCAAAGAAGGCCTCGAAACTCGTGCATCCAGACCAGGCATAGAGGCGACTCAGGGTCGGGTTTTGCTGCACCAGGGCGGGATCGGCGGCCACGGCCAGCAAGGGCACGAGGCCGGCTACTCCTGACAGCTCGGTAGCAGCGTTGACCAGGGTGCACAGGCAAAGAGCCAGGGCTTTGCGACGCGCGACAGGCGAAAGGAGGGCCCTTACCTTCCTGAATGCTACAAGCACAGCCATGACCGCGCCGGGTTCGACGCGGGCCGTGCGATTCCGCCTCGTCAGGCTCGCTGGCGGACGAAGTAGCCGGTGGCCCGGTCGCGAACCGCGTCCGAGCCGAGGTAGCCATAGTGGTGCTCGAGAAGCTCACGGGGGCGGGCCGGTAGCCAGGTCTGCTGGCCCAGAAAGCTCGCGCTCTGGAGCGGGAAGACGTATTCGCAAGGAATCTTGGAGCGCTCGCCGGGAAAGGTTCCTCGCTCGAGGGGGAGGAGCCAGCCCTGCTCGGCTCGGTAGAAGTAGAGGTCCGCCTCCCATCCGTCCCACTCGATGTAGAGCTTGGGGCCGAGGTGTCGGGCGCTGGTATCGTGGAGCCGCCAGCCCGGAGGAAGGTGAGAGGCAGCGGCTTTCACGCGGTGATAGTCCGATTCGCAAAGCCCGAAGTCGACATCCACGTCGCCTCGAATGATCTGGCCTTCTCGATGATGGCCGAGTAAGGTGCCGAAGGCCAGCCAGTAGTCCACCCGGACCTCGCTCAGGAAAGCGTTGGTGGTGACGAAAAGCCGGTCCAACCGCCGGGCCACCACCTCGCGGTGTCTCGTTCCGAGTACAAGGGGGTTGTAGCGGACGTGGCGCCAGAGCAGCCTGGCGGTGCGAGGCAACTGCATTATACCCGGTAGTGGTAGGTCTTGCCTGGCTCGCGTTCACAGTCCTGGGGATAGCTCTTGCGCTTGGCGGCGAAGTACTCCTCGCGCCGGTCCCCCTCGCGCCTCAGGCCGTAGGTGATGTAGAGGATTCGCCGGGCCTGGGTGCTGTCATTGGGTCCCGATCGGTGGGGCACGAACGAGTCGAAGAACGTGGTGTCGCCTGGTGCCGCTTCCAGGGATTGAAAGCGAAGCCCCAATTCTCCCAGGGGCTCGTGCATCGGACCGAGCAATCCTTCGCGGTGGCGGCCCGGGACGACTTCCAGGCACCCATTGTCCCGCGTGGCCCGGTCGATGGCCACCATGGCCGTCAGGTGGATGGAGCCCCAGGCGTCCCAGCCGGCCTGCACATCCTGGTGAGCCGCAAAGCCATCTCCGCCGGGCAGCTTGAAGTTCAGCTTGTCTTTGAACAAGACCATGTCTTCACCCATGAGCTGCTCTGCGGTTTGGCGCAGCACCCCCGCGCAGAGATCGTGCAGGCCGGAGTGATAGGGAAGAAAATTCTCGGCCCGGCAGAGCA
Source organism: uncultured Burkholderiales bacterium (assembly GCA_964637145.1). GTDB lineage: Bacteria > Vulcanimicrobiota > Xenobia > Xenobiales > QWHO01 > QWHO01. The sequence goes on from CAZWUN010000005.1 coordinate 17,546, forward strand.
GGCGTCGGTCGGGATCGGCTCGATGGGGTTCGTAATAGAGCATCCACTTGCCCGGGGTCTCGGGCCAGCTCTCCAAATCGCAGACCCATTCTCGCAGAGGCGCGGCGGGCAGAAAGCCCGGCAGGTGGAGGTAGCCGTCCTGTCGGTATCGCTCCACTTGCTCAGGTGTCAGGTTCACGGCCAGAGATTTTGGGGCCGGCTGTCTTTTCCTGTATACGCTGATAGAGCGTTGGCCCGGCCAGGGCCCAGGCCAGCGCCACCGCCCAGCCTGCCAGCACGTCCACCATGTAGTGCAGCCGCCCATAGACCGTGGCCAGAGCGATCGACAGGGCCAGAAAACAGTAGAGCCAGCGCCAACCTGGGTGGTAGCGCCAGGCGGCCAGGGCCGCGGCGCTGGAGAAGGCCACATGCGTTGAGGGGAAGGCCCCTCCGTCCACTGCTCCGTTGCTGGTCAGGGCATGGCACAGGCTCCAAAAGATGCCCTGGCAGGCGGGGTCGAGCGGGGGCCAGAGCGGGCGAGGGCCCTGAACCGGAAAGAACATCACCACCAGGTAGCAGCTGTAGATGGTGGCCAGGCCGGTGAAGGTCGCCTGTTCGGCCGCTTGCGTCTGGCCGAGCTGGCGCAGCCGCAAGACCAGGATGGGCATGAACACGTAGTAGAGCAGATAGCACATGTGCAGCCACTCCGACAACAGTCGGTAGGGGAGAACCTGGCTCAGCCAGGCGGCGGGAGATGGGCCTAGCAGGCGCGTCTCCCAGGCCAGCACGGTGGCGTCATAGTAGACCCCGGAAAGGATCCGGTTGAGCACCTCCAACTCGCTGTAGATGGGGATCAGCAGAACAAAGGGATAAAGGCGGGCCAGCCAGCCCGCGCCCAGCCTGGGGATCAGCAGGATGACCGCCACGTGCCAGAGGATGCGGAGAACCAGTTCCCCCGAGGTGTGCCCGGCGGGGGGATGGGAAAGGCCCAGGACGAGGAACGCGGCCGTCAGCCCCAGGTAGAAACGCACCAGGGTATCGACCGGTCCGGTCACCCTACTGCCACACCAGCCAGAAAGGGTCGTGGTGGATGCGTCGGGCATCGATCAGCACCAGGTCTTCCTCCACCACCAGATGGTGCAATCCGTCCCGGTAGGGGCTGTCCTTGCGTGGCTCCAGCTTGAGCACCGGCACTTCGTGAAAGGTCTCGGGGGTCAACTCGAGCACCTCCTGGACAATGACCGCATCGCCATAGCTTCTCGAACAGTCCTGGGCGGGACGATACAGCCGACCGTCCAGGCGGAAAGGCTTGCCGGCGGCCCGAGTGGAGCGAATGTCTTGCTTGAGTGGGTCCAGAGCATGGGCTTCAAATGGCCCCAGCGGGGAGGGAGCGTGCGCCGCGTGGAGTCGGTAGGCACCGTGCTGACTGGGACCTGTGTAGAGGAGCCACCAGAGTCCCTGGTGCTCGAACAGCACCGGGTCCACCACCTCCACGTTCTCCAGCAGCACCCGCTCGAGATGGAGGCCATCGTGCAGGCGGTAAAGCTTGAGTCGCCGCTCGGCCAGGCTCTCGGGCAGGCAGTAAGTCTGGTCCTGCCAGGTGAACAGGTAGGGAAACGAGTGGTGCGCTCCCTCCAGGCGTGGAATGCGTCCTCCCTGCTCGGTGCTCTCCACCAGACGCGCGGGTTTGCCGTGACGATGCTCTTCCACCAGGAGGTGCCAGCCGCCGTTGTGGCGGAAGGCGAAGGGGTCAGCCTCGTAAGTGAGCGGGCCGGGCTCGGGACGCCAGTGCCAGTCGAGCGTGAGCAGCTCGTTCAGCCTCTGCAGACGGTGCCGGGCGTAGCCCACAGCCCAGATGTCACAGGTAAATGCATCGCGATAGAATTTCTCGAGCCGTCTTCGGACCTGGATGACAGCCGTACGCAGGCGCTGGGGCCAGCTCAGGGTGAGCTGGGGGAGCGGACCTTGAAACTGGCCGGCCGCCCGACGCAGCGTGCCCCGGTAACTCCAGTCGGGACGAAACCAGGCTTCGAATCCATCCTCGCGCACTACCCGGATGGGCTGGCCCCGCCAGTAATCCTGGATGGTCAAGACCGCTCCAAGAGACGGTAGGTCTTCTCGCGACGGCCGCCCAGGGCGGCGATCATGGCCTGCATGGGGCGGTTGTCCGCCAGCACCCAGGAGGCCTCCAGGCGCTCCCACGGGATGCGGGTATCAAGTTGGGTGAGGGCGTGAACGAGGGCACCGGCCACGTCGAGCTGGCGCGCCCGACGTACCACCCCGATGGCATAGAGGCGATAGTTGCGAATCCAGCTGCGGCGGGTCAGGTAGTCGTAGAGCAGCCGCAGGGTCAGTCGCCCCTGGCAGCGTTCCAGCATCGGGTTGAGGTCGGGCAGGGTAATGAGGGCTCCTACCGTGGAGCCTTCCCGCTGTGCGAACAGCACCGTCTCGGGTCGAATCAAGAGCAGGCTGAGCACCACGAACTCGCGCATCATGGGTTCATCGAACTCTTCGAAGCCCCAGTTGTCGGCCAGCGCGTCGTTGAAGACACTGGCCAGCAAGCGGGTATCTCGCACTCGATGCCAGGGGTCCATCGAGCGCACTGTCACGCCTTGCTCGGAAGCTCGACGCGCCCGTCCCTGCATCAGATCCTGCCGGAATTGGCCGCGCTGAAAGCTGTAGGTGTGCATTTCCTGCAGGCTACGAAAGCCGGCCTGCTCGAGCAAGTCGGCGTAGTAGGGCGGATGATAGGCCAGTAGAAAGCTGGGCGGGGTGTCGAAGCCATCCACCAGGAGGCCCGGGTAAGGGTCTTCCTGACGAAAGTGGTAGGGGCCCCTGAGGGGCAGTCCGGGAAAGGTTCTGCAGGCCTGCTCCAGGAGCCGCTCCAGAGCCCTGAGCTGGCCGGGCAGGCATTCCAAAAAGCCGAAGTGGAGGGCCTGTCGGTGGCGTTTGACGCCCAGGTGAGCCACCGGCTGATCGTCTTGCCAGGCCACGAAGAAGGCACGCTCCGGGTCGTCGAGCCTGCCCATCAGTTGTCGATAGTGCTGCCAGAGCGGGGGCACCCAGGCCGAATGGCGGGCCGGGTAAATGGCTCGCGCGAGGCTCCAGAAAGCCAGACGCTCTCGTTCGGTGCGCACGCGGGTGATGCGGGTCAAGGCCAGGGTTGTTCTGACCGGAGCGGGGTTCGCCCTTTCAAGCCGACCGGGTCAGTGGCTCCAAGTTGCGCATATAGCGCGCCAGAGTCTGGATGGTGGGACCGTAACCCTTGTGATAGATTGCATACTCCAGCTCGTAGCCGAGCTTGCCGGCGCTCTCGAGTCGCTCGTTCGGATCGGGAGCCAGGCAGCGGTCTAAAGTCGCGGCCAGCATCGGGGTCAGTCCCGGGGGACTGCTCAGTCGGGTGGTCAGAAGCCGGGTGAGGGTTTCGCTCAGGCCCTCACCCTCGACCAGGAAAGGGTTCTTGCCCGTGAGCAGCTCGTAGTAGACCACGCCCAGGCTGAAGAGGTCGCTCCGGCCATCGGTGACCTGGCAGCTGGCCTGCTCGGGCGCCATGTACTCCACCCGGCCGTAGACCTGCTCGCCCTCTTGCGACTCGAGGTAGTGGGCGGCCTTGGCCACCCCGAAGTCGGCCAGCTTGACCTCGCCTTCGCTCGAGATCAGGATGTTGTTGGGGGACACGTCGCGATGCACCAGTCCCAGGGGCTGGCCCTGGTCGTCGGTGCGCTCGTGGGCATACTCCAGGGCCCGGGCGAGGCGGCTGACGATGAAGGTGGCCAGCTCGACCGGCACGGCCTTTCCAGCGTGCAGATCGAGAAAGTGCCGAAGACTCATTCCCTCGATCAGCTCCATGGCGATGTAGGCGCCGAAGGCGGCCCGGCCCAACTGGTAGATCTGCACGATGTTGGGGTGGATCAGGTTGGCCACCAGGCGGGCCTCGCCCACGAACATCTGGGCGAACTCGCTGGACTCGCTGAGCCAGGGATGCAAGACCTTGAGGGCCACCCGCTTGGAGAAGCCGTCGGCCCCCAGTTGCTGGGCTTCATAAACCTTGCCCATGCCCCCCGAGGCGAGCTCGCGGATGACCCGGTAGCGGGTTTCTTGAACAAAATCCTGAGGAGTCACGCTCGGCTTGATTTCGATTCAAGCGTTCCCGGTCCTTCTTTTCCGGTTTCCTTCAGGCAGGCCGGTTAGTCTGATGTCAGAATGCGCATTCTGGTCACCCATAGCTCCTGCACCGGTCACGGCCACCGGATGGCCGCCGAGGCCCTGGTCAGCGCCCTGCGCGAGCACCCGGGCGTGGAGGCCGAGTCGTTCGACATGCTCAGCGTCTGCCCGCCCGAAGTGCGCGAAACCCAGAAAAAGAACGTGCAGGCCTTCGAGAGTCGCGAAAAGCTGGCCCGCTGGAGCTACGAGCTGGCCCTGGCCGGCAACCCGGTCATCGGCACCGTGCAGTGGGCCATCAACCACTACAAAGCCTGGATGGCCCCCGAAGCGTTGCAGTACATCAAGGATTACCAGCCCGACCTGATCGTCAGCACCCATGAGCAGGCCAGCGGCCTGGTGGACATCTGGAAGGACAGCGGCGAGCTGACCGCCCCCCTGGTGAACGTGCACACCGACCACCTGGCCGACATGCGCTGGGTGCAGCCCCAGGTTCAGCACTACTTCGTGGCCAACGAGATGATGCGCGAGGATCTTGCCCGCCTGGGCGTCGAGCCCGACAAGGTTAGCGTCACCGGAATTCCCATCCGTGCGGAGTTTGGCCAGCCGGCTCCGGCCGATCTCGACCAGAAGCTGGGCCTCGACCCGGCCCTGCCCACCGTGCTCATCATGGGCGGCGGGTTGGGCCAGCAGCCCTTCAATCGCCAGGTCGAGGCGCTCGAGCGCCAGCCTTACCCGATGCAGATCATCTGCGTCTGCGGCACCAATCAGGCCGCCTACGACGAGCTGAAGGCCCGCCAGGGTGGCAATCACCCGCTGCACGTGTTGGGCTCGGTCAAGAACATGCCCGAGCTTTTGAAGGCGGCCGACGTGGTGGTCAGCAAGGCGGGGGGACTGACCACCTCGGAGATCCTGGCTACCGGCAAGCCGATGATCCTCTACAACCCGCGCCTGGGGCTGTCGGTGCACCAGTCCAATCGGCTCGAGTCCATCGGGGTGGCCAGCATCGCCCGAAGCGGCGATGAGATGGCCGGCCAGGTGGTGGGCTATCTGAGCGACGAGACCCGCAAGAATCAGCTGGCCCAGGCGATGGCCCGGGCCAGCAAGCCCGACTCCAGCCGCGTGATCGCGGCTGAGCTGGTCAAGATGGCCAGCCGACAGGCTGGTTAGCGGGCTGCCACTCCCCCCGAGTCCAGGATCGCAAGTTTCTTTCGACCGCTCCTGTCGTCGCTGAATTGCCCGCACTTCGATCTTCCGTGCTGCGAAGAATCGGTCGGGTCGCTCCTGAGGCTCAGATCTTGTTCAGCAGGTCGTACTTGCGCGCGAAAGGTGCGACCGTAGTCAACCCGGTGTGCAGTCCCTCCACCGCCACCGTCGAGACCCGAGTACGCCAGGGACGAACCGAGTGGATCAGCCCGCCCCAGCTCTCCATTCCGGTATCCTTCACATACTGACCGGGGAAGAAGATCGGGTCGGGCATCTGGATGGAAAGCCCGCTGGCCGCCCCGAGCGTGGCGTCGTTGCGACTCACCACCACCGCCTCCTGCAAGAGCGTCTGGCAACGGGCGGCCAGCTGGGCCACCTCGGCATCGGGGCAGCCCTCCTGCAGCTTCTCCAGGAAGCTGCCAAGATCTCCGTAGCCCGGGAAGTTCACGAAGCGTTTGAGCCCCAGCCACAGGTTCTCCAGCGTTCCTCGCCAGCCCGGAGCGGCTGATTTCTCCTCGCGAGGGAAGTGGCGCGTCTGGGCGGCCGCCTGCTGGAAGTGCTCGCCCACCACGGGCAGCTTCTCCTGCACTTTGGCCGCCAGCTCCTCCACCGAGGCGGTCAGGGCGGGCAGCTTCTCGAGATCCACCAGCGAGAGCGTGGGCACGACCTCGTTGCCGCCGTGGCGCTTGACCAGCATCTCGCCGAAGGTCTTGGGATCCTTGTCGATCTCGCCCAGACGGGGCAGGATGTAGGTCCAGGGCAGCCCCGCCTCCCACAGGCTGTCCTGGCTCACCACCGCGTAGCGGGCGTGCTGGCCCAGGTCCTTGAGGGCCTCCAGGTTGGCCATCTCGCAGGCCTCCATCACCAGCACGTCCACCTTCTTGCCGGTCTGGGCCTGAGTCAGCTCCAGGGCTTTCTTGACATCAGCCATCTTCATGCCGGCCAGGCGCTTGTAGCCCAGCCCGTGCCCTTCGAGCAGCACGGCCGTGTGCTCGGAGGGGTAGCGCTTCATCGAGCGCACCCACAGGTTGCTCAGAGCTTCGGGGGTGGGCGCATCGGTACTGGAGCTGCGCTCGACGGTGTGGGTCTGAATGGTATTGCGGCCAGGCGTGTGCACCCCGCCGGCGGCCAGCTCGTAAGTGCGGGTGCCCGACCAGCTGGCCTCTTCGTGGGCTTCGGCCACCCGGCCGGCGGTGCGGCGATCTTTCATCCCCTGGTAGATGGAGAAAGCCGCGCCCTGTGCCAGCTGGCTGCCCACCAGCAGGGCCGGGATTCCAGCCAGCCCGAACAGGCCGAAGGCGGCCGCGCCCGCGGCCACGGCCAGGGCTGGCAGGCCATAGGTCTTGAAAGCCGCGCTGCGCTTCAATGACTCCACGTCCTTCCCCTCGCGCCGGAGTTGCAGCACGACGTGGGCGTCCGGGTGGGGGTTGCGCTCGAAGTCGATCACCTGGCGGGTGCGCATGGGCTCGAGCTCGCTGGCGGTGGCGTCCAGGTGTCCCACGATGGTCCAGGGGCGCGAGGCGGCCATCGGCACCGCCGGCAAGGACGTGTTGACGCTGGTGGGAGTCTCCACCTGGCAACCGCAGCCGCACCCGACCGGGTGGCGGTGGCTTTCGCCCTGCCCGTCCACCAGATCGCGGGTGAGGTTGCGCCCCAGCAGCCGGCCGCCGTGCCACCCCTCGCTGGCGCCCAGCTTGATTCCCTTGCTCAGTCCGACTGCCAGTCCGGCCACGAACCCCACCGGGCCCAACACGGCCGAGGCGGCCAGGCTGCCCACGGCCCCGGTGATGGCCTCGTGCCAGCCGGCCAGGGTCTTGTCCAGCTTCGAGCCTTCCGCCGAGGGCCCGTACTTTTTGGTCCAGCTGGCTTCCAGGCTGGCGTTCTGGCCGACTCCCGAGTTGACCCCCCGGAAGGCCCCGTAGCTGGCCCCCACCAGGCCAAAGGCGCACAGACCGGTCAGGCCGCCGAGCACTCCGCCCACCACCGAGCCGGTCGCCGTGGCCGCCTGGGCCAGCGGGCCCAATTCTGTCTTCTCGGGTTGCACCCAGGGCCGGTTGTGGATGATCTTGAAGCGCGGGGGAGCGGTGGGATCGTGATCGGGATGCTCCACCACCAGCACCCGCAGCTCGTCCTTGAGGATCTTGACCCACTCTTCATTGAGGGAGCTGGCCTCGCTGGCCCGCCCGGCTTTCAGCTCGGTCTGCATGCGGGCCAGAATCTGGTGAACGTCGCCCAGACGCTGGAGTGCAGCCTGGTCTTCCACCGCAAAGCGCGTCCCCACCTGGTCGACAGGTGTGGTGGCCAGTTGCACCACGAACTGCTTCAAGCGCTCTTCATACTGATCCGACGAGCAGCGTTTGAGGCGCATCAACCCCGAGAAGGCTCCCTGCACCATGCCGTCTTGCTCGACCGCTTCTTTCATGTAGGCGCTGCAGGAAGGCGCGTACATGCAGTGGGCGCCCCGCTCGCCGTTGTAGTCGGCCGAGATGTAGTCCTGATAAAGGCTGACCACTTTGTGAGCGGCGCCTGCCACGACCTGGCGAGGGATCTGGGTCACCTTCATAGCCTGATTATCCCGTCAGGAACTGAAAGAAGCCTGACGAGCGTGCTCGCCAGGCTTCTCGGTCGCGTTCGAGCGAAGATCAGCCGCGCTGGTTCTGACCGTTGGAGCAGCAAACGCTGAAGACCACCAGGGCGCAGACGCCGGCGGCTACCAGGGTGAGAAAGTCGGTTTCCATGTTGGCGGCCTTGCCGTTGGGCGCCGCGGTCTCGGCATAGGCGACTTTGGGGGAGACGGCTTCCTCTGAGACGCTCCCGGCGTAGCCGTCCTGGCTGCCGGAAGCGGCCTGCGGCTGGGAGCCGGAGGCGCGGGTCGCCTGGGTGTAGCCGGCGACGGCGGGGTTGATGGTGCTGATCATGGTGGTCCTCCCGTTTGCTTGAGTTTCCTGGGTCGTGACGATTTGCGTCGAGATTACCCACGTGCCCTGAAAATCTCCTGAAGCGGCAGGAACCGACCGGCCGGCCGCACAGAATCAGACCGCATGGCACGCTATGCTCGCAAAGGGCGCGACGGGGCGCTCTATATCGGCTACCGAGAGGAAGACGGCGGAATCCTCATCCCCGACGAGCGCATGAAGGGGCCGGCCGGCAGCACGCGCACCGGGGACATCGTGGGCCACGAGTTTCGCTCCGAGATACTCGAGGATGACCGCATCGTCATGGTCTACCGACCGCCCGGCTATTCGCCCATGAATCCCTGGCGCTACCCGGTGCTCTACCTCAACGATGGTCAGAACATGTTCGACGCGGCCACCTCGGCCTTCGGGGTCGAATGGCAGGTGGATGAGACCCTGGAGCACTTGATCGCCGAGCGGGCCATTCAGCCGATTCTGGCGGTGGCGGTCTACAATTCCCCGGAGCGATTCGAGGAGTACACTCCCGCGCCCGATCCCAAGCATGGGGGAGGCGGAGCTGACCGCTACGGGATGTTCCTGGCCAACGAATTGCAGCCGTTCATCAACCGGGAGTATCGCACCAATACCGACCAGACTGCCCTGATGGGCTCGAGCCTGGGTGGTCTGTGCTCTTTGTATCTGGGCTGGCAGTATCCGCGCTGCTTCAACCTGGTGGCCGCCCTGTCGCCTTCCCTCTGGTGGGCGGGTCGGGAGCTGACCAGGGCCATTGCCGAGTCTCCTCAAACCTGTGCCGACGGGCCGGAGAAGATCTGGCTCGACATGGGCACGGAGGAAGACAAAGATGACGACCTGATCGCCGACATTCGCGCCCTGCGCAAGGTGCTGGTGAGCAAGGGATACGTGGTGGGGGAGAACCTCTTCTATCGCGAGGTCAAGGGGGCCTATCACACGGAATCGTCCTGGGCCAAGCGGGTGGGCGATGTCCTGCAGGCCTTGTTTCCTCCCGGTCGAGGCTTCTTTACGGCCGACTGAGAGCGGGTGGTTGGTCGGCAGGAGTTTGCCTTGAATGCCGAATCATGGAGCTGGATTTTTATTCAAGGAGCTTCGATGCGTTCAAGAACTAGCCTTTATTTGCTCGCTTTGCTCTTCCTGTTCGGCTGTTCCGGCGGGGGGTCGAGTTCTGTCGGTGGTGGCATACCCGCCCCGCCTCCAGGCCCTCAGCTCGTGAGCATGAAAATTGATGTCGAGGTCCCTGAACAGGCCCAGAGGGCCATTCAGGGACGCTCGCAGATTCTCGAAGTGGTTGCCGAAGTGGTGGACCGCAACACTCCTGACCCGGGCGCCCTCAGCGGTCGAAGGATTGTCTCGCGTGGGTCGGCTTCGGTGGGCGAGGAAGACCGCACGGTCAGGATCCTGCTGGACATCATTCCAGGAATCTGGGACATCTACATCTTCGGGTTGGATGCTGAGGGAAAGGTCGTGGCGGTTTCCACCATCGACCAACTGGCTATCACGCCGGGCGTGGTGCTCGAGCAGAAGGTAAATCTCCAGTTCCAGAGCCAGTCTGTCGTCGTCAATCCGCCTAACCAGACGATCCTGGTCGGAGAGCAGCAGCAGTTTTCCGCGCTGGTTTTCTTGCCCAGCGGCACCAGCACCAGCGTGACCTGGATATCTGACGACCCGGCCATCGCCAGCGTCGATGCCAACGGATTGGCTACCGGTATGGCCCCGGGAACGACCAATATTCGCGCCATTTCCACGGTGGACAACTCGCTTCAAGGTTTTGCCCAGCTGACCGTGCTGGCCGCAACGGTACAAAGTCTCGACCTGGTGTTCTCCGACGCCACCAATACTGTTCAGGTCGGGCAGGTCGGAACCAGCTTCTTGACGACGGCCAACTTGAGCAATGGTACAACCCAGGACGTGACCGGACAGGCCACCTACACAATCGGCGATCCCACGATCCTGGCGGTCGATTCGGCCGGGGTGGTGACGGCCCTGGCGGCCGGAACCACCACCGTGCAGGCAAGTTTGCCTGGAGTCGCGGTACTCAGCAACATCGTAACCATCACCGTGCTTCCGAACCTTGCTCGCGTGGTGGTGGTGGAGTCGAATGGAGCCGCCAGCCAGTTGCACAGCTTCTCGATGGATCAGGCGACCGGTACTCTCACGCCGGTGGATACCCTGGGGTTGGGCGGCAACCCGAGCAGAATGGCTGCTGACCAGCTGAACAACCTCTTTTCCGTGATCGTGAGCGGAGTCATTTCGCCGTTCACAATCGATCCGGCGGGGAACCTCACCGCTCTCACGCAACTGGGCCTGGCCGATGGGATCGACTTTCCCCAAGCCCTGGCTTGTGATAATCAGCGGCTCTATGTGTCGAACAATCCCGCCGCTGGGAACGACCCGGTCCTGACCTTCCTCTTCAACGGAACCCAGTACGCTCCGCTTGCAGGTGCCTTCCTGGTGCCCGACAACATTGTGACTTTGTTCGTCAGCCAGGCTATCAGTTCGCTCTATACTGGCTCGAACAACCCCATTCCGAACTTCCCTGTGGATCAGGTGAATCTGGACGCTTCCGGGGCACCTGTTAGCCTCGGAGGCCAGCTGCAGTTCACCAACACTCCCAGGCAGATTGCCTTGAGCGCAAACAATGACTTCGCGTTCGTGGCAACCTCGACCGGCTTGCACACTGTGGATATCGACGCGAACGGCACGTTGCTGGGAGTCGTCGACGCCCAACCCCCGACCTTTGCCAACCCGACGGGCATCGCGGTGCACCCGAACGGAAACTTCGTTTATCTCATGTCGACCGCAGGCAACAGCGCAATCGACGTGTTCGCCGTGGATGCCTCCGGGCTGTTGACGCCTGTTCAGACGTTGCCGATCGCCGACCAGGTGTTTGATCTGGCGATCGATCCGAGTGGGGCCTTCCTGATTTTTCCGGGACTCGCGGGTGACCTCGTGGCCGTTCATTCCATCGACCCCGCCACTGGAAATGTAAGTCTTGCGCCGGTTACGACAGCGACGGTCAATGCTCCCTTCGTACTCGACCTGTTTCCCTGAACCAGGCCGGTAAGAACAGAGAAAAGTGGGGGGGGGGCACCCCCCCCCTTTTTTTTTTTATTGATGGCGAACAGACATTTTTAAGGGATTAAATCCTGATCTGACGTATTTGAGGGGAGTTCTATGCTCTCCACATCCACCAGTGCCGAGTTCCGACTCGCCGCGGCCGCTGATCTGCCGGCCGAGCTGGCTCGACTGCCTGAAGGGGCCACCGCAGTTCTCTCCCCGGGTCGTTATGTTGTTGGGGAGCTGAGGCTCAAGCGCAGCCTGCGGTTGGTGGGCGCCGGGCTCGAGCGCACGGTACTTGAGGGCTCGCTGCGCGTCGAGCAGGGGCAGTTCGCCCTGCTCGACCTCACTCTGGGAAATCTCCAGGCTCTCGACTGCCAGCTCGAGGTCGAGCGCTGTCGTCTCCCAGGGATCGCTCTCGAGGGCGAGACCAGCGCTCGGGTGCGCTTTTGCCAGTGCGAAGGAGAAGAGGTTGGCATCCGGGTGGGCGGCACGGCTCGGGCCGAGCTAGAGGGCAATCGCTGTTGTCAATGCCCTCTCTACGGCATTCTTTTCCAGGATGAAAGCAGCGGGCGGGCCGTTCAGAACGACTGCTCGGGCAACCAGGTGGGTATCGGAGTTGCGGGCCAGGCCGTGCCCGAGCTCTTGGGCAATCACTGCAGCCAGAACGAGTCGGCCGGGATCGCCTACCATCAGGAGGGCGGTGGCTTGGCCCGCAATAATGACTGCGAGGATAACGGCCATCACGGCATCTCCGTGGGCGGTCATGCGGCTCCCCGGTTGCAGGGCAACTCATGTTGTCATAACGGCTTCTGCGGGATCGACTATAGCGGCCAGGCCTCCGGCAGTGCCGAAAGCAATACCTGCTATGGCAACCAGGCCTACGGGATTCAGGTGGGCGAGGTTTCGGAGCCACGTTTGCTGGCCAATACTTGCTCTGAGAACGCCCAGGCCGGCCTGGCTTATTTCGGACAGGGGCAGGGGTCGGCCAGCCGAAATCAATGCACCCGCAACCAATTGCACGGCATCCAGGTAGGCGAGGAGGCGGCTCCCGCTCTGCGGAGCAACATCTGCAGCCACAACCTGCTCTCCGGGCTGGCTTACTACGGCAAGAGCTGCGGCCAGGCCGGACACAACGAGCTGCACGACAACCAGTACCACGGCCTGCAGGTTTGCGAGCAGGCCCGCCCCGTGCTTTGCGACAATGTGTGCCGGGCCAACGCCAAGTCCGGGATCGCCTGTTTTGGCGAATCGCAGCCCGTGATGGTGCGCAATCACTGCTTGCAAAATCAGCTCCATGGCCTCTATGTGGGAGAAAAGGCCGTTCCGGTGGCCCATGCCAACCTGGCCCACGAAAACCAGGGCAACGGCCTGCTGTTCACCGAGGAGGCGGCTGGTCTGGTCACTCATAATCAGGCCGATGCCAACGCTCGCCACGGGCTCTACCTGGGCCATCGGGCCACCCCCTTCGCGCGTGAGAACCTGTGTCGGCGTAACCTGCTTTCCGACGTTGTCACTCTGGGCGAGGTCGACCCGGTGGTCAGCGTGACCGCGGTGCGTCGCCATCGGCTGACCCTCGAGAGCGAGGGTGGCGCCTTCGAGCTGGCCCTTCCTTTTGAGCTGAAGCCCACCGAGCGGGCTGTGCTCGAGCACCTGGCCCGCTATGGCCGCATGAGCGAGGCGGCTCTGGGCAAGGCGGTCGGCACCCGGCGCATCGGGGGGCTGCTGGAAAGCCTGGTGGAGCGCCTGAATCGGGCTGGATTTCTGGCTCTGGGCCGCGAGGGGGACGGTCCGGAGGGCAATGTCTATGAGCTGAGGAGAGACCGACTGTGAATCAAGCACCCCCGGCCCTCGATCGGGCCGTCGCCCTGGGAATCGTCAACGCCCTGCGCTCGGGAACCGTTCCCCCTGAAGGGCTCGAGCACTTCGCCGTAGGGCTGGACGCCCCCATGAAGGCCCTGTCCGAGCAAAGAGCCTACGTCAAGCAGGGCAAGAGCGCCTACAAGTTCATCCGGGGAAGCTACGGCTCGGGAAAGACCTTCCTGACCAGCCTGGCCGGCGCGGAAGCCCTGCAGGACGGCTTTCTTACCAGCAAAGTGGTCATTTCGGTGGCGGACACGCCCATGTACCGGCTCAGCGAGGTCTACCGCCGCCTGTGTCAGAACCTGACCCTGCCGGGTCGACGCGGGGGAGCCCTGCAGAGCCTGCTCGACCGCTGGCTCTACAGCCTGGAGGAGCAGGTCATCGAAGTGGACGGGGTGGACGAGAACGCTCCCGAGTTCGAGGCCGCCGTGGGCCAGAAGGTGGAGCAGCACCTGGTGGCCGTGGGCCAGAGGGCGGGCCGGCTGGCGGCCTGTCTGAAGGCTTACCACGAGGCCAAATTCCGCCAGGACTTCGAGGAGGCCAGGGGCATTCTCGACTGGATGGCGGGGGAGGCCAAGGTGGGCGCGGCCATCAAGCGGGTGGCCGGAGTGACCGGACAGATCGACAACACGGATGCCCTGGTGTTTCTGCGCGGCTGGCTCGAGCTGGTGCGGGCCGCCGGCCATGCCGGCATTCTGGTCATTCTGGACGAGGTGGAGACAGTGCTGCGCCTGCGCCGTCCCGAGCGGCTCAAGAGCCTGGAGGTGCTGCGCCAGTTGGTGGATGCTCAAGACAACCAGGAGTTCCCCGGTCTGCATCTGCTCATTACCGGCACGCCTGACTTCTTTGAGAGCCCGCAAGGCGTGCTCGAGCTCGAGCCTCTGCACGAGCGCATCAAAGTGCTCAAAGCCGACGACCAGCACGAGAACCTTCGCCAGCCTCAAATCCCCCTGAGGCCTTTCGACACCGGGCGTCTCTTGCTGGCCGCCCGGCGCATTCGCGATCTGTATCCGGCCGATCATCCTGACCGCCTGAAGACCCGGGTGACCGACGACGTCTTCGAGGCCATGGTCGAGCGGGTCACCCGCGGCTTCGGCGGACGGGTCGAGGTGGTGCCTCGCCTCTTCCTGCGCGAGGTGGTCAATTTGCTCGACCTGGTGGACCAGCACGAGAGCTACGTTCCAGTGCGCGACTACAGCTTCGACGAGAGCGCGGTCAAGGCTCTGGCCCTGGCGCCCGAGGAAGAGGAGGCCCTCAGCGGCGCCGCGCGCGAAGTGCTGCTGTGACCTCAGCGCCCACCAGCGCTTTCTTTCAGCTCTCCGAGCGGATGCGCCACGGCCTGGTGCACCGGCTGGGCTGGCGGTCCCTGCGTCCGGTGCAAGAGGTCAGCTTTCCTCCCATCCTGGCCGGTGAGAATGTGCTGGTGCTGGCCCCCACCGCCGGGGGCAAGACCGAGGCCGCTGTCCTGCCCGTGCTGGATCGGCTGGGACCCGGGCTGGGCGCCCTGTTTCTCTCGCCTCTGCGAGCCCTCTTGAACAACCAGGAGCCGCGCCTGAAGGAGCTGGCTTCCCTGGTTGGCCTCGAGGTCTTCAAGTGGCACGGGGACGTGTCGGCTCACCTCAAGAAGCGGGTGCAGGCCCAGCTCTTGATGATCACGCCCGAGTCGCTGGAGGTCATCCTGACTTCGGGCCGGGGCGAGATGCTGCGCGCTCTCTCTTGCGTCATCGTGGACGAGATCCACGCTTTCGCGGGGGACGACCGGGGAGACCACCTGCTGTGCCTGCTCGAGCGCCTGCGCGCATACACTTCGCACGACTTTCAGCGCATCGGCCTGTCGGCCACGGTGGGCAACCCCGAGACGCTGTGTGAGTGGTTGCAGGGCTCGAGCCAGCGCTCGCGCCGGGTCGTGTCGCCCGCTCGCGAGCCAGGTCGCCGCCTGATCGAGATCCACCCTCACGAGGAGTTCCAGGACCCGATTCGCACTGCGGCCCGCCTGGCCCGGGGCAAGAAGTCCCTTTTTTTCGCCGAGTCGCGGGGCAAGGTGGAGCGGGTTCGCGGCCAACTCCAGGAACTGGGGGTGCAGGCCCTGGTGCACCATTCGTCCCTGTCGCGCGAGGTGCGCGAGGCCACCGAGCTGGCCTTTCGCTCGAGCAGCAACTGCGCCATCGTGTGCACCCGCACTCTGGAGCTGGGACTGGACGTGGGCGACCTCGACCTCGTGCTGCAACTCGATGCTCCCACCACGGTCTCGGGCTTTCTGCAGCGACTGGGGCGCACCGGGCGACGTGACGGCGCCCGTGGTCACATGGCTTTTTGCACCGATGACCGTTGGAGCTTCCTCAGAGCCATTTCCCTGATCTCCCTGGCTGCCCGCGGGGCGGTCGAGCCGGTGCGCCCCTCGCGCTTCTCGCCCCACCTGTTCGTCCATCAGGTGTTGACCCGCGTGCTCGAGCATCGCGGGCTCTCGCGCTCGGCTCTGCTGGCCACCGAGGGCTACTGCTTCGCCGACCTGAGTAAGCCGCAGCGCGAGCGCATCCTCGATCACCTGCTCGAGAAGGACATCCTGGCCCGGGCCGACGGGCGGTTGGTGGTGGGCCGCCAGGGCGAGAAAGAGTTTGGACGGGGGTACTTCCGCGAGCTCTATTCGGTTTTCGAGGCCCCCCGCGAACTGGCCGTGGAGACTCCCGATGGCAAGCGCATCGGGGCGGTGGAGTGCTGGTTCGCCCAGGTGAGCGGTGACAAGCCATTTTGTTTCCTGCTGGCGGGTCGCGCCTGGCGGGCCGTTGGTTGTCTCTGGGATCGCTCCGTGCTGCTCGTCGAGCCGGCCGGCCAGGGGGCCATTCCCTCTTGGAGCGGCGATCTCTTACTGCTTCAGCGCGACCTCTGCCGCGAGATGCGGTCTCACCTGGTGGAGGAGGCGCCGGTTGGGTTTCTCTCCGACCTGGCCCAGGCTCTGCTCGACCGGCTGAGGTCGGAGTGGCGGCCGCTCCTGACTCACGCCCCGGTGATCCTGGAACGCCGGGGCGAGAAGGCAACCCTGTTCACCTTCGCCGGGGGGCGCATCAACAACGTCGTGGGAAGGCTTTATACCTATCGGACCGGGCTGGAGGCCCGGGCTGACAACCTGCGCGTGCGCTTCGAACTGCCCCCGGATGAGGTCTGGTCTCGGCCCATGGAGCGGGTGCTGGAGGAACTGGCCAGCCCGCTCTCGGGCGAAACCCTCCAGGCTCTGGTGAAAAGCATCCCCCGCTCGCGAGCCTCCAAATTCCAGCCCTTTCTACCGCCCGACCTGGAGGCCGCTTTCGTGGCCGGGCGATTGCTGGACCTGGAGGGAGCCATGAGTCTGGCAGGCGAAGACCTGGGGGTGGTGACGTGGGATGTCTGAGCCGAAAAAGTTTGCCCTGAGCGCTGAGGAGATCCGCCCTCTGGTCCCGGGACGGGGAGCCTGTTTTGCCAGCGATCGAATCACCGTGGATGGCAGTCGAGTCAACTACTGTTACCGAGAAGAGCCTGATAACGAGGTGGACAGCGGCTGGAGGTTCTTGGCAGGGGATGAGACGGATGCCTATATGCAGGAGGTTTCCAATCACGGTATTTACGACGTGAACACGATCGCCAACTACGACCCCGACATCATCAGCTTGCTCGATTCTCCCATCGGCTCTGAGTTTGCGCGGGATCGGGCCAGTGGGGACTTCAGGGCCCTACCGGGCAAACCTCCCACGCATTGACATTGCGTTAAAGGAGCCGACCGAGCAGGGCGGGCTCGTCGGATGGCTTGTGGAAGATCGAGTCGACCTCCAGTACGCCGTAGGTATCGAAGGCCTTCACGTCGTTGGGCCGCCGGGCGCTGTAGAGGATGCCTTCGATGTCTTGCTGCTGGAATTCGTCGAGCAGGCGCTCGGCCCGGTCACTGGTGCAAAAGTTCGGGTCGCAGCCCTCGAGAATGGTGTCCAATAGTTGCTTGCGATAGTCGCTCGGGGGGCGCTGGCTCAACAGCTCCAGGAAGTTCAAGCCGTTGATGCGTTCCTGCAGGTCGGCCAGATCGAGGTCGAAGTCCGAGACGATGGCTCGCAGACGCGAGAGCTTACCGTCTTCGTGGGCTGCCAGGAGCGTCTGCAACGCTTCGCACGGGCTATCCACGACCCGGCAGCGTAGCTTCTTCGAGCGCAAACGTAAGACGGCGCGCTCGATCAGTTCAGGCTCATTTTCTATCCACAGTACCCAGGCCATGACTCCCCGGATATCTACACCTGCCCCGGATCTCCTGCTTCAGACGTTATGCTCGCTGCGGGCCGCTCGCCTCTGGTAGTCGATCTCGGTCAGGATTTCTTCGAACTTTGGGAAGAAGAACTGCTCAATTCGGGCGAACGAGGTGCCATCGCTGACGGTGGCCACCATGAAGCTGCCCTTTATCCGCTGGGGCTTGAGCAGAGTGACATTTCGCCAGCGGATGGCCAGCTCTTGCTTTCCATTCTCGTAAAGCAGGCAGTCGGGCCGGAGGGTAAAGCGCTTCCCGCGGTAGGCATTGAAGGCCAGAACGGGCATCAGAAGCAAGAGCAGGGACATTCCGATGGGGAGGTAGCCGGCCACGAACCGCAGACCGGGCTCATTCAATGCCTTGGGGATTCCGATGTTCAACTCGTAGAGCCCGGCGGCGATTCCCAGCAGGCTTACCACCACGGCTGCGATGGCAAAGGGCCAGAAGCGCTTCATGCTGGCTTGATAGACTTTAAATTGTGGCTCTTGCTTCTTGGGAGGCACACCCTCTCTTTCTTGGCAAAGCAGGGTCTTCCCTACCCTTAAAGGGAAACTGCGACAGGATTCGCCTCCTCAGACGAGAAAATTCCTCCAGGGAGGACTGGAGTGAGAATGCAGGTTCGCCACCGGCGGGGGTTCACGCTGATCGAGCTCATGATCGTGCTGATGCTCTTCGTCATCCTGCTGACCTTGATGATGCCCAGCCTGATCAGGGCCCGCTATCGGGCCCAGTTGACCGCCTGCATGGATACCGTGAAGCACATCGCTACCGCTCTCGAGCAATATTCGGTAGACAATAAGGTCTACCCCAATGCTCTCGATCCCACCTTCACTCAGGCCTATCTCAGCCGCCCCAAGGTGGTCTGTCCAAGCTCGCAGCAAGATTATACCTACCAGGTCGACAACGTGGAGCATAGCTTCACCATTTACTGCGGGACCGGCATGCACGTAGTGGCCCTGCCGGGAGTGGTCCTCAACGGTTTCCCCCAGTTCTCACATCATCTCGGCTCGGTCATGCTCAAGTAGAACTGTTCACGCCGTTTTCACAAAAGTCAGGGCCGGCTCGCTTATGCTCCCGCCAGACGGACAGACAGCAAGCAGGAGGAACCCCGTGCAAACCGCAGCCCTGGCATTTCGGCCCGCTCTGGCGCTTGGAACCGCGGGCACGCAGACCTGGAAGAACGGTGTCGTGCACACCGACGGCTCGGCCGATGTGTACGAGCTTCCCAGCCAGACTCCGGGCGTGCCCCGGCGCATCGAAGTTCGGCCTGTTCTGTGGGGGCTGTTGGGCAAGGAGGTGACGGCCACCGACTGTCAGGGCAAGCCGCTGCAGGCTACGCGGGACTGGAGTGGACTGGTGACCCGTGATCCGCGCTCGGGCTTGGAGACGGTGCTCGACCCGAAGGCCCGGACGATCACTGTTTCAACTCCGATGGTGCGCGAGAAGCTCGAAGACAAGAATAACTTCCAGCGCGACAGCTATCATCGGGAGGCCCGTCAGGAGGTCGATGGCGAGGGCAACTGCCGCTATGTGAGCAATCTGCACGGTGAGAGCGAGGCTGTGATGATCTCCATGGTGCGCGAGATGCCTCCCAACCAGCGCTGCGTGACCCGCGACAGCAAGAGCTGGGAGGAGACCACGCTGGCTCCGGGGCAAGCGCCGGAGACCCGGAGGCTGAGCTCGGAGCAGCACACCGGACCTCGCCAGGAAGCGACCCTCTCCAGCTCGCTCTCACTCGATGGCAAGCTGGTCGTGGTGGGCGACGACGGAGTTACCCGAACCTACGAGATGTTTCTGAAGGTCTGAAGCCATGGCAGTGCTCACTCTGATCGCGACCTGTCTGGGAATTTTCCTTTCCATCTTGAATCTGATCGTCTTCCTGCGCGAGAAAGACCGAAGCTACCTCAAGCTGGCCCTGTCGGTGGTCTTCCTGGGTGGCGCGCTGGTGACCTGTTTGACCCTGCCCGGATTTGCGCCCGATCTGGCCCGGCGCTTCGCCCGGGAGCTCCCCGACCACCATCTGGTGCGCCTCTGGCTCTCCCAGGCTGGCTCCAGTGAGCAGCCGGGCTCGGCCGTTCCCTTGCGCGGATCCTTCACGCCGGAGTTGCAGCACAATCTGTTCGGGGGAATCTCAGGGCTCAAGCTCAAGTTTCAGTTTGTCTCCTTGCATCCGGTTCGGGCCCGGGTGCTGGGCTATCGACTGCGGATCGAGCCCGAGCAGGGTCAGGGGGAGCAGAGCTATGAGCGTCTCCTGTCGGAGCCTCTGGTGATCGAGCCGCACGAAACAGGCCTGGCCGAAGTGGAAGTGGACCGAGAGATTCTGGAAGCCTACTTTCGCCGAATGGACGCGGCCCATCCCGGGAGGATCTCCATCACCTGGCAGGCGGCCGACGAGCGGGGTCAGAGTTTCGACTGTTCTGCCGAGGGAGGCACGACCTGACTCAGACGTTGAGTTGCTCCATGTAGACCATCCGCTTGCGCTGCTCGCGAACCAGGCCCCAGATCGTCTCCTTCATCTTTTCCGGGTAGGGGATTCCCCGCACGGCAAGGTCGGGCTCGGTCTTGTCGGTACTGATGAGATGCAGATCGCCCACCTTGAAGAGCCGATTCCAGAAAGTCTGGTTGAAGTTGATGTCCTCGACCCTGACCAGCTTGAGGTCTTCGGAGCTGCGGCCGAAGACGCCTGAGGTTACCGTCAAGCGCTCGCTGGTCAGTCGATAGTGCCGATTGGCCTTGCGATACCAGGCTACTCCGAGAAAGATCAAAATCGGGACCAACAACAGGAACCCCAGGAACCACCAGAGGTTCAAGAGCGAGCTGGCGGCGCAGGTTCCCTCCCAGACGAGTCGCTCGGGCTCATCCGTGGGAGTCGGAGCGTGAGCCTGCATCGACTTGCCGCAATGATTGCAGAACTGTGAGCCGTCGGGATTGTCCTTGAGACAGGCCGGGCAGTTCAAGCTAGCTTCCCATGCTGCGCCACTGGTCGATCCAGTTCTGCAGCCCATCGATCACGGCCGGGTTGGCGTTCAGGAGGGCCCGATAGAGATCCTGGCCCGATTGGAGCATGGGCTCGAGGTTGGGGTAGGTCTTGCACGCCTCCTCCAGCACTCCGAGCGAATAGTAGAGCTCTTCCGCCAGCGGCTCGGCGTGGGCCCGACTGGGCTGGCGCCGAAGTCGGTCGAGCTTCTGCTCGACCCCGTCGAGTCGCTCCAGGAACTGTTGGCGAAGGTTCTTCGGCTCGGGCGCACCGGCGACCGTGGTGCGCCCCGGCACGTGCCCCACGGCCGCTGCCTCGGCTCCAAAGGTCCAGACGGACTCAAAGGCGGGATCGATCTCACCGGTGACGCGGGTCATGCTGTCGTCCTGGATCAGGCGGCGGACCTCAGGGGTCTCCTTGTTGATGGTCTCGAGCTTGTCCTTGTGCTTGTCCCGGATCTTGGCGGCCTGCTCGCCTTCGATCTTAGCTCGATCGCTTCCGGGAGGTTTCTGGCGGGTAAACTGGGCCTTGGCTCCCTCGGCAATCTTCTTGCCGCCCCCCTGGTATTTGGCCGTCAAACGATTGGAGGTATTGACCCCGGTCTTGGCGGTCAGACCCCGGTCCTTGCGGACCTCTGGGGATTTGGGCGCCGGGGGAGCCGGAGCGGGTTCGGCCGGGGGCTTTTGCTCGAGCGGCGGCAGTGGCGGAAGTTTGGAGGATGATGTTTCAACGACTGGCTGTGGGGGCTGCTGCTTGGGAGGCGGAGGCGGAGGCGTCGGGGGCAGGGACGGCGCGACGGTCGCGGCGCCGGCCTCGGCCAGCACATGAAGGTGGGCCACGTTCTGCAGATCGAGCAGAACCAGGGCGGTGGCCTGGCTGAGAATGCCGCTCTGGATCGAGAGCTCGCTGATTTCCTGTGTCAGTGGCGCCTGGTCGGATGGACCGGCCAAGGCGCGCTGTTCTTCCAGGCAAGCCATTCGCAGGCTGGCCCAACCGGCGGCCAGAGCCGGGTTCTTGCTGGGAAAAGGAGCGATCTTGGCGGTGCGGACCGCGGTTTCGTGCGGGAGTTTGAGCTGCAAAGCCAGGGCACCCTGGCCCGTTTTGCGGCCTGCCGCCGAAACCGGTCGCTGGGCCAGGAGGTCGCTCAGATGGGTCGGAACCAGAGAGTCGGGCACAAGACCCAGCCCCTGGTCCTGGAGTTCGAGTTCGAAGGCCACCGGTTGGCGAAGACTGCCGATGATCCGCTCGACCCCCTCCTTGAGTTGATCGGCTTGGACCTGGAAGGCATGACCGCGGCACTGATCGGAGAGTCGACTCAAGACGACCTGGTTTTCGCCTGAAAGGCTGAAAGCATAGAGCCGGCCGGGGAGAGGACGAGTCCGGGCGGCTTTGATGAGTTCGCCACCCTGGGGCAGGCTCGAACCGGTGATGAGCACGAGCCAGAGGGTGCGGCCCGTTCCCGGCACCGCCCGCAGTTGGTCGAGAACCTTGGGCAGATCGGCTGTCCCGGCTGGAGCCAGGGTCTTCAGCCACTCAAGCGCGGCCGGACGCTCGGCCGGTCCGGTCAGGCGCCCCCCGGATGGCCCGGCAAGTTGCTCGTTGTAGGCCCAGATCGCGAACCGGTCGCGTTCACCCAGCATTCCCAGGGCCTGGGTCAGGGCCGCGCGAGCACCCTCGAGGTTGGCCCCGGCCATCGCCTGAGAGCGGTCGAGCAGGAACACCACGTCCACCCCGGCCGGGCTGGGGACCGTATTCTTGGGGGGCAGAATTCCGACATGGAAGTGCTGGTCGCCGGCAAAGAGTTGAACTCTGGGCTGCTCGGCCCCAAGCCGGAACCGGAGGGTGAAATCGCGAGGCTTCAGCTCCGCCGGGCGGGCCAGTTCGATGCGCAGATCCCCCCTCTGGCTCGATTGCGTGGCGGTGGGCTGGCTGGCTGCCAGCCGGGCCGGTGGCACCCCGGCTGTTTCGAGCACGGTCACCATCTGGAAATTGGCCGGCACGCTCCCAGCCTGGTCCAGCATAGGAAAATGGAACACCAGGTCGCCACCGGCTTGCGGCTCGAGGGTCTCGACATAGGCCAGGTTGATGGCTACCTCGGAACCGGGGGGCACGGCTCCGAGACTGATCTGAAGGGTATCGATCGATTGCTGGGTGAGGGTGGCTGGTTGGCCCTTGGCCAGCACGGCTTGATAGGCTTGCATGGCCCGCGCCCGGTCCTGCAGCCGCCCTTCCAGGACTTTACCCGCAACCTGAGCCCGAAAACGACTGAGCCTGGCACCGGGGGGGAAGGCGAGCTGGTAGGTCAGCGGAGCTGTTCCGGACCCGGCGGTATAGCGCGCCGTGCTCTCCACCCAGGCAAGCGTTCCAGAGATCCAGACTCGAACGGATGCGTCCAAAAGCTGACCGCCCGAGAGCATGCCAGGGCCAAGACCCCGCGAAATCGAGGGGCACTCGGCATCGCCAAGTAGCTCCAGGGCCCGGGCAGCTGCCTCCATCAGTTCCTTTCCCTCAGTTTTGTAGTCCCAGGTTCGCTCCCGGGGGCTTCCGCCCCTACTGCGCTCCGGGTCAAGTCCCGGGTGAGCAGGGTGCGGACCTCGGCTCGTATGGGTCGAGTCTGGCCGGTCACATAGTCATAGCCTACCTGGACGGTGCGCCCGATGGCGGCCACCTGTCCATCGCCCCGTCGGGCTTCGTACTCGAGGTCAAAGCTCTTGTTTCCCAGTTTGGAGCAGCGCACGCCCACCCGGAGGGTTTCAGGAAAGGAAACGCTGCTGCGGTAATCGCATTCGACCCGGGCCAGGATGAAGTCCAGCGCGGCCACCGATGAAACCCCGGTCAACTGCATCCAGTAGGCTGTGCGCGCGATTTCGAAGTAAGTGAGAAAACTGGCGTGGTTTACGTGGCCGAGAGCGTCCAGGTCGCGAAAGCGTACCTCAACCGGATGCTCGAAGCCAAACTCCCCGTCCATGCTGGCTCGCCCATTCGCCCAGTATGGGAAGGCAACCTGCCCTCTGCTCACCGATAGACCAGATAGAGGCTGGTGGCGACAAATCCGGCAGTGAGGACAACCGGGAGCAGCAGACGCATGATTCCATTGCTGATGAAACGATCCAGAATTCCAGTAACCGACAGGAAGAGATAGATGCTGGCCCCGAGATTGAAGGCGGCAAACCAGACGAACTGGTGGGAGTAGCTCATCACGGCCAGCTCGGGGTGCAGGAAAAGCCGGCTCGACAGGGCTGGCCCGGTCAGGATCACGGACAGGATGATCAGCGGCAGCGTCATCCCCAGCAGGTAAATCATCCCGAATTCGCTCTGCTGGCGGTTGGGCAGGCGCTGGTAGAGCTTGGTGGTGATGAGCGGGGCCAGCACGGCCAGCAGGAAGTAGAAGAGAGCCGTGGTTTCGACCATCGGCAAGACGTCCACCTCCAGGGCGGAGATGCCCGAGCCCTGAAGCGAGACTGGTTGTCGGCCCAGGTAGGACTCCTGAAAGGCCGTGCTGGTATAGCTCAGAAGGTAATGCTTGATGCGCCCCAACGAGTAGTAGAAGCGGAACAGGATGTAAGCGGTGCCGATCAAGCTGGGGGCAAGCAACAGCAGAATGGCTCGAGCCGGTGTCAGGTTGGGGATCTTCGAGCTGGGCAGCAGCATGGTGAGCGGGATCTTCCTGACCTCATGCGGCGTCTGGATGATCAGATACTCGGGTTCGTCAGCCAGGGCTGCCGGATCGATCCAGTAGTCAATCCGGGCATAGCTGCCTTGAAAGACAGTCGGCTTCACGGTCACCTTGGGGTGGGTCGCGCGGATCTGACCGGTGACCGGGCTGTCGTCGGGCAGGATGATTTCCACGCGCCCCCTGTAGGAGTATCGCCCCTCCTGACTGCGGTCGGGACCGACATAGGTGATCTGGTGGTGTAATCTCGGGGCGGGGGGGGGCTCTGGCGGCTTCTCCTCGACCACCTCTTCCTTCTTCTTGATCGGGCCGGTATGCTCACGCTGGAGCATGCTCACGATCAGCCGGGTCAATTCCTCGGCTTCCTGCGGAGCCGGCCCGCCCGGGGCGGGTCGTGAGGTGGCCCCGGAAACCGGGGGCGGGGAGACTGCTCCCGACTTTCGGCCCTCTCGCAAGCGTAGCGTGAAGCCGGTGCGAAGCAGACGGTCTCGCCAGCGAACGACCATCTCCATCTGTCCGAACTTCGAGCCGGTCTCGAAGCGATGGTCGCAATCTTGGAGAAAGCGGCGCGAAGCCAGCACCCAATCATGCAAGACCGGAAGAAAGACTTTGAGCTGTTGCTCGCACACCTCCACCGGGGGCGTTTCCTGGGTAGAGGCAAACCAGGTAGTCAGCTGTTCCTTCCCCTCCATCGGCTCGCCCGCGCCCAGCAGGCGGGTGAAGGTGCGGGGGCCCCAGCCCGGCTCCACGAAGACCTCCAGCAGCACGCGGGCCAGCGGGTCTTCGGTCATGTCGGCCAGGGCATTCAAAGAGAGCACGATCAGCTCGACTCGCTCGGTTGTGCTGCGGGCCTCGCGCCAGAGGGTGAGCACTTCGGGAGGAGGTGCGGCCAGGCTGCGCCATGCAGCCGGCAGGACGCCCGCATAGTATCGGGTCAGCAGGCCCAGGGCGTCGCGGGTGGCTGCCCAGCAGCGAACCGGGTCCCCCTGAGCCAGCTTGCGCTCGAGCTCTCGCAATAAGACGACCAGATGGTCAGGGGCGCCGACCGGCACCAGGGGCGCGTCCAAGCCCTCCAGGGCATTGCTGGCCGGCGGTGTGCCTGAAGAGGCGGGCGGGTTATGCCCTGCAAGCTCGGACATCGATCTGAGGCTACTTCGCCCCCGCGGCAGCTCAGCCTTCCGCCGGCTACCTCTCGGTGAGCTCGGTCCACACCTGACCCAGGCGTGACTGGCAGTGCCGGGCCAGGTTGAGAAGCTTTTGCAGGTCGCCGATGCGCTCGTCCATCGCCAGTTCGACCACGGCCGCCCGATCGGGGAAATAGGATACCAGAACCAGCATGGAGGGCCCGCTCGGCGGCGGCGCAGCGGACTCCTCCTCGACCTCATTTTGAGTGGTCTGGGAGGGCGTGAGGGCGGCTTGATCGATGCGGGTAGGTACCCCTCGGAAACTGGGCGCCTGCGAGCTGGCTGCCATTCCGGCGTCGAGGTAATCGGGCCTTGCCGGGCCGGTGGGGGTGATGTCGCCAAACGCGACCGAAGGGGATGGAGACGCTTGAGGGGCAGGGGGGGCTGGCTCGCCGGCCTGCTTGGGAGCCGCCGGCTCGGGCTCGGCTGGCAGTGGCAGGCGGGCAAGAAAACTCTCGCTGCCGATTCCAAAGACTTCCTCCCGCTTGAGCGCGGCTGCCTTGAGGGTATGATAGATCTGCTCGGCCTTGATGCTGGTTGTGCCCCCGTAGACCGCCACCTGAACGAATCCGAGGCTCTCGGTGTTGTAGCGCCTCAGGCTGAAGGGCACGGGAGCCTCGCTGCCCCGGGTGCGGAGCATGTTGTTCGGCCGAGAGGTGCGCGGACGAAGGCCCGCGCTGGGAGCATAACTGTAGGGAGCAACTTCCCCGAACACTTCGGGCTGGGGTCCGGTGGGCCGGGCCTGTAGCTCAGCCAGGACCTCGGGAGGCAGATCTTTGGGCAGCGCGGGCTCGAGGGTGGGGAAGGGAGGGACGTCCCACTGTTTTGGGGGCGGAAGAGAGCGTCCCGGGCGCTCCTCGGCCACGGGGACGTCGCTCAGAGGCACGACCGGAGGGCCGAGCAGCGAGGGAGCAGACTCTTCGATGCTCTTGAATCGCTGTCCAAGGACGATCTCTTCCTCGACGTCGCGCTGGCTCATCAGCGTCACAGCGAGGTCACGGGGGTAGATGGTCGAGTTCTGGGCCTGGCAAAACAGCAGCGAGCCCAGAAACAAGGCCAGCCCAACCAATGTGCCCGGCAATCGCCGCATCCTAGAACTCCTCTATCCCTCTCGCAGGCTCGCTGCGCGCTTCGCTTGCCGTTTGACTACGCTCGCAGGCTCGCTGCGCGCTTCGCTTGCCCTTTTGACTACGCTCGCAGGCTCGCTGCGCGCTTCGCTTGCTTGTTGGGCTTTGGCGGCTCGAATCCTGCTCACAGGATCTTTCTTGCGGCCGCGCGAACCGCGTGCTCTGTCATGTTGAGCTTGCAGTTTCTAGGCGCCGCCGGCACGGTCACCGGCTCGAAGTATCTCCTGACCTACAAAGGCCGTCAAATTCTCATCGATTGCGGACTCTTCCAGGGCCTCAAAGAGATCCGCTCACGCAACTGGGAGGATCTACCCGTCGATCCGGCCACAATCGAGGCTCTGGTGCTCACGCACGCCCACATCGATCACACCGGGTTCATTCCCCGCCTGGTGCGGGACGGCTTCAAAGGCAAGATTCACTGCACTCCGGCCACCCGTGACCTTTGCACGCTGCTCTTGCCCGACTCAGCCCACCTGCAAGAAGAGCAGGCCTTCTACATGAATAAGGAGCGGCTCAGCCGCCACAAGCCGGCCCTGCCGCTCTACACCATCTACGACGCCGAGGCCAGCTTGAGGCGGTTTGTCACCCACGACTACCACGAGACCTTCGAGCCCCTCCCGGGGATCTCGATCGTCTACCACGACGCCGGCCACATCCTGGGCTCGGCCTGGATCGAGCTGACGGTGGAGGGCAAGAAGATCGTCTTCTCGGGCGACCTGGGTCGCAAAGATGCCCCAATCCTTCGTGATCCGGAGGCTCTGGTCGGCTGCGAATACCTGGTGTGCGAAGCCACCTATGGCGACCGCTTGCACGGTAACCACCCCGTTCAGGAGAACATGCGCGAGATCTTGTGGGAGACCATGAAGCGTTTTGGCGTGCTGGTCATCCCGGCCTTCGCGGTGGAGCGCTCCCAGGAGATCGTCTACCTTCTGCAAGAGATCCGCCGAGACGGCGGTCTTCCCGATGTGCCGGTCTTCATCGACTCTCCGATGGCGGCGCGGGCCACCCGCATTTTTGCCAATTACCCTCAATACTTCGACAATGATGCCCTGGAGCAGCTGCGCACCCAGGGCGCGCTGCCGGGTCTCAAGCTGTGCGAGAGCGTGGCCGACTCGAAGGCCATCGCCAGCGTGCGCCCGCCCTTCGTGGTCATTTCGGCCAGCGGGATGGCCACCGGAGGCCGTATCCTCCACCACCTGAAGCAGTATCTGCCGGATGCTCGCAATACAGTGCTGCTGGTGGGCTATCAGTCGATCGGTACCCGGGGCTGGCAGTTGCAGCAGGGTGAGGACCGCATCAAGATCTTCGGGCAATTCGTGCCTGTTCACGCTCGGGTTCGAAAGTTGGATGGATTCTCGGGTCATGCCGACTACGAGCAGATCAACGAGTGGCTGAAAGCCTGTCCGCAACCGCCCAGGCGGGTCTTCTTGACTCACGGTGAGGAGGCCGCCCTGGAAGCTCAGCGCGCTCGCATTTCGGCCTGGCAGGGATGGCAGGCCCACGTGCCCGAGCACCTCGAGGAGGTGCAACTCACTTTCCAGACCAGGGAGGCCGCCGGTGGAGCTGTGGTTTGAGGAGAACACGCCCGAGGGCTGGGGCTTGAAGGTGCGCCTGGAGCGCACGCTCGAGTCGGTCCAGAGCCAGTTTCAGCGCATCGACCTCTACCAGACTTCGGGGATGGGCAAGCTGCTGGTCATCGACGGCAAGGTCCAACTGTGCGAGTTGGACGAGTTTACCTATCACGAGATGCTGGCCCACGTCCCGCTGCTCTGTCACCCTGCGCCTCGCCGGGTCATGGTGGTGGGCGGGGGCGACGGTGGCACCATGCGCGAGGTGCTTGCTCACCCCAGCGTGGAGCGAGCCGTGCTCGTCGAGATCGACTCCGAGGTGGTGCGCGTCTGCCGCGAGCATCTCCCGGCGCTGTCGGGGCGTCTGAGCGACCCGCGGGTAGAGATCGTGGCCGCCGACGCGGCCGAGTACATGCGCACGGCCCGCGACTTTGACGCCATCCTGGTGGATTCGAGCGACCCGGTGGGCCCTTCCGAGGTGCTCTTCAGCGGAGGCTTCTATGGCGACCTGCGCCAGGCGCTCACCCCGCAGGGCGTGATGGCCATGCAGTCCGGCTCCCCCTTCTTCTACCTCGACCAGATCGTGGGTGCCGTGCGTGGATTGAAGGAGCAATTTCGGCATGTGCGTCCGCTGATCGTGCCGGTGCCGACCTATCCCAGCGGCACCTGGTCTCTGGTGGCCGCCTCCCTGGGCGAGGATCTCGGCCTGACTGCCGACGAGCTGACTCGCCGCTACCGCGAGCGCGGCCTGCAAACCCGGTGGTACAGCCCCCAGATGCACCTGGCCAGCCTGGCTCTCCCCCCCTTCCTGGAGCAGGCCTTGTAGACGATGGAGATCGTCCATCTCCCGCCGGCCATGGTCGGACTGCTCAATGCGTTGCGGGACGGGGAGGCCGATGTTGAGAGCCGGCTGGAAGAGTTTGGCTCTGAGCGCCAGGCGGCGGGGCGCTGGCTGGAGTTCCACGGGGCCTTCAGTCTGGACGCGGAGGACGAGAAAGATCTCGAGAACATCGCCTACCTCTTCGAGCAAGTGGATGAGGCGCTGGATGATCTCGATCTGGGCCGTCTGCTTCCCCCTCTCTACCAGGCCATGGCCTTGATGGAGCGGGTCAACAAGCGCCGCGAGCAGCCCCACTTCTCCCCCCAACCGGCCGTGAATGACTTCCTCATGGCCGCGGCCGCCTACCTCCAGGGTCGGGGCCAGAAGCGGGGCGTGGTCGAGCGCCTGCCGATACTGGAGCAATCCTATCAGAACCTCCGCCAGCTCTACCGCCGGCGCAAGGATGAACTGAAGAGCGAAGTGCGACCCGAGCTCGAGACCGGCCTGCGCCATCTCAAGGGGGGCCTGGAAGAGGCCCGGGCAGCCCTGGAGGCTGATGATCGCGATGGATTGCACGATTCCCTGGCGCGTTTGTCGGGTGGCGCCAGGATTCTGGACCACCTGCTGGAGTGGGATCGCCAGGATCGGCAACGCTATCAGGCTCGCTATCGCCGTTACAACATCCCGCTGGTGGGACCGGATCTGGAGCTGGCCCTGGAGACCGGCCGCCAGGTGGCCCGTGAAGACTGGCGGCGGGGAATTCGCAATCTGGAGGATAGCGTGCTGCCCCGCCTCTTCGGGTTCTGGAACCAGGTGCGCTGGCTGCTGGTTTTGCCGATGGAGCTGCGCGGCTTGCTCGAGGAGATCGACCTGGGCCTGGAAAGGCTGGAGGACGCCGTCGGCCACTTGATGGAGAGCGAAATCACGGCCGAGGAAGCTCTGGGCGAGTATGCCGCGGCTTGCGAGAGCCTTCACCATCTCTTCTCGAGCCTCGAGAGCACGGCTCTGCGAGGAGATCGCTTCGTCGGCACTTCCGCTGGCGCCTACTGGCAGGTTGGCACCGGGCTGCTGGCCGGGAGCGTGCCGCTGGTGGCTCTGGAGGAGCTGCTTCAGAGGTCGCCCCCTTCGGCTGAATGGGGTGAGGTGGGCCAGCTGATGTCTCAATTCCTGCAACGACCCGACCTCGAGCTCATCAAAGAGGCTCTCTGCCTGTTGAGCGAGCTGGTCCCCGAGTCGGGGCCGGAAGGCCCCGTGCCTGACAGTTGGAGCTGCGGGTTCTGCGGTTTTGTGAACCCGCTCGGTCAGCACCCCTGCCGGCGCTGCGGGGCCAGCCCGTCGGCCTCCTCCTTCGAGCAGGCCTGGGAGGCCTGAAAAAAAATCGGGCTGTGTCGGACAGCCCGTCAAGGGGAAGGAGGCCTGGGGACTTGTGCGACCGGGTGTCGCACGAAACCATCGTTGAGCTTCTCATCAGGGCGTGGCGCACCCCTGACCAGGGGGGAAAGGTTACCCTTTCGTTTCCGGCCTGTTACAAGATTGTGAAGCCGGCCTTTCATGGGACTTTCAGGCTCTCCGGATAGACTGGTCAGGATGCAGATTCATGCCCTCAGCAGCTCTCTCTCCTCTCTGGGCTCGCCTCGTCCGGCGGCCTCCCAGCCGGCCTCGGGTGATCGGGTCAGCCTGTCTCATCCGGCCGGCTGCGCTTGCTGCCAGCCGGCAAGCGGGCCCGCGCCGGCCGGCCAGCCGGCTTTGCGCCAGCGACTCGACGCCCTGGCGCTCAAGCCCGAGGAGGTAACTCACGTCCTCTACCACGACCCGTGCTTTGACGGCTACGGGGCGGCCTGGGCGGCTTATCGGGCCCTGGGAGACCGGGCTCAGTACATCGGGGTTAACTACGACGAGCCGGTGCCCGAACTGCCCAGGGACGCGAAGGTTGCCATCGTGGACTTCAGTTACCCCCGCGAGAAGCTTCTGGCCCTGAAAGAGCAGGTGGCCGACCTGGTGGTGCTCGATCACCACAAGACCGCCGAAGAGGGCCTTCAGGGCCTCCCTTTCGCCGTCTTCGAGAAGACGCGGGCGGGCGCCGGTATCGCCTGGGAGTACTTTCATCCCAATAAAGCGGTACCGGGCCTGGTTTCCTACGTCGAGGATCGGGATCTTTGGAAGTGGGAGCTGCCCCAGAGCCGCGAAGTGTCCGCCGCCCTGGCCAGCTACCCGCGCGACTTCTCGGTCTGGAGCCAGCTCGATTCCGACCTGGAGAGGCTCAAAACCGAAGGGGGGGCCATCCGCCGTTACAAGGACCAGTTGGTGGAGGCCACCTTGGAGCGGGTGCGCACGGGCAATATCCGAGGCTATCAGGTGCCCATCGTGAACACTCCCGCCGAACTGCGCTCGGAAGTGGGCGATGCCCTGTGCCAGAAGTTTCCCGAGGCCCCTTTCGTGGCTCTTTATTTCGACGACGCGCAGGGCGATCGCAAGTGGTCGCTGCGCTCGCGGGGCGAGTTCGACGCCACCACGGTGGCCCGGACCTTTCCGGGGGGAGGGGGGCACCCTCAGGCGTGCGGCTTCGAGCAGCCCCGGGCCAACCTGGGTGAGGAGTGGCTGGCCTGACTCCTCAGTGACGACAGGAGCGGTCGAAATTCCTCAGCGACGACAGGAGCGGTCGACCGTTTCGAGCAGGGCGTCCAGGGCACGCTGCACCCCGCGGGTGGGGTAGAAGACGCACCCCGGAGCCGGCCGCAGGTGCCAGGCGCCTTCCGAGGGAGTGAGCTCGATCCAAAGGTCCTGGTGGAGGGGCTCTTCCACCACGAACACCCGGACCATCGCTTTTCGACGCTCGCGGTCGAAGACCAGGTCACGGAACTGTACCCGGAAGGCCCCCTCAGCCACCGTTTCGGGCAGATTCCAGCGGTCGGGGAAGTCCTTGACTACGTAAGTGCGCACGGGAACCTCCGCAGGATGGGGAGCGGGCGGGGCCGGTCCCTCGGGATAGAGCCACGATTCAAAGAACTCTTGCTGTCCTTCGGAGGTCCAGCGCCGCTCATACTTGGTGTTCAGCGAGGCCGGCACCACCCGGGTCTCGATGCGATAGCCGGCCTGAGCCGCATTGGCCTGGATCTGTCCGAACAGAGGCTCGAAGTCGGTCACGATCCAGATCCCCGCATCAGGCTTCAAGCGATGTCGCAGCAGACCCAGAAAGTCGACCGAGAAGAGGCGGTGACGCTCGTGGCGTCGCTTCGGCCAGGGGCAGGGGAAGAGGATGGTGACCTGGCTCAGGCAGTCGGGCGGAAGGCTCCATTCGACCATCTGGCGGGCGTCGCCCTGCATCACCCGCAGGTTGGTCAGTCCTTCCTGGGCGGCGCGGCGCAGGGCCCGGCGCACCGACTTCCACTCCAGGTCGATGCCCAGGAAGTCCTTCTCACGCTCCGCGCTGGCCGTGCGGACCAGAAACTCGCCGTTGCCAAAGCCGATCTCCAGCACCACCGGCGATCGCCGTCCGAACAGCGATTCCATGTCCAGCGGGCGGGGGCTCGAGCGCCAGCAGACCAGGGGCGCCAGGGAGAGATACTTGCCCTGCATGGGCGGCCTTGTTCTGGGCCGGACTGAAATTGCCCTAGTTCCGAGGAGCGGCTGAGAACACGTTGGTCTGGACTTCCATCTGCACCGTGTTGGGACGGCGACGCTGAGCCACCATGTTCAGCCGCAAGACCCCCCCCAGGTCCTGGACCTGGAAACTGGTGACCGAGCGGGCCAGCACCCGTCCGCCCACCAGGCTGTTGGCCAGGGGCTGTCCGGTGTACTGCTCGATGGGCAGCACCGCGCTGGTGGTGGCACCAATGGGAACCTCCAGGTAACGCACCTCCCCCGAGGGGCCGTCGAAATAGTAAAGCTGATAGCTCTGCCAGATGAGCTCGCTGGTAGCGGGATCGAGGGCGAAGACGCCGGCCGGTGTGATGGCCGAAGGCAGGCTGCAGGCATCCCCGGTGGCGCTCAGGGTGATGGCAGCCAGGCAGGTGGTCTCGGTCTCGCGCACCCAGCGTCCCCCGACGGCCTGGCCCTGCTGCTGCAACTCGGCCAGACCATCGGCCTTGAACCAGGCCGAGATGCCCATCTTGAAGACGGCAAAGACGGCCGTGGTCAAAATGGCCATGATGGAGGCTCCAACCATGGTCTCGAGCAAAGTCGCCCCGCGTCGTTCAGGGCGCATAGAAGCAGCTTTCCGTCATCACCCGATGCTGTTGCTGCCAGCGAACCTCGACGCGCACGGCTACGAAGTCAGGGCGGATCGGTTGGGTGGTCACGAGCAGAGTGAAGGGGAGATTGGCGACGGTGGCGGTGGGGTAGGGGGCGGGCGGGAATCCGGTGACCGGTGGCGTCGGAATGGAGCCATCGAAGCTCAGGGCGTTGTGGGGGACGTTGCCCGAGGCACGCACCTGCTCGAGCAACTGGCGAGCGAGTTGGGTGGCCGTCTGGGCATCGCGCGACTGGGCCAGCAAGCGCAGGCCCGAGGTGAACACCCCGATCAGGGCCAGCATGGCCACGGCCAGGATGCCCACGGCCAGCATGATCTCGGCCAGGTTGATGCCGCGGCGCCAGTTCTGGCGACAGGAATTCAACGGCTCATCCAGACGCTGACCTGGAAGGTGCCGATGGTGGAGCCGGATTGCTCGAGCAGATCGCGCACGAAGGTGACTCGCACTCCCCGGTTGAGGTAGATGTCGCCCGGATTGACCTGTAAGCCAGGGTTGGTGGGGTCGGGGAAGCCTGGGGGCTGGCTACCATCGTCGGCAGCGATCAGCCCGCCCCGGATATTGACCTCGTTCTCCGAGTAGAAGTAGCCGTTGGTATAGATCAGGCCGTTGAAGTGGGCCGCGCCCAGCTTGTCGTAGTCGAGCTGGCTCATGGTGGAGCTGATCAGGTTGTAGATCAGGGCCTGCTGAG